>JBQCFD010000265.1:0-4034 GCA_051959625.1 Rhizomicrobium sp.
GACCAGCATCCGCGCCCGCCGGCGCAGCGCGCGCATCTCGGCGGTATGCCGCCCGGTTTTGACGGCGTTGCGGTTTCCCGGCTGCCCGCCGCGGCGTCTTTTGGGCCCGGGGTATTCGTTGTTCATTTTCATGCGGTGCCCCTCCCCCTCCTGCTCATACCCGGAATTGTCGCCTTTCTCCGGCTCATGTTCCCTTTATGTTCTAATTTAGGGCGCGCAAGACCCGCTGTCAAGTATTCCTATGAAAGGAAATAAGAGAATCGCCGGTTCTTTCTCTACACTCGTGCCCGATGGCCACCGACATCGCCGGCTTCATCCGCGCCAATCTCGCGCTCCAGCGTCCGCCGCTGCTGCCCGAGATCATGCTTTATCTCGCGCATCCGGGCAGCGGGCTTTCGCGGCTGGCACTGAACGAGACTCCCTATTGGGCGTATCTGTGGCCCGGCGGGGCATTGCTGGCGCGCTATTTCTTCGACCGCCCCCACAGCGTGAAGGACTTGCGCGTGCTCGACGTCGGGACCGGCGGCGGCGTGGTCGCCATCGCGGCGGCGAAAGCGGGCGCGCGCCGGTCGATAGCCAACGACATCGACGCGAACGCCATCGCCGCGGCAGCATTGAACGCCGAAGCGAACGGGGCCGCGGTGGAAACGCTCCGCGGCGACATCCTGGACGGCGCCGTGCCGGATGTGGACCTTATCGCCATCGGCGACCTGTTTTATCACGAGGACGTTTCGATCCGCCTGAAGGCTTTCGCCGCGCGCTGCCTCGCGGCCGGCAAGGTCGTGCTCACCGGCGATATCGGCCGCGCGCATCTTCCGCGCGACCGGCTGGAGCTTGTCGTGGAATACGACGTGCCGGATTTCGGCGACCGCAAGGATACGTCCTTGCGCACCGGCGGCGTCTATCGCTTCGCCAAATGAAAAAGACGGCTCCGGAGAACCGTCTTTTCCACAACCGCGATCGGGAACGGGCTTAGATCCGATCGCCGTGGTGCGCCGGGGCATGCTCGGCAGCAGCGGTGGAGGCGCCGCAATTGCCGGCCTGATGCCGCACGACATTCTTCTTGCCGTTCACGATCGACACCTCGACCGACCGGGCGCAGAAGTTTCCGCCATTGGCGGTGGAGACGAGCGTGGCGGCGTTGGCGCCATCCGGCGAAACACCGTTCAAGGTGGCCTCGATGGGCGCGTTCGCCTGGGCAAAGGCCTGGGCCATATAGGCATTCATGGCGTTCACCTGCTCGAGCATCGCATTCATCTGGCGGTCCATGTCCGCCTGGATGCGCGCGAAGCTCACGGGCATGAGCGCGGCATCCGGCGCGAAGGCATCGAACTCGGCCTGCGTCATCGGCGTCACGCTGACCTTGGGCGCGACGTTGCCGGTGTATTCGATGCTGGCGACGCCGCCATCCGGCAGCCGCACGTTCATGTGGTGGACATCATTGCTTGCGGCGAAGGCCGCGGTTCCGCCGAGCGCCATGGCGCCGGCCAGAAGGAGGAGAGGGAGTTTACGCATTACTGTCTCCGCTGAGGTTGAAGACACCGCATGAAATTTATGCCGCGAGACATTCGATGCAAGAAAAACCGGTCCGCGAAGCCCTTAAATTTGCTTTAGAAAACGCCGCCACCGCGGGTTCCTCAGGCAGGAAGCCGTTTGAGGAACGCAGAAGCCTGGGCGCGGCAGAAATCGCCCTTTTGCAACCACATCTGGTGGCCCACGCCGGGAATGATGAAGCGTTGTACATGCGGCAACAATCGCGCGATCTGCGCATCGATGACGCCGAGGAACGGATAAGACTGTGCGCCGGAGAACATCAGTACCGGCGTTTTGATGGCGCGTACGCTTTCCGGCGCGATGGCCGGAAACAGCTTGCCCGCCGTCATCATCACATCCCATTCATGCGCATCCTTCATAGTGTCGGCCTTGTCCGCCGCGGAGAAGGAATCCCATTTGTGCGGATCGCGATAGACATAGTCGATGAAGATGGCGACGCCTTTCTCCCGCTCGCCCTTCGCGAAGGCGGCGCGCATGGGCGCTACCATGTTCGCCTCGATGTCCGCCGACATGGCTTTGCCCTTCGCCGCGTCAGGTCCTTCGATGTGTTCGAGCAGCGACACCGCCGGCGCTTCCGCCAGCACCAGAGCGCGAGCGATATCCGGATGCCGTACGGCGAAGAAAAGCGCGGTCAGGGCACCGTAAGAATGACCCACGATGACGGGCTTCCGGAGCTTGAGCGTGTCTATGAACGCCGCAAGATCGTCGGCGTCGGCAATGGCCGAGTAGTCCGGGCGCGCCGGATTGTGGTTCGGCCAGTTGTAGCGGCGGCTGTAGGCGATGACGCGATGGTCCGGCGTGAAGTACGGAAATTGTGGTTTCCAATAGGTGTAGTCGCTGAGCGACCCATGAACGAAAATCAGCGGCGAACCCTGCCCCTGCTCCACATAGTTCAGCCGGAGTCCGCTGCCGATGGCGGCGGCCCTGAAGGCCGGCGGCGCGACTCCGCCGGCGAAAGCCGGTGCTGCCGCGAAGGCAAGTGCCGATGCGCCGAACGCGCGGCGGGAAAGTGCGAGCATGGTGAGCCTCCCGCGTTCTCATTTGGGGACATATCGGCCGAAAGCAAGGACACCCGGCTTTAACCGGACCTGCCGCACATTTCAGCGATGGGGATGGTGGAAAACACGCAGGAAATTCTGGCGGCGGCGCGCGCATTCACGCGCTCGGCGCAGAGCCTTGCCTTCGAGGATTTCTGGCGCGCCCTGCGCGGCGCATCCCTGATCCCGGCGCGCAATGTTTTCAATCCGGCGCGCGCTGCGCGCTTCATTCGCGATCTCGTCCTGATGGAGGCGCCGCATCCCGGCGGCGAAGGCATGCGCATCCGCATTGCCGGCGAGCGCTACCAGGAGATCGCGGGACAGAGTCTCGGGGGCGTCGATCATCTGGAATTTCTCGCGCCGGAATATCGCGAAGGCGCGCGCATGACGGGCGAGCTGATGGCTTCGCTGCCCTGCGGGCTCTGGCAGATCGCGCCGCTGCACAACGCGCGCGGCTATGGCCAACTCATCGAAGTGACCGCCTTCCCGCTGGGCGCGGGCGACGACGGCATTCCGCTTCTTCTCTGCCATGTCGGGCTGATGGACATCCTGGTGCAGGGCGCGCTTCCCACCGCGCGCGGACTGGCGCTCGACACCGCCACGCAATTCCGCTTCCTCGATATCGGCGCCGGCGTGCCGGAACTGACGGAAGACTGAACGCTCAGCCGAAGGCGACATAGGTCATCAGGATGAAATAGGCCGCGATGCCGAGGGTGACATGCGCGCCGATGAGCCAGCCAACGCTCTTCTTCGCGAGGATCTGCAGGCCGGCCACCACCAGCCCGATCGCGAAGGCGATATAGCCCAGCGCCGTCGCGATAAGGCCGAAGGATTGCACGCCGTATTCCGCCCCGCGCGCCGGGCCGCCCAGCGCGGCGATCAGCAGCACAAGCCCGGTAAGCGCCAGCAGGGCATGGATCAGACCCACCATCCAGGATCGCCACGGCAGGATTCCCAGATGAAACAGCGCCAGACCCAGTCCGATCAGCACGGCGGCGGTGAGAATGTAGAAGGCGGGAAGAAGCATGTTGCACGCGAAACGGGCCCGGCAACGTCCTAGCCGAAAACCCGGACGCGCGGATTGCGTGTCTTTGCCGCTGCTTCAGGCGACGGGGGTATAAGGGAACGCGAGCTCATGGCGCGAGCGCCACTCCGGCTTTACATAGTTGACGATGAGCGAACGGCGAACGCCGGAAATAGCGCGCGGCTCAAAGCCGTGCCAGGTGTCGCTGCCCGGCACGAAGAGATAGCCGCTGTTGAAGGCCGAGCGGATGCGGCAGGCGTGAGCCCCGCCAGGGCGATAAAGGTCGGTGCCCCAGTTCTCCGAACCGGGCTCGCGCGAAAGATGGATCATCATCGTGACCAGCTTCGCGCCGACATCGGTGTGCGGCTCGAGATAGAAACCCGCCATGTCCTGGCAGTATTCAATGCGCAGGAAGCTGC
>JBQCFD010000266.1:0-2196 GCA_051959625.1 Rhizomicrobium sp.
GATCATTTCGGCAACGGCGTACCCGCCAGTTGCCGCGTGGCGATATTGGCGCGGTTGAACAGGTTCACCAGCGAGATCCACAGCACCAGCGCACCGAGCTGCTTCTCATTGAAGTGCCTCGTCGCGTTCTCCCACACCGAATCCGGAACCGGATCGCGGCTGTCGAGTGTCGTCATCGCTTCGGAGAGCAGCAGCGCCGCGCGTTCCGCATCGGAGAAATACGGCGCCTCGCGCCAGCCGGCGACGGCGTGAAGCCGCTCATCGGTTTCGCCATCCTGCTTGGCGTGCTTGGTGCCGATATCGACGCAAAAGCCGCAGCCATTGATCTGGCTTGCGCGCAGATGGGCGAGATGAAGCACCTTGGAGGGCACTCCCGCCTTATGCACGGCCGCTATCAGCGCCTGGATCGCCTGCAGGGATCCCGGCACCAACGCGGCCGGATTCTTCATTCTGGGTTGCAACATGCCTATCTCCTGTCACATCGGGTTGACGTCATTCGTCATCCCTACGACGGACGAGACGGACGGAATGTGACGCATGGGCGAGACGGAACTTCTGGCGCAGAAATTCGAGGCCAACCGCGATCATCTGCGCGCGGTGGCTTACCGCATGCTCGGCTCGCGCAGCGAAGCGGACGACGCGGTGCAGGAAGCGTGGCTGCGGCTTTCGCGGACCGATTCCGGCGCAGTGGAGAACCTGACGGGATGGCTCACCACGGTCGTGGGCCGCGTGTGCCTCGATCTTCTGCGCACGCGCAAGATGCGCCACGAAGAAGCCATCGGCCGCGAGGCCGAAGCGGTAGCGGATGACGGCGACGCCGAGCGCGAGATGGCCCTCGCCGGCTCCATCGGCATGGCGATGCTGGCGGTGCTCGACACGCTCTCGCCGCCCGAGCGCGTGGCGTTCGTATTGCACGACATGTTCAGCCTGCCCTTCGAAGACATCGCCCGCATCGTGGGCCGCTCACCCGCCGCGACACGCCAGCTCGCCAGCCGCGCACGCCGCCGCGTGCAGGGCCAGCCCGAGGTGTCGCAGACCGATCGGCAGCGGCAACGCGAGGTCGTGAATGCATTTCTGACCGCATCGCGCGGCGGCGATTTCTCCGCCCTGCTCGCCGTGCTCGATCCCGGCGTCGTCGTGCGCGCCGACGCAGCGGCGATCGCGCTGAGCGCCGCGCGCGCCGGCCAGGGCGCGCCGCCATTGCTCGGACCGGAGACACGCGGCCGCGAACATGTGGCCAGCATGTTCCGCGGACGGGCGACAACCGCGCGGCTGGCGTCCGTGGATGGCAATCCCGGTCTCGTCGTTCCGATAGGCGGCCGGTTGATCGCGGTGTTCGAATTCACCATCGAAGACGGCCTCATCACCGAGATCGCGCTGACGTCGGAACCGCAGACGATCGAAGCGATGGCGCTGGAATATTGAGCTAGTTTTTCAGGTACCTGACGATAAGGCGCGTGGTGTGATCGATGAGCGCATCCATCGCCCTGTCCGAGAGCTTCTCCGACAACACGGCGCTGTGCGTCAAAGCTTCGACGGCGGTCACGCAGACAAAGGACGCCAGTTCCAGATCGTCGACGGAAAGCTCATCCCGGTGCGTCTCGAGATAGTCCCGGAACAGCGTGTAATTCTCGCGGTTGAACGTGCCTACGTCCTCCAGCTTGCCGACACGCGGAATCTGCTCCGCCAGCACGCGATGCAACCTGGGATCGACACGGTGCGCCTTCACCGCGGCGCTCACCAGCTTTCGCACCGATTTCGCCAGCGGCAGGCCCATCGCTTCGGCCAGTTCGCGGCGGACGTTTTGCAGGATGTCGCGTTGGTGCCGCGCGATCACCGCGGCGACGAGCGATTCCTTGCTGGGGAAATACTGGTAGAGGGAGCCGATGCTCACGCCCGCCACCTCGGCGATGCGGTTGGTGCTCGCCTTGTCGAATCCGTCCTTGACGAGAATGCGAGCGGTCGCGCCGACCAGCGCGTCCACGGTCGCGCGCGAACGCTACTGGGAGGCGTCTTTGCGGGGTTTTGTAAGCGGTTTGGGCGCCATTTCGCCGGCTTTCCAATGCGAGTATCAAAAAGCGAGTTATTGCTCATATTCTAGTTTGCAAGACAGCGAAAGGCAACGGCATGCGCGATACCCTGCTCCGCCTGTTCCAGTACAAAGCCTGGGCGAATGACGAGTTGTTGAGCACGCTG
>JBQCFD010000267.1:0-6142 GCA_051959625.1 Rhizomicrobium sp.
GCATTGCCTATGTCTCCGCCGCGGCGGGCATCGATGTGGTGCTGATCGACACGACGGAAGAAAAGGCGAAGGCCGGTTACGACCATGTCGCCGGAATCCTCGACAAGGCCATCTCCAAGGGCAAATCCACGCCGGAGAAGAAGGCTGAGGTGCTGTCGCATATCAAGGCGACGGCGGATTTCGGCGCGCTGAAGGATGTCGATTTCGTGGTGGAAGCGGTGTTCGAAGATCGCGCCGTGAAAGCCGAAGCGACGAAGAAAGCCTGCGCGGTGTTGAAGAAGGGCGCCGTGTTCGGCTCGAACACGTCCACGCTGCCGATCACCGGTCTTGCGGAAGCGAGCGACCGACCGGAGCTGTTCATCGGCGTGCATTTCTTCTCGCCGGTGGATCGCATGGGTCTTGTCGAGGTCATCCGCGGCAAGAAGACCAACGATCACGCGCTCGCCGTGGCGATGGACTATGTGCAGAAGATCAAGAAGACGCCGATCGTGGTGAACGACGCGCGCGGCTTCTATACCTCGCGCTGCTTCGGCACCTACACACGCGAAGGCATGGCGATGCTGGCGGACGGCATCCATCCGGCGATGATCGAGAATGTCGGCCGCATGTCCGGCATGCCGATGGGCACGCTGGAAGTGCTGGACTCCGTCGGCCTCGACACGCCGCTGAAGGTGATGCGCCAGACCAAGAAGGATTTGGGCGTGAATACCCCGCCGGACGATTCCGAGAAATTCCTGATGTGGGTGGTCGAGGAGAACGGACGCCTCGGCCGCAAGAACGGCAAGGGTTTCTACGATTACGATGCGAGCGGCAAACGCCTGCGCATCTGGCCGGAGCTGGTTGCCAGCCGGACCTGGAAGACCGACGCCAATGTGGACGAGATGAAGCATCGCTTTCTCACGCTGCAAGCGCTGGAAGCGGCCAAGTGCTTCGAGGAAGGCGTCATCACCGATCCGCGCGACGCCGATGTCGGCGCGATCCTCGGCTGGGGCTTCGCGCCCTTCACCGGCGGACCGATCAGCTACATCGACACGCTGGGCACCAAGGCGTTCGTGGCGCAATGCGAGGACTTCGCGAAGAAATATGGCGAACGCTTCACGCCCAACAAGCTCCTGCGCGAAATGGCGGAGAAGGGGCAAACGTTCTATTCCCGCTTCGCGCCGGTGAAACAGGCGGCGTAACAATCACCTCCTCACAAGGGAGGTGATGTTGGGGGTATCCATGAAAGCCTTCCAGGCGCAATCGCTCGATTCCATCGACGATTACAAGCTCGTCGATCTTCCGGCACCGGAGCCGAAAGGCGGCGAGTTGCGTCTTGCCATCAAGGCCTGCGGTGTCGGCTATGTTGACGCGCTCGTCGCGCTTGGCCGTTATCAAGTGAAGCCGCCGCTGCCCTATGTTCCCGGCATCGAAGTCGCCGGTGTGGTGGACGCACTTGGCCCGGAGGCGAGCGGCTTCAGGATCGGTGACCGCGTGCTGTCTATGGGTGTCGGCGGCGGCGGCTTTGCGGAGCAGGGATTGTTCTCCGCTTTCATGACGATGAAGATTCCCGACAGGCTGGGTTTCGCGGAAGCCTCGGCGCTCCGCATCAATTACATGACCGCGCTTTATGGCCTGCGTGACCGCGGGTCATTGAAGGCGGGCGAACGCGTGCTGGTGTTCGGCGCGGCGGGCGGCGTCGGCATTGCAGTCGTGCAGATCGCCAAGCTGCTGGGCGCGGAAGTCATTGCCGCGGCGTCGACGGAAGAGAAGCGCGCGTTCGCCAAGGCGCATGGCGCCGATCACGTGATCGACACCAACCCCGAAGGCTGGCGCGACCGGCTGAAGAAGATTGGCAAGGTGGATGTGGTGTTCGATCCGGTGTGCGGGCCGTTGTTCGAAGTGGCGTTCCGCTCGCTCGCATGGAAAGGCCGTCATCTCGTGATCGGTTTTGCGGGCGGCGGTGGTAAGATTCCCGCGCTTCCGGCCAATCTCACCTTGATGAAGGCGCTGCGCTCATTGGCGTGGATGTGCGCCAATACACGATCTTCCAGACGGCGGAATACAACGCCCATCTTCAGGAACTGCTGACGTGGATCGCAGACGGCAAGCTCGCGCCGGTTGCCGGAAAACGGTTTCCCTTCGCGGAAGCGCGCGCGGCGATGCAGTTCGCGCTGACGGGGCAGGGGCTGAGTAAGACGGTGCTGGAGATTGCGTAGTTTTTGCTCGCATCATCCGAGACCTATCCTCAAACCGTCATCACCGGGCTTGTCCCGGTGATCCATTTTCCTGAGGCCTAGCCAAATTGAGCACCGTCTCTGGAAAATGGATGGCCGGCACAAGGGCGGCCATAACGAATTTCGATAGTAGAGAGCAGCTTACGGCGTCGCCTGGGCCGCCGGTTTTGCGCCCGGCTTGAAGAACATGCCGAGCTGCAAACTCCTGGCGATGTTCTCCGCGCGGCCGATGAACAGGGCCGCGACATCGGGCTCGCACATTTCGCGCGCCGTCTCGCCGAAGAGCGCCAGCCAGCGCTGGAAATGCTCCGGCCGCACCATCTTCAGCCGCATATGCGCGATCATGGGATTGCCCTTGTAGCGCCCGCTCATGCGCATCACTGATGACCAGAAGTCGCACATCTTCGCCAGATGCGTGTCCCAGTCATCGCCGATGACCCGGTTGAAGATCGGGCCGATCATCTCGTCCCTGCGCACCTTGGCGTAGAAGCCATGCACCAGCGCGTGAATAACGTCCTCGCCGATACGGTCGTCGATGGGCCTGCGGTCGGGATTGTCCATGCGGGGAATTTACAGGCCGCGCGCGATAAAAGAAATATTGAAAATACCTCTTTGCGCGCCTGCGACAACGCGGCCTGCCAGTTGCGCCGGCCGGGGCGAATGGGCGAACATTACGGCTCGGAGAATGCCTCATGCCGATCAAGGTCAAGCGCGTCTACGAGACGCCCGAGCGCAGCGACGGCAAGCGCATCCTTGTCGACCGCCTGTGGCCGCGAGGGGTGAAGAAGAACGCCATCGACGTCTGGATCAAGGAGGTTGCGCCATCCGATGCGCTGCGCAACTGGTTCCATCACGAGGTGCCGCGATGGAGCGCGTTCCGCAGCAAATATCGCAAGGAGCTGGCCCGGAACCGGGAAGCGATAGCCGAGCTCCGCAAGCAAGCGAAGGGCACCGCCACGCTTCTCTATGGCGCGAAGGACGAGAAGCACAATCAGGCCGTCGTGCTCGCCGAATATCTGAAGGCGCACAAGCCGGGCGGGAAGAAGAAAAAGAAGGCGCCGGCGAAGAGGACGACACGGGACAGGAAGAAGAAGGCATGAAACTGCACACGCCGGTCTGCGATCTTCTGGGCTGCGAGTTTCCGATCGTCCTCGCGGGCATGGGCGGGCCGTCGCGCAGCGAACTCGTCACGGCGGTCACGAAGGCGGGCGGCTTCGGCTTCCTCGGCATGGTGCGCGAGTCGCCGGAAACCATCCGCGAGGAAGTGGAGAAGGTGCGCGCCGCCACCGATTGCGATTTCGGCGTCAATCTCATTCCTGCCGCCACAAAACCAGATTTGCTCGAAGCGGAGATCGCCGCCGTGCTTGCCGCGCGCGTGCCGGTCGTGTGGCGGTTGGGGGGTTTTTCGGCGGGGTTCGTGAGACGGGTGCGCGGCGAAGGCGCGCTCGTCGTCTGTCAGGTCGGCAGCGTGCGCGAAGCCGAAGACGCACAAGACGCGGGGGCACAGATCATCATCGCACAAGGCGTGGAAGCCGGCGGTCATGTGCGCGGCACCATACCACGCGCCGAAATCGTGCGCGGCGTCGTGAAGGCCGTGGATGTCCCCGTGCTGGCGGCGGGCGGCATGTCCAGCGGCCGCGACCTCGTCGAGATGCTGAATCTCGGCGCCCAAGGCATCGTGCTGGGCACCGCGTTGCTGGCGACGAAGGAGTCCTTTGCCCATGACTATCACAAGCAGCGCATCGTGGCCGCCAAACCCGGCGCAACCGTGCACACGCAGGATTTCCATCTGAACTGGCCGCGCGGTGCGTATGTGCGCGTGCTGGAGAATTCCGTCACGCGGCGCGAGCACGGCGATCCGTTCGACGGCCATCGCGAAGCCATCGGCAAGGAGGGTGCCCGCACCATCTGGCTGTTCTCGACGGATTCTCCACTGAAAGACATGACAGGCGAATTCGAGAAGATGGCTCTCTATGCCGGCGAAGCCTCAGGCGTCATCACGGACATTCCCACCGCCGCGGAGCGCATCACCGCCATCGTGGCGGAAGCCGAAAGCCTGTTGCCGAAGCAGAGCGTCATGCCCGGCGCCTCGGAAGAAACATTGTCCTCGCCCGTCTGCTACGCGAACGAGAGCAGCGACCAATACGCCGGCTATGCCACACGCGAAGAACTGATTGCTTTCTGCAACGAGCTTCTGGAAGCCGAACGCGCCGGCGCGCGCATCACCGCGCGATCCGCCGTCGAAGCGAAGGACGCCGCCACGCGCGATCTGTTGCGGGACATCCAGAAGGACGAAGCGCGCTGGTGCGCCATGATGCTGAAATGGATCGCGCACCTGGATGGCACGCCATCATCCAAGGTCGGCGCGTTCTATGAGAAATGCCTCGCTTTCACCGATCTGAAGGAGCGCATCGCCTTCATCAATCGGGGGCAGGGCTGGGTGGTGAAGAAACTGCGCGAGATGCTGCCAAAGGTCCGCGACGACCGCATGCACGCCGATTTCAAGGCCATGCTCGAGAGCCACGAAGAGAATATCCGGCGGGCGAGCTAGCCTCTTTCGTCATGGCCGGGCGTGTCCCGGCCATCCATTTGCCAGAAGCGGTGCAAGCGTTACTTGGCCTCTGGAAAATGGATGGCCGCCACGAGGGCGGCCATGGCGACAAGAGATGAACCAAAGCAGCATCGGTTTACGCCGCGGAACGTCATGACAAGGGAAGGTGGGTTTCCTACAGTCATCTCCAGCACAACCGGAGAACGGCGCATGACCTACGGCCCCTACAAGGAAATCCTCGTTGCGGTGAAGGACCAGATCCTCACCCTCACGCTGCATCGTCCGGAGAAGCTCAACGCCTTCACCGGCACGATGATGACGGAGATGATCGACGTCTTCACCAGAGTGAACGGCGACGACGACGTGCGCGCCGTCATCGTGACTGGCTCGGGCCGCGCCTTCTGCGCCGGGGCAGATCTGTCTGCCGGCGCTTCCACCTTCGATGCCAGCAAGCGCAGCGACCGGCCGGAGCGCAATGCCGGCTCGGACGCGGATGTGGACTACAGCGATGAGCGCGTGCGCGACGGGGGCGGGCGCCTGACGCTCGCCATCTATGAATGCCTCAAGCCCGTTATCTGCGCGGTAAACGGCCCGGCCGTCGGCATCGGCCTCACCATGCAGCTCGCCATGGATATCCGAATTGCTTCGGAGAATGCGCGCTTCGGCTTCGTGTTTTCACGTCGCGGCATCGTGCCGGAAGCGGCATCGAGCTTCTTCCTGCCGCGCATCGTCGGCATCGCGCAGGCCCTGGAGTGGTGCTATTCGGGCCGCGTCTTCGATGCGCAGGAAGCCCTGCACGGCCGGCTGGTCAGCAAGGTGGTGAATGCGGACGTATTGCTCTCGGAAGCGCACAAGCTCGCGGTAGAAATCCGCGATAACACCGCGCCTGTCTCTATCGCGCTGATCCGCCAGATGATGTGGCGCGGTCTCGGAATGGATCACCCCATGGAAGCGCACAAAGTTGACAGCCGCGGCATCTATTCGCGCGGCCAGTCCGCTGACGTGAAGGAAGGCGTCGTCGCGTTCCTCGAGAAGCGGCCCGCGCGTTTCCCGAACAAGGTGTCGACCGACATGCCGCGCTATTTTCCGTGGTGGCAGGAGCAAAAATACTCCTGACCCCGGTCGCAACCCCGCAACCCTTTCCGTGCTATGACCGTTTGCGGCGCAGGGACATCGGGAAGCGGGATGCGCGGGCTCCTTGTCATCGCAGCATTGTCATCTGTGCTCGCATCGGCGGCGCAGGCGGATGATTTGCCGGACTGGCTCAGTCTGCACGCGCAATCCACGATCGTGGTGCAGTACCATCCCAGCTTCCGCTCGCCCTATCGGGGCGCCAACAGCCTGTCGCCCAAGAGCGTGGGCGACGAGACCTTCG
>JBQCFD010000268.1:0-7237 GCA_051959625.1 Rhizomicrobium sp.
AATTCGTCTTTGTCATGAAAGGTCTTTCCAAGACCTATCCGGGCGGCAAGCAGGTGCTCAAGGACATCTGGCTGTCGTTCTATCCCGGCGCGAAGATCGGCATCGTCGGCGTCAACGGCGCGGGCAAATCCACGCTGATGAAGATCATGGCCGGCCTCGACAAGGACTTCACCGGCGAAGCCTGGGCCGCCAAGGGCGTGCGCATGGGCTATCTCCCGCAGGAGCCGCAGCTGGATCCATCCAAGAACGTGCGCGACAACGTGATGGAAGGCGTCGCCGTCAAGAAAGCCCTTGTCGATCGCTACAACGAGATCGCCGCCAACTATTCGGACGAAACCGCCGACGAGATGGCCAAGCTGCAGGACGAGATCGAGGCGCAAGGCCTCTGGGATCTGGACTCGCAGGTGGATCAGGCGATGGACGCGCTGCGGTGTCCCGAAGGCGATGCGGATGTTTCGACCCTGTCGGGCGGCGAGCGCCGGCGCGTCGCGTTGTGCCGATTGCTGCTAGACGCACCGGATATCCTTCTCCTCGACGAACCGACCAACCATCTCGACGCCGAGTCCGTGGAATGGCTCGAGAAGACGCTGCGCGAATACAAGGGCTGCATCATTCTCGTCACCCACGATCGCTACTTCCTCGACAATGTGACGGGCTGGATTCTGGAACTCGACCGCGGCCGCGGCATTCCGCATGAAGGCAACTACTCCTCCTTCCTCGTGGTGCAGGACAAGCGCCTGAAGCAGGAAGGCGCGGAAGAAGCCGCGCGTGAACGCGAAATCGCCCGCGAGCGCGAATGGATTCAGCAATCGCCCAAGGCGCGCCAGGCCAAATCGAAGGCGCGCATCAACGCCTATGAAGACCTCGTCGCCAAGAGCAACGAGCAGCGCAGCGTCACCAACCAGATCATCATTCCAGTGGCCGAGCGCCTCGGCGGCGTGGTGATAGAAGCCGAAGGTCTCGCCAAGGGCTACGGCGACCGTCTCCTCTATGAAGACGTGAACTTCAAGCTGCCGCCGGGCGGCATCGTGGGCGTCATCGGACCGAACGGCGCGGGCAAGACCACGCTGTTCCGCATGCTCACCGGACAGGAGAAGCCCGACGCGGGCACGCTGAAGATCGGCCCCACCGTGCAGCTCGGCTATGTCGACCAGAGCCGCGATGCGCTCGATCCCAACAAGACCGTGTGGCAGGAAATCTCCGACGGTCTGGACGTTCTGGAGCTCGGCAACAAGCGCACCATGAACTCGCGCGCCTATGTCGGCGCGTTCAACTTCAAGGGCGGCGACCAGCAGAAGAAGGTGGGCCAGCTGTCGGGCGGCGAGCGCAACCGCGTGCATCTGGCCAAGATGCTGAAGTCGGGCGCGAACCTGTTGCTGCTCGACGAACCGACCAACGATCTGGACGTGGACACCCTGCGCGCGCTGGAATCCGCGCTGGAGGAGTTCGCCGGCTGCGCCATGATCATCAGCCACGATCGCTGGTTCCTCGATCGCATCGCCACGCACATGATGGCGTTCGAAGGCAACAGCCACGTGGAATGGTTCGAAGGCAATTACCAGGACTACGAAGCGGACAAGAAGCGCCGCCTCGGAATCGACGCCGACCAGCCGCACCGCATCAAATACAAGCGGTTCGCGCGCAGCTAGCGCGCGAGGGCAGCGGACTGATCCTTGCGGATTTTAGGGCTGGGTTCCGATGGCCCGGATATTGGCTGCGCGCTGCGTCAGATCGGCGGCCAGGGCCCTGACGTCATTGTTGTGCTGGGCAAGGAACGCGGTGAACTGGTCGCGTTCCTGAAGGGCAAGCCACACCCCCGCCACACTGGCGTCGATCACCATCGGCTTGCCGCCCTGGTCTTCGACCCGGAAATCCACTTCATCGCCGGGGCCCGCACCGTTCGGCTGTTGCACCTGCGTCTGCACGATGGTGTCGCCCGGCGCGCGTTCGATGGAGCCGATCACTTTGAGCGTCTGGCCGGAGTAATGCGCGAGCTGCTGCTGGTAGACAGCGGCGGCGTAGCTGCGAAACGCCTCGACATAGGCATCCAAATCCGCGGGCGAGGCCGTCTTTGCGGCGGCGCCCAGGGTGAACATGGCAATGCGATGGAAATCGGTCAGGGATTCAAGGAAGGACTGGAACTGCGTCCGCCGCGCGTCCGCAGACAGCGACGAATCGTTCAGGATGGCGAGGCCCTTTTGCACATTGTCCTGAATATAGGTTTCTGCAGGAGTGGCCGCGCTGGCGGGCAGGGTACTCAGGACGGCGACCACGCAGATTGCGAGCGCTGGCAGCAGCCGGCGGACAGCCCTTCGGGAGTTGTTTTGCATGTCTCGCCTTTCGCCCTTGTGAAGCGACCGTGCTCCCGGCATGTGGCGAACTCAAGGCGCCAGTGCCCGCGATCCATGCCCTCGGGCATAAAATTCGCCAACGTGCTTTACGCGGCCACCGTTTAGGTTACTTGCCGTTCAACGCTCCGCCCGCGCGCACGTTCGCGGCCCGCTGCTTCAAGTTGGCGGTCAGCGACTTCACGTCATTGTTGTGCTGCGCGAGATAGGACGTGAAATCGTCCTGCTCGGTGATCGCAAGGTCGAGGCCCAAAACGGTGATGTCGCCGACAGTGAAGTGACCTGGCGTGCCGAAGATTCGGAAGTCGACCTGGATCGGCTCCTGCCCGTTCTTCGCATGCGGATCAACAAGCACCGTCGTGACCAGATAGTCGTCCGGCTTGCGTTCGACGGAACCCGTCACCTTCAGGGTCTGGCCCGAATACTTCGTGAATTCGGATTCATAGACCGCGAACGCGTATTCGCGGAACGCGTCTTCGAAGGCCGCGAGATCGGCGGGCGAGGTGGTGTTCTTGGCGGGGCCCAACGTGTAGTCGGCGATGCGCTTGAGGTCGGTCAGGCCGAGCAGGAAGCTGCGGAACTGTTCGCGCTTCTGGGCCTTGGACGCATTGCTGTTGAGGATCTCCAGGCCCCTTTGGATATTGGTCTGCACGAACTCTTCCTGCGGCGTGGCTGCCCGGGCGGCGGCAAGGGGCAAGGCCACGGCCATCACTGCGGCAATTGCGACAATGCGCGCGGCGAGCGTGAAGCGCGCGCGGGCCGCGGAGAACGAATGGCTCATCGGTCTTCTCCAGTTTTCAGCGGAACTTCCGGAAACGGCATGTTCGCGTCGGGTTGTGGCAAGTTCGTGGCGCCCGTCAGAGATCGGGCAGATCCTTCACGTCCGGCCGGCCGTTGCGGATGTCGTTCTTGCGCGTCTGCCGGTAGAGGCTGCGAACCGACGCGTAGTAATCGACCGACCCCCGCTCGATATTCTGCAGGGTGTCGTAGTTGCGCGACTTCAGATCGACCACCGCGAAGTATCGACGCCCCGCGGAATACCAGAAGTGCTCGCGCAGTTTTATGTAGGTCGTCGGATCGAGAAAGATGTCCACAACCTGGCCGAAGGAATCGCGCGGCGGATCGGGTCCGAAGAACGGCAGCACCATGTAAGGACCTTCGCCGACGCCCCAGGTCCCGAGGGTCTGGCCAAAGTCTTCCTGATGATAGGGGATGCCGTAATGCGTGGCCGGATCGAACAAGCCGCCGATGCCTAGTGTGCTGTTGACCGCGAAACGGCTCAGAGTCTGGCCGGCACGGTTCATTTCCCCTTGCAGCAGATCGTTTGCGAAGGTCACCGGCAGATCGAGATTGAGCAGGAAATTGTGGATGCCGTCTCGCGCGGGGCGCGGCACGACCTCGATATATGCATAAGCGCTCGGCCCGACGACATATTTGTCGAGCTTCTGGTCGAAGGCGAAAACCTGACGGTTCGTCTTCTCGAATGGGTCGTTCGCGCCTGTAGGATCGCTCGTGGCGCAACCCGCCAAAAGCAGTCCCATGGCCGCGACAAAGATTTTGCTCAGTCCCCTCATCCTATTCCCAGCGACGTAACGCGTGCCTTGGAACAACGCATGAGCCGTTACTTCGGCTCGCCTCTCGTTGCGTTCAACTCCCAAGGCCGTTTCGAGCGGAATCACAACCACTCCAAGCTACACAGTTAGGGTTACCATATAAGTGATCAAGGGCCAGAGATTGGCATCACAGGGCCGCGAAAGCGGCGCTTTCGAAAAAAGAGCGCCTTTTCTTATGGCGTTCTGGCGCATATGCCACAGTTTGCATAATCATATAAAGATATGTTTATATGACGTGCGAATTGGAGACCCTGAATGGACGATTTGCTGGCCATGTTGCGGGCCGCGGCCGACCCCACCCGGCTGCGCCTGCTGCTCATTCTGCGGGAGGCGGAGCTGACAGTGTCCGAACTGACCCAGATCCTGGGCCAGAGCCAGCCGCGCGTCTCCCGCCACCTCAAGCTGCTGTGTGACGCCGGCTTGTTGCAAAGATTTAAGGAAGGAAGCTGGGTATTCTATCGCTCCGCCGATAAAGGCACGGGCGCGGAGCTTGCGGCCCTGCTGACGGAACTCGCCGGCCGCGAGCCCGAGACGCTGACGGCGGATCGCCGCAGGCTGGCGGCGGTCCGCGAAGCGCGCGCTGCCGAAGCAGCCGCTTTTTTCAAGGCGAATGCCGCGGACTGGGAGCGCATCCGCTCATTGCATGCGCCGGAAAAGGATGTCGAAGCCGCAATCGCGAAAGTGCTGCGCGCGCAGGCGGTGGATTCGCTGCTCGACGCGGGGACTGGCACCGGGCGGATGCTGGAATTGCTGGCGCCGGAAATCAGGCACGGCGTGGGCATCGATGTGAGTCCGGACATGCTCTCCATCGCGCGCGACCGGCTCGCACGCGCACATATCCATCACTGCCAGGTGCGTTTGAGCGACGTGTTCCGCATGCCTTTCGCGAACGGATCCCAGGACAGCGGATTTGACGCCGCGCTCTTTCATCAGGTGCTGCACTATCTCGACGATCCGCAAGCGGCGGTGGCGGAAGCGGCGCGCGTGCTCAAACCCGGCGGCCGTATCCTCATCGTCGATTTCGCGCCGCACGATCTGGAATTCCTGCGCAGCGAACTGCAACACCGCCGTCTCGGCTTCTCCGACAAGGAGGTTCATGGCTGGTTTGAAGCGTTGAACCTGAGGCCGTTGGATTCGCTCGCTATCGCGCCCCATGGTCATGGAAAGCTCATCGTGAAGATATGGGCCGCCAGCACGCTTGCCCGCGCGAACCGCAAGAAGGAGGCGGCATGAGCCTGCGCCGCCTCGCGCGCGATACGCGCCCATTGAAAGTCAGCTTCGAGTTTTCGCCACCGAAGACGCCGGAAGCGGAGGAGAATCTGTGGCGCTGCATACGCCGGCTGGAGCCTTTGAAGCCGGATTTCGTCTCCGTTACCTATGGAGCCGGCGGATCGACGCGCGAGCGCACACATCAGACGGTGAAGCGCATTGTCGAGGAAACGTCGCTGACGCCGGCGGCACATCTGACCTGCGTGGCGCACAGCCAGGGCGAAATCCGCGATATTGTCCGCGATTATTGGGATGCGGGCGTGAAGCACATCGTAGCCTTGCGTGGCGACATGCCGAACATGCAGGGCACATATCGGGCGCCGGCCGATGGCTATGGCTCCACGCCGGAACTGGTCGCCGGCATCCGCCAGATCGCGCCGTTCGAAATCAGCGTCTCCGCTTATCCGGAAGGCCATCCCGACAGCGCATCCGAAGCGCAGGACATCGCGCTGCTGAAGGCAAAGGTGGATGCGGGGGCATCGCGCGCTCTGACGCAATTCGGCTTCGACACCGAAAGCATCGCGCGTTTCCGCGACCGCGTGGTGAAGGCCGGCATCAATGTGCCGATCGTGCCGGGCATCATCCCGACCACCAATATCAAGGGTATCTCGCGCATGGCGCAGACCGCCGGCGCATCGGTGCCGGATTGGCTCGCCAGCATGTATGAAGGTCTCGAGAGCGACGCCGATACCCGCAAGCTGATTGCCGCCACCATCCTCGCCGAACAGGTGCAGGACCTGCGTGCCGAAGGCTTCGACCAGTTTCATTTCTACACGCTCAATCAAGCCGATCTGACATTCGCCGCGTGCTGCCTTCTCGGCATGCGGCCCACACAGGACAAAGCACAGTGAGTTTCGACCGAGCATCGCGTATCGCATGGATGAAGAAGGAAGCGCGCGAGCGCATTCTGCTGCTGGATGGTTCCTGGGGCGTGCTGATCCAGGGCTATGGGCTCGGCGAAACCGATTTCCGCGGCGAGCGCTTTTCCAACCATCCCAGCGAGTTGAAAGGCAACAACGATCTTCTCACGCTGACAAAGCCCGACATCATTCGCGACATCGGACGGCACTATCTGGAGGCCGGCGCGGATTTCATCGAGACAAACACATTCACCTCGAACTCTATGTCGCAAGCCGATTACGGGCTGGAGCATCTCATCTACGAACTGAACGAGACGGGCGCGCGTCTCGCGCGGCAGGTTTGCGACGAGATGAGCACTTCGTCCCGCCCGCGCCTGGCAGCAGGGGTTCTCGGTCCGGCCAACCGCACGGCATCCATTTCGCCGGACGTGAACGACCCGGCGTTCCGCAATACGACGTTCGACGAACTGCGCACGACCTACCGCGAATCCGCGCTCGGACTGATCCGTGGCGGAGCGGACGTGCTGATGATCGAGACGATCTTCGATACGCTGAACGCCAAAGCCGCCATCTATGCGATCGAGGAAGCGTTCGACGAGACGGGCGAGCGCTTGCCGGTGTGGATCTCCGGCACGATCACCGATCTTTCCGGCCGCACCCTGACCGGCCAGACGCCGGAAGCGTTCTGGCATTCGGTGCGCCACGCAAAACCGTTCGCGGTGGGCCTCAATTGCGCGCTCGGCGCGAAGGAACTGCGCCCTTACATCGACGATCTCAACCAGGCGGCGGACACGCTCGTCAGCGCGCATCCCAATGCCGGGCTGCCCAATGAGTTCGGCAAATACGACGAGACGCCGGAATCGATGGCCGCCCTGATCGGGGAGTTTGCGCGCTCGGGTCTGGTCAACATCGTGGGCGGCTGTTGCGGCACGACGCCCGACCACATCAAGGCGCTGGGTGAAGCGGTAAGAGGTATCGAGCCGCGCGCGGTGCCCCAGAAGCCGCGATACATGCGGCTCTCCGGCCTGGAGCCGTTCACGCTGACGCCCGACACCAATTTCGTGAATGTCGGCGAGCGCACCAACATCACAGGCTCCGCCAGGTTCCGCAAACTCATCGCCGCCAACGATTACGAAGGCGCGTTGAC
>JBQCFD010000269.1:0-2771 GCA_051959625.1 Rhizomicrobium sp.
TGGCGCAGGTGGCGCATTTCTATCTGTCAAAGTAATTCGCTCCCGACAAGATCCGCGACGGGCTCAATCACTTCCTGCGGCCTGCCGCCGTGGCGGTGATCGACGCGGAAATCGCTGCGCCGGATTTCCATGCGCGCTTCTCCGCGACCGGGCGGCATTATTTCTACCGCATCCTCTGCCGCCGCGCGCCGCCGGTGCTGGACAGGAACCGCGTCTGGCACGTGGTGCGCAACCTCGATGCCGAGGCGATGCAGGCGGCCGCGCAGCATCTCGTCGGCCAGCATGACTTCACCACCTTCCGCTCGTCCGAATGTCAGGCGAAGTCTCCGGTGAAGACACTCGACAAGCTCGATGTGCGCCGTGCCGGGGATGAGATTCACATCGAAGCCTCGGCGCGGAGCTTCCTGCACAATCAGGTGCGCTCGATGGTGGGTTCGCTGAAGATGGTCGGCGAAGGCAAATGGCGGCCGTCGCAGATGCGCGAGGCGCTGGAAGCGAAGGACCGTGCCGCCTGCGGCGTCGTCGCGCCGCCGGAAGGCTTGTATCTGGCGGGCGTGGACTACTGATTTTCTTCGTCATGGCCGCCCTTGTGGCGGCCATCCATTTTACAGAGACGGATCAAGGTAAATTCCGCTTCTGGAAAATGGGTCGCCGGGACAAGCCCGGTGATGACGAATTAATTTTGCAAATCCACCAACTCCACCGAACCCGGGTCGATCGGCTGGCCGAGGAAGATCTCGCCCACGCGCGCGAAACGGTCCGGCGCATCGGTGGCGAGAAAGCTGTGTGAAGGCTTCGTTCCGCCGGTTCTTTTCAGATTCTTTTCCCGCAGGATTTTCTCAACCGCCTTCGCCGTCGTCTCCGCGCTGTCAACGAGTTTGATGTCCGGCCCCGTCACCTTCGCGACGGTGTTTTTCAGCGCGGGGAAATGCGTGCAGCCCAGCACAAGCGCCTTCGGTTTCGGCACTGCGGCAAGCAGCGGATCCAGATAGCGCCGCGCGATGGCCTCGGCGATCTCGCCTTCGAGCAGTCCTTCTTCCGCAATCGACACGAACAGCGAGCAGGCCTGCTGGATCACGGGAATCGAGCGGCCGTGATCTTCGATGGCGCGGACATAGGCGCCGCCTTTCACCGTGCCTTCGGTGGCGATCACCGCGATGGGGCCTTCGGGTGCGGCGCTCACCGCGGCTTCCGCGCCGGGCACGATCACGCCCACCACCGGCACCGGCGCGAACATTTCCTGTAACGCCGGCAATGCGACGGCGGAGGCCGTGTTGCACGCGACCACCAGCATCTTCACCTTGCGCTTCATCAGCGCGCCGGCGGCCTGCACGGCATAGCGCGTGACGGTATCGCCGCTCTTGGTGCCGTAGGGAAGGCGCGCGGTGTCGCCGAGATAGACGAATTCCTCGTCGGGCAGATGCGCCACCAGTGCGCGCATCACGGTAAGCCCGCCGATGCCGGAGTCGAATATGCCGATGGGCGCGTCGCTCATCCCGGCGGGTTCGCGAAATAGGAATTCAGGATCGATTCATATACATCGATGAGACGATTGATCTCTTCGACCGGCACGCACTCATCCACCTTGTGCATCGTGCCGCCCGGCACGCCGATCTCGGCCACGGGGCAGACATCCTTGATGAAGCGCGCGTCCGAAGTGCCGCCCGTCGTGGAATATTCCGGAAACACGCCGGTCACTTTCGCGATGGCATTGCCGAGCAGGTCGGTGAAGGGTCCGGGGCGGGTGATGAAGGACACGCCGCTCACGCTGGATTCGATGGCGCATTCGCCGCCATATTCATGCGTGATCCCGTCTGCGATCGTCTCGATCCGTCGTAACAGGCTTTCCGGCGTGTGCAGATCGTTGAAGCGGATGTTGCACGACGCGCGCGCCTGCGCAGGCGAGACGTTGCCGGCCGGATTGCCGACGTCGAAGGTCGTGAACACCAGGGTCGAGGGCTGGAAATGCGCGCTGCCCGAATCCAGCGGCTCGGAAAGCTTTGTCACCAGCGCGGCCAGAATCGGGATCGGATTGAGCGCATTTTGCGGATAGGCGGTGTGGCCCTGCACGCCGGTGACGGTGAAGGTGACTTTCATCGAGCCGCGCCGGCCGATCTTGATGGTGTCGGCCGTGCGCGCGGTGGCGGTGGGTTCGCCCACGACGCAGTGATCGATGCGCTCGCCGTCTTTTTTCAGCACCTCCAGCACCGCCTTGGTGCCATTGATGTTGATGCCCTCCTCGTCGCCGGTGATGAGAAGGCTGATCGAGCCACGCGGCGATTGCCTTTCCAGATAGCGCTCCACTGCTGCAACGAAGCAAGCGATGGCGGATTTCATGTCGGCCGCGCCGCGGCCATAAAGCCTGCCACCCACAATCTCGGCCTTGAAGGGATCGTGCCGCCACGCTTTCGTGTCACCGACGGGTACGACGTCAGTATGCCCTGCGAAACACAAATTTGGGGACTGCGTACCTAACCGCGCATAGAGGTTTTCGACCGGTTCGCTGCCCGGCGCTTGCAGGCGCATATGCTTGCAGGTGAACCCCAGGCCAGTGAGCGCTTTCTCGAGTATTGCGATCGCGCCTTCATCTTTCGGCGTCACGGATGGACACCGGATGAGCTCCTGCGACAACGCGACGGCGTCGATCATGTCAGTCCCGCAACAGGTCGTTGAAGCGGATGTTGCACGAGGCGCGCGCCTCGGCGGGGGAGACATTGCCCGCCGGATTGCCGACGTCGAAGGTCGTGAACACCAGGGTCGAGGGCTGGAAA
>JBQCFD010000270.1:0-26661 GCA_051959625.1 Rhizomicrobium sp.
AACAATGGGAGCAGGCGATCGCCTATATCGAGGAGCACACCGAAGTCCGGGACGTGCTTCTCTCAGGGGGCGATCCGCTCTCCATTGCGGACGAGAAGCTGGACTATCTGCTGGGCCGGATCCGCAAGATCAAGCACGTCGAGTTCCTTCGCATCGGCAGCAAGATCCCTATGGTGTTGCCGCAGCGCGTCACCAAGAACTTCGTGAAGATGCTGAAGAAGCATCACCCGTTGTGGATGAGCCTGCACATCACCCATCCCCGCGAGTTCACGCCCGAGACGACCGAGGCGCTGAATCGGCTCGCCGATGCCGGCGTGCCGTTGGGTGGCCAGACGGTGCTGATGAAGGGCATCAACGACGATCTTTCCGTCATGAAGCCCTTGATGCACGGCATGCTGAAGCGGCGCGTGAGGCCCTATTACCTGTTCGCCGTCGATCCCATCCGGGGGTCGTTGCCCTTCCGCACCACGGTGCAAAAGGGATTGGAGATCGTCCAGGGCCTTCGCGGCTTCACGACCGGCTATGCCACGCCCATCTTCGCAGTAGATGCACCCGGCGGTGGCGGCAAGATCCAGCTCGCGCCGGATTTCATCGTTGGCCGCGACGGGGACAACTTGCTGGTTCGCAATTTCGAAGGGAACACCTACAGCTTCCCCGATCCCGGCGGCACGCTGGGCGCCGACAGGCGCCGCGCGAAGCTGGCAGCAGAATAGGGCGCGCATGCGCATCGGCATCTGCTACGACCTCCGGTCCGACTACCTCGCCATGGGTTATAGCGAGGAGGAGACGGCCGAGTTCGATAGCGAAATCACCATTGATGCCATTTACGACGCATTGGCGGCGCAGGGCTGGGAACCGGTGAAAATCGGCGGCATCAAGAAGCTCGCCGAGGCGCTGGTCCGCGGCGAGCGCTGGGATGCCGTCTTCAATTTCTGCGAAGGCATGCATGGACCGGCGCGCGAGGCTCAGGTGCCCACTCTGCTCGACGCCTACCAGATTCCGTATGTGTTCTCCGATGCGCTGACGATGGCGCTCACGCTCGACAAGGCAATGACCAAGCATGTCGTGCGCAGCCAGGGGGTTCCCACGGCTGATTTCGCGATAATTGAAAAACCTTCGGACATCGCGAAGGTCGACCTGCCGTTCCCGTTGTTCTTGAAACCGGTCGCCGAAGGCTCGGGCAAGGGCGTGAACGCGAAGTCCAAGGTCACCGACAAGAAACAGCTTTCCACCGTGGCGAAGGAATTGTTGCGCCGCTTCAACCAGCCGGTTTTGGTCGAGACCTTCCTGTCCGGCCGCGAATTCACCGTCGGCATCACGGGAACGGCGGAAGATGCACGCGTCCTCGGCGTCACCGAGATCGTGCCTCTCTCCGGCTGGGTCGGTGACGGCTATGGCTTCGAGAACAAGGATGCGGGCTGGGAGGAGCGCGTTGAAATCGTGCGTGCCACTCCCCTTCCGGAAGCCAAACGCGCAGCCGCCGTTGCGCTCGCCGCCTGGCGCGCGCTGCGTTGCCGCGACGGCGGGCGAATCGACATCCGTTGCGACAGCGACGGGAATCCGCACTTCATCGAGGTCAATCCCATCGCGGGACTGCGGCCTGAACATTCGGATTTGTGTTTCATCGCGAATTACGAGGGCGTCAGCTATCGACAGTTGATCGGAAAGATCATGACGTCGTTCCTGAAACGCCATCCAGCCCTTGCGCCGAGGCGCCGAGTCGCGGCCTGATAGGGTATGCGAGTTCTCGTGTTGCACTTGGACGCCGATTCTCAGGCGCCGCCGGAAATCGAAGATTCCATTCTGACCTCGAAACACATTCGCGAGGCGCTTGCAGCGCGTGGCCATGAGGTGGCGCTCGCGCCATTCGACCCCAATTACGAAACCTTCGCCGCCTCGGTTTCAGCGTTCAAGCCGGACATCGTGTTCAACATGGTCGAGCACGCGATGGGCCAGGACCAGCTCTCTGCCGTGGCGCCCGCCTATTTGGAGCAGATGGGTCTGCGATATACCGGCGGCGGCGCGGCGGCGATCGTCGCGACCTGCGACAAGCCGTTTGCGAAAGAGATCATGCGCGCGGCCAAGCTGCCCACGCCGGATTGGGCGGTGGCACCGCATTGGCAGGGGCTCGACCTGGACCGGAAATACATCGTGAAATCCTCGACAGAGGATGCCTCGCTGGGGCTGGACGACGGTTCTGTCGTCTATGGCCGCGAGGCGCAGAAACGCGCGCGCCAGTGTTTCGAGACTTACGGCGGCCGTTGGTTTGCGGAAGCCTATGTCGACGGCCGCGAGTTCAACATCTCCGTCATCGAGGACGAGGGCGAGTTGCGGGTGCTGCCGCTGGCCGAGATCCAGTTCATCGACTGGAACCCGGAAAAGCCGCGCATCGTGGGTTACGCTTGCAAATGGGACGAGGATAGCGAGGAAAGCAAACGGTCCGCCCGCTGCTTCGGCGTCGAACAGGAAGATCCCAAGCTCGCTGCCGAGTTGAGCCGGCTCACGCGGGAGGCATTCAAGCTGTTTGGCAATCGTGGCTTTGCGCGCGTGGATTTCCGGGTGGATGAAGCGGGCAATCCCATGATCCTCGAGGTCAATCCCAACCCGTCGCTCGATGTGGATGCGGGCTTCGCCGCGGCCTGCGCCCGGGTCGGCTATGATTATGGCGACGCACTGGAGAAGATCATCGCTGCCGCGCTGCAATGATCGCGCTGAAAAGGGAATATCCCTCCGTTTTCGGGCAGCCCGTTATCCGCGGCGTCGATCCCGCGATCTTCCGCTATCGTTATTTCACGCACTGCATGGGATGCGGCTTCTGCCATGACGCCTGCTGTTCGTACGGAGTCGATATAGACGTGGAGAACGTCGCGCGGATCAACGCGCTGGGGCGGGATTTCGAGGATCACGTCGGCGTTTCGCGGGATCGGTGGTTCACGAAGCGGGTTTGGAAGGACGCGGAATTTCCGGGCGGGGGCCAGGCGCGAACGCGCGTCCGCGACGGCGCATGCGTTTTCCTGAACCGCGAGCGGCGGGGCTGCAAGATCCATAGCTACTGCATCGAGAAGGGGCTCGACTATCACGATCTCAAGCCGTTGGTCAGCGTGCTGTTCCCGCTCACCTTCGAGCAGGGCACACTGGTCGCCGCCGCCGAGATCGAGGACGGGACTCTCGTCTGCGCGGGGCAGGGGCCCTCGCTCTATGACGGCCTTCGCGGCGAGCTTGCCTGGTATTTCGGTGAGGGATTGGTCGTGGAGTTGGACGTGCTACGAAGCCGACAATGAGGAATCGCTGACCGAAGCTACGATGTGATGGTTTCTGCGTTCACGCCACGCGATGAACAGTCCCGCTGCGATCACCACGCCCGATCCCACGAGCACCATGCGCTCCGGAACCTCCGCAAGAAGGAAATATCCCAGCAGAACCGCCCAGACCATTCCGAGATAATCAAAAGGCGCGAGCAGGGAAGGTTCGGCAAACCGGTAGCTGTAGGTCATGAAAAGCTGGCCGAAGCCACCCAATAGCCCGCATATGACGAGCAACGCGAACTGGGCATAGGAAAGACCGACGTGCCACCAGATCATTGTCGCGGCGCTCACGAGCGATCCGGTCACCAGAAAATAGAACACGATCGTTTCGCTGTGTTCGCTGGCACTCATCTGCCGGATGAATACGACCACGAAGGCGGAGAGTGCGGCGCCGCCGATGGCCATAGCGGCGCCGGATGAAAATCCGGATGTCGTCAGATGGCGTAGACCCCCGTGCGGCTCCAGCATCAGAAGCACACCGGCAAATCCCATCACCACCGCGAAGCCGCGATAAGGTCCGACACGTTCGCGCAGCATGAGCGCGGCCAGGATGACCGCGAAAATCGGCGCCACGAAGCTGAATGCGGTGACGTCGGCCAGCGGCAGCAGCTGGACGGCGGCGAAATTCAGGAACATGGAGCATGTCCCGGCGAACGCCCGGACGACATGCCAGTGCAGGCGTTCCGTGCGCGCCAGATTCGATACGCCGATCGTGAACGGCGCCAGCGCGAACAACGGGACGAGCGCAAAGAAAGAGCGAAAGAAGATCACTTCGCCTACCGGCACGTTCCCGGCGAGCTTGATGATCGCGTACATCAGCGAGAATGTGAATGTCGCGCCGAGCTTCAGCGCGATGCCCCGCCCCGACCGGTGCATCGCCTAGAGCCAGCCTCGCCGCCGGAACCACACATAAGGCACGATGCCTGAAATCACCATCAGCACCAGCGAGTAGGCGTAGCCGAACGGCCAATCGAGCTCCGGCAGGAACTTGAAGTTCATGCCGTAGATGGATGCGATCAGCGTCGGCGGAAGGAACACCATCGCCGCGACCGACATGATCTTGATGATGTTGTTCTGTTCGTTGTTGATGAGACCCAGTGTGCCGTCCTGCAGATAGGAGAGCTTGCCGGCGATGAAGGACGAATGGTCCTGCAGGGACTGCACGTCGCGGCTCAACGTTTTGATGTGCGCTCGCACGTCCTTGTTGGCCTTTCCTTCCATGGCCTGGGTAAGGAAGGTCAACACCCGGCCAATGCTGAGAAGGCTTTCGCGCATTTTCGACGTTGCGCCATGCTTCATGCCCAGCCGCCCAAGCACGCCCTGGAAATCCTTGGCCCCGATCGGCTTGGCGGAATCCGGATTGAAGATTTCGTGGTTGATGGCCTCAACCTCGTTTCCAATGCGCTCAAGAACGTCGGCCATGCGGTCGATGATGGTATCGATGAGACCGAGCAGCACATTCTCGGCCTTGCCGGCATGGTGCGACGTCCGCTCGCAGCGGGCGGCGAAGGTGCGGAAGGGTTGGGGATCGATGTAGCGGATGGTCACAAGACGATCGTGTGCGAGCACGAATGTCACCACGTCCGCTTTCGGTGTATCGGATTCCGAATTCGACAGCACCAAAGCCGTCATGAAGATGCCGTCCGCTTCCTGATAGAGGCGGCTCGAGATCTCGATCTCTTCCATGTCCGCGCGTGTGGGAAGCTCCATTTTGAGGAACTTGTCGACCATGCGCCGCTCATCCGGCGCAGGGTTGAGAAGATCGACCCACAGAGCCGCGGATGAGATTTCTCCGCCGGGACCGACGTCGGATCCCCGCAGGCTGCCATTCTGCAGCTGATAGACTTTCAGCATGCCAACACCGATCGATCTGAAGATGTGAGTGGGGACCAGCGGTCCAGTCTTTCCCCCTCAACCGTTGTTTTTGCAAGCGCGAAATTTGCGAAGCAGACAGGTACTGGCGCGGGGCTGCGGCTTGTGGCGAAGTGGCGGCATGTCCGTTCGCCTTCCCGACTTCGCCGATATTGAGGACGCCGCCCGGCGCATCGCGCCCTGGGCGGTTGTCACGCCGCTTCTCGAAAGCCCCGCGCTCAATGCGCGCGTCGGTGGCCGTGTTCTTCTCAAGCCAGAGCCTTTTCAGCGAACGGGTTCGTTCAAATTCCGGGGCGCCTGCAATCGCATCCTGTTGATACCCGAAGACGAACGATCCCGTGGCGTGGTCGCTTTTTCGTCGGGTAACCACGCGCAGGGCGTGGCCGCTGCAGCCGCCCTGTTCGGCATTCCCGCAACCATCGTGATGCCGTCCGATGCTCCACGGGCCAAGATGGAAGGTACACGGGCCTTTGGCGCGAATATCGTGAGCTATGACCGCAATAAGGAAGACCGCGAAGCCATTGCCGCGAAAATCCAGAGCGGCACGGGTGCCACTCTGATTAAGCCATTCGACGACCCCTTCATTGTCGCAGGACAGGGCACCGTGGGATGGGAAATGGCCCGGCAGGCCCGCGCACTCGGTGTAGAACTGGGGCGGGTATTCGTGCCCGCGGGCGGGGGTGGGCTGGTCTCCGGAATCTCGTTGGCCCTCGCGCATATCACTCCGGCCACAAAGGTCGTCGCGGTCGAGCCCGAGCACTACGACGGTATGGGCCGATCGCTTGCCGCGGGCACGCGAACCCACGCCCCCGCCGACAAACCGTCAATCGCGGACGCATTGCAGGCGCCGGCGCCGGGTGAAATTCCTTTCGCAGTCGCGAAACGGCATTTGGCGGGGGCCCTCGCAGTGGGGGACAATGCCCTTGCGCATGCGGTCAGCTATGCCATCCGTACGCTGAAAATCGTGGTCGAACCCGGGGGGGCGGCCGGTTTGGCCGGTTTACTGTCGTCTGAACGACATTCTGGTGACGACGTCTTCGGCGTCGTGCTGTCGGGCGGCAACGCCGACCCCGAGACTATCGCCGAATGTTGCGCGCGCTTCCCGCAACCCTGAGGGCCCGTGGTTACCATATTGGCGGCGGCGCTTTGCAAGCTGTCCCATTTTGGCTAGCATCGCCCAAAATAAATTAAGTTCGCTGGGTGTTGGGGGTTTCATGGGTGTGGCGAACCGCGATGGTACGCGCCGTTATGCGCGTATTGTCGCCAGTCTTGCAGTAACGCTCGTTCTCGTCGGTTGCGGCGGACTCGGGCTGCTTCCGTACCAGACGGATATCCAGAACACGAAATTCCGCTCGTACAAGCAGGTCTCCAAGGCCTATGACGAGATCACGCCGGGCGTTACCCGGATTTCGGATCTGACCGGAATCGGATTTGATTCAACGACCGCGCCGAATGTCGAGATGCTGTCCTATCTGGGCATCATCGAGCGCTTCATGCCGCGGGATTCCATCAAGTTCGACAATCTCGATCCAGCCGTGAAGAACTGCATCGATGCGCGCGACCGCTGCACGGCGCTGGTTTTCCGCCCCGAGCGGCTCCATCAGGAACGCACGGGCAACTGGTTCCTCGATGTACTGGGCTTCGAGCGGACCACGATAAATTACGGTTGGTCCGCAGAGGTCGTGTTGCTGGTCCAGGACGGACGCGTCGCCTACAAGGTCATGTCCGGCCGGCCGAATATCCAGGACTATCACGACAAGGTTTCGCCGCTCGGGCCGTTCCAGGATCTCGGCGGCATGGCGGTGCGCACGGCGTCGGCCGCAGCCAATCTCTGAAACGCCGCACGGCGGAAAAAGAAAACGGCCCTCGCGAGAGGGCCGCTTGTTTATGCGCGTGACGGCGTCTAGCGCGGCGCCAGGACCATCATCATCTGGCGGCCTTCCATCTTCGGATATTGCTCCATCTTCGCGTAGGTCTCGGTGTCCTTCGTGATGCGGTTGAGCAATTCCATGCCCAGATGCTGGTGCGCCATCTCGCGGCCGCGGAAACGCAGGGTGACCTTCACCTTGTCGCCTTCGCCGAAGAAGCGCTGCATCGCCTTCATCTTCACGTCGTAGTCGTGATCGTCGATGGTCGGGCGCATCTTGATCTCCTTGATCTCGATGACCTTCTGCTTCTTGCGGGCTTCGGCCGCTTTCTTCTGCTGTTCGTATTTGTATTTGCCGTAGTCCATCAGCTTGACCACGGGTGGCTTCGCTTCGGGCGAAACCTCGACAAGATCGTATCCGCGCTCTTCCGCGATGGCGCGGGCTTCGTCGATACCGATCTCTCCGAATTTCTCTCCCTCGTCACCGATCAGAAGGATGGTGCGGGAATGGATGTCCTCGTTGACGCGCGGACCGTCCTTGGGTGCGGATCGTTCCTGCGGGGCATTAAAACGTCTGGCGACTATGACTCTCTCCTGTTGTGAACCGTGCGCAATCACGCTTCGCAAGGTCTCCACCGGGCCTCGCGAAACGTGTTTCGGTCATGGGCGCAGCGGATTTGCCTTTCGTGATGGCACACCGGCGTGAGTTAAACCCAAGCTGGCGCTTGCCGTTCCAGCGGAATTCCACCGGAGTCGGCCTAGAGAATAGGTAGCGCCGCCCATTTCGCAAGGGTTATTCGGCAACATCCTTGCGGGATTCCGCCTCACCCTTGATGCGGGAAATGAAGGATTCCAGCGGCATAGCCCCGAGGTCCTTCCCCGAGCGCAAGCGCACCGCGACCTTGCCTTCCGCCGCCTCGCGCTCGCCGACCACCAGCATGTAGGGGATCTTCTGCAACTGGGCGTCGCGGATCTTCTTCTGCATGCGCTCGGACGACGTGTCGATGTCCACGCGCAAGCCGGCGGTTCCATTCACCACTGGTGTCGCGAAAAGCTGACCCAGAACCTTTTGCGCGTAGTCCCCGACCTTGTCCGAGATCGGAATGACGCGAGCCTGGACCGGCGCGAGCCAGGTCGGGAACGCGCCCGCATAGTGCTCGATCAGGAACGCAGTGAAGCGCTCGTGTGTGCCGAGCGGCGCGCGGTGAATGACATAGAGGGGATGCTCCGCGCCATCTTCTCCGATGTATTTCAGGTCGAAAGTCTCGGTTGCGAGGAAGTCGAGCTGGTTGGTCGAGATCGCATATTCGGTGCCGATCACCGACTTGATCATGAAGTCGACCTTGGGGCCATAGAATGCGGCTTCGCCCTTCGCTTTCACATACGGATAACCGGACTCCTTCATGGCTTCCTCGATGATATTCATCGCGGTAACCCATTTGTCGGGCTGGTCGACATACTTCTCCAGCTTGTCCAGATCCGGCAGCGAGAAGCGCATGTAATAGTCGCTGATGCCCATGAGCTTGTAATAGCGGGCATGAAGGTGCAGCACGCGGATGAACTCGTCCTTCGCCTGATCGTAGCGGCAATAGATGTGTGCGTCGTTCATGCAGAAGCCGCGCACGCGCATCAGGCCGGAAAGACCGCCGGACGCTTCGTAGCGATAGTCCTGTCCGTATTCGGTGATGCGGATGGGAAGCTCGCGGTAGGAATGCCGTGTCGCACCGTAGATGGTATGATGGAACGGGCAGTTCATTGGCCGCAGGTAGTAGTTCTCGCCGTCGATATCGAGCGGCGAATACATGTCTTCCTTGTAGTAGGGCAGGTGCCGTGAGCGGTAGAACAGGTTTTCCTTGGTGATGTGCGGAGTGGCAACGCGGCGATAGCCTTCCTTGCGCTCTTCCTGGATCGCGAGGAATTCCAGTTCCTGCCGGATCACCATGCCATTCGGCATCCACAAGGGGAGGCCTGCGCCGATATCCGGCGAGAAAGTGAACAGCTCGAGCTCGCGGCCGAGCTTGCGGTGGTCGCGCTTCTCCTGTTCCTCGAGCTTCAGCAGATAGGCGTCGAGTTCTTTCTGGTCGCGCCATGCGGTGCCGTAGATGCGCTGAAGCTGCGCGTTCTTCGCATCGCCGCGCCAATAGGCGCCCGCGATCTTCGTCAGCTTGAACGCGTCGGGGATCTTCGCGGTGGTTTCGAAATGCGGACCGCGGCAGAGATCATGCCAGTCGCCGTGCCAATAGATCGACACGTCTTCGCCGGCCGGAATGCTTTCGATCAGCTCGGCCTTATAGTTCTCGCCGATGCCTTTGAAGTGCGCGACGGCCTTGTCGCGCGGCCACACCTCTCGGCGGGTCGGCAAACCGGCTTTGATGATCTTGCGCATCTGCTCTTCGATCTTGGGCAGATCGTCGGGCGTGAATGGGGTATCGCGAGCAAAATCATAGTAGAAGCCGTCCTCGATAGCCGGGCCGATGGTCACCTGGGTGCCGGGGTAAAGCGCCTGCACCGCCATGGCGAGAACATGCGCCATGTCGTGCCGGATCAGCTCCAGCGACTCCGGATCCTTCCTGGTGATGATGCGCAAATTGGCATCGCCCTCCAGCGGGCGAAACAGGTCCCACTGCTTTCCGTCGACCTCGGCGACGAGCGCAGCCTTCGCGAGGCCGGGTCCGATCGATGCCGCGATCTCGCCCGGGGTGGTGCCGCGCGCGAACGTCATCGCCTTGCCGTCCGGCAAGGTGACGGTAATGTTCGGCGCGGAAACGGACGCAGACACGGCTTTTTCTCCTTACAACGTCAGGGCGCGGAACATCGGGAAGGGGGGGCTGGAAGTCAAGCGAAACGCCGTCCTAGCCTCTATGCGCCGGTTGTAATCCGAGCAAAAATGGATTCGAAATTTGGTCCGGCTTGGAGTCGTCAATGCCCCGCTTGGCATTCATCGGTTCAGCCACGTTGATCGTCGCGGCGTGTGCGGCATTGCCGGCTTGCGGCCAGCAGGATGAAACCCAGAAGATCATCGCCCAGTGCAGCGAGCCGGCGCCCGAAGCTCTGGATTCCTGCATCGAACAGGTTCGCGTGCAGCAGGAGACCGATCCGTCGCCGGAGCTCGACAAACTCCTCGGCAAACTCATCAGCCGTCAGGTCCAGGCGCGCAATCCTCCGGAAGAAGCGCCGCCACCCCCGCCGCCGGACGATGATAGCGGGCTGAGCAGTGACAACGCTTCACCGCCGCCGCCATCTCCCGACCTGAGTTCTCCGAGTGCGGACCAGCCGCCGGCGGATATGCCGGATGACACAGCGCCACCGGCCGAGCAGGGCAATCCAGCCGATGCGGGGTCTGACGATGCGAACGGCCCGCCGGCTCAATTGTCCGGACCTGACGACGGGCCGGGCGCCGCGCCAAATCCACCGCCCGACGGCGGCGGACCAGGGAGAGGCACCACCTGACATGCAAACACGGAGATAACTCATGAAAGCCGCTATTTTCGCAGCAACCATGGTGCTGGCCGGCGCTTCTGCCGTTCAGGCCGCTGACGCGCCTGCCGGCAAGCCTGTCTGCCTGCGCACGATAGACATTCTCAACACGACCACGCCTGACGACAAAACGATCATATTCCACATGACTAACGGCAAGATTTGGCGCAACGACCTGCGCGGCTCCTGCAATGGCCTAAGAATCAATGGGTTCGCGTACGATGTGACGCCACCCAATGAGATTTGCGGCAATCTGCAAATTATCCATGTGCTTCGGACGCATGCCGTTTGCTCGTTGGGTCCGTTTACGGAAGTCCCAAAAGCGCCAGCGAGCCACATGTAATTGTGATCGGTTCCGCGCATCACGAGGTTGCGCAACTTGGCGCTTGCGCGCGACACTGACTTCACGTGAGGGGCGTCCGTACGTTGGAGATTCCAATGAGAATATTCATCGCTGCCGCGGCCACCGCGGCATTCTTGGCCGGCCCCGCCCAGGCCGGCGACGCCATGAGTCACATGTCCAGTGGGCCGAAATGCTTGCAAGCGAACATGATCGACCACACCAAGGTTGTCGATCAGTCGAACATCCTGTTCTACATGCGCGACGGCAAGGTCTGGCACTCGCGTTTGTCGCCGCCGTGCGTCGGCATCCGCGATTCAGGATTTGTCATGGACACCCATTTCACCGAGTACTGCGGCGGCTCGCAGGTGATCCATCTGATCAAGGGCGGCGCCACCTGTCAGTTGGGTGAATTCACGCCCTATCACTAGGGTGTTCTGAAGCGACGTGAAGGGGCCGGGACTCCCGGCCCCTTTGCCATTTTGTTCCGTCGGATGTCCTGTTTCGTCACACCTGTCCCGGTCCGGCACGGGTTTTGACGCACCGCGCGGCGCCAAGTGCTGGCAGCATTTTTGCAGTATTGGACGCATGAACGCGCCATTTCCGCACGACAGGCTTGCCACAGTGGCCGGATCGGCAGGCCGCCAGCCGCGCCGAATTCTTCTGCTCGCCCAATCATTTCAGGCGCCATACCGCGTGATGCGCTGCGCGGCCGCTGCGGGAGCGAAGGTTTTTCTATTCTGCAACGCCGAGGCCCGCTCGCTCGCCGTGTCGCGCTATTGCGCCGGCTGGCGCGAGTTCACCTTCGATCCGGATCCCCGGCCCGAAGCTGCGGCAGCGGAAATCGAGGAGTTTTGCCGCACGCACCGGATCGACATGATCCTGCCGGCCGATGCGATCGCCACGCGCCTGCTCGCACGGGCTCGTCATTTGCTGACGACGCCGGTTTTCCCCATTCCCGATCTCGCGACCTTCGATCAACTCGTGACCAAGGATCGCTTCATGCAGTTCTGCCGCGCGAACGGCATCCGCCATCCCGAAGGCCATATTCTCGCGAACCGCGGGGCGCTGGTCGCGGCCATCAAGAATGGCTGCATCAGGCTGCCGGCGATCCTGAAGCCGATCGATCTGTGGGGCAGCGTCGGCGTGGTGAAGATCGATGAGCACAACGCGCTCGAAGTTGCTTCGAAGATCGATTACGCCCCCATCCTGGTGCAGGACTTCATCGAAGGCGTGGACCGCTCCATCAGCATTTTCGCGCGCAAGGGCGCGGTACTGAAACAAGTCACCTATTGCTATCCCGACAACCGCTTCACGTTCCAGCGCGAGCCAGAACTTGCGCGCATCGTCTCCGACATTGCGGCCGATCTGAAGCTCGACGGCGTCTTTAATTTCGACGCCCGTATCGAGGCCGACGGAACGGTATGGCTGCTGGAATGCAATCCGCGGTTCTTCTTTACGATGGATGCCGCGATGATCGCCGGCGCGAACTTCGCCAAGATCGAATGTGCCCATGGCGCGTCCGCGCATTTTGCCAAGCTCCAGCATGGTCCCGACGGTCCGGTCATCACGGTGGCGGATGGCGAACTCCGTCAGCCGGAAGCGCTGGTGAAGAACATGCTGCGCGGAAACATGCCCAACGCGCTGGACTGGAAGATGCTCGCCCATTGGCTGCGCGACCCGCTCTATTTCGTTCTCGCCGCGGCGGGATACAAGCGGCGCTGGAATTCGCGCGCACTGGAGAATCTGCTGGTCGCCTCCAAGCGCGCCGCCTGATTTCCTGAAAGCAAAAAGGCCCGGGGCGGTCCCGGGCCTCTCGCGTCTCTCCGAAAATTCAACCGCCGGTGTAAATCTGGATCGTCACGCGGCGCGCATTGGTCGCGTGGCAACGCAGATCCAGGCTCCTCAGATTGCGCTGATCGCCGGGCAAATCCACTTTGTAGAAATAGCCCCGGCGCATACGGTCCGCATTGTCGACATTGAGATCGCGCGCCCGGCCATTGCCGAACACCGCCGAAACCCGCGAGCAGCGCGCATTGGCGTCAAGCGGCTTCAATGCGATGGACTCGACTCTGCGGCCGCGCCATCCGGTGAAGGCGCTTTCGCGATCGCGGCGGCCTTCGAAGCTCACCTGGCCGGCATATCGCCAATTGTTCGCGGCCTGACTGCCCCAGTTGAAGATGTGCGCCCAAATGCGGTTGAAGTTCGGATTGCGCTGCCATTCCGCGCGGTGCGAACCGATGTCCGCGGCGATGCGGATCGCGCCGCCGCTTCGGTCTTGAGCGGTGCAGTGGAACGCCAGACGGCGGATGTCGCGATTGTCGCCGGGCAGGTCGACGTTGGTCGTACGATTGCGATAGAGCCGCCCGGAGAACACCTGGCGGGTTCTGCCATTGCCGAATGTCGCGTTCACCGCGCGGCAATCGATATTGCTGCTCTCGGCCCGCAGGCTCAGCCTGTCCACCGGACCGCCCAGATCGAAGTTGCGCACATCGCGGTCCCTGTCGTGGCTGACCGAAACCGAACCGATATTGTCCCATGCAGCCAGCGCGGGCGCGGTGCCGCCCGCAAGGAAAACGGCGGCAAGCGCCGCAAAATAGGTGCTTTTCATGAAAGTCTCCCGAAGAAAGAAACGCGCAATTGCTGGCACGCGCGCGTGAGCCCCTCGCAAAACGCAACGCCTTGGTGCGCGCATGGTTCCGGGATTTGGACGGCACGGAAAAATCGATTATGAACGGATCGTCATCCGCGGGAGAAAAAATGTCCGACGTGCTGCCCGATCGCTTGTCCGTGAATCCGAAAAGCCCGCATTACGACGAGCAGTTGCTCGAGCGCGGCGTGGGAATCCGCTTCAACGGCGTAGAGAAAACAAACGTCGAGGAATATTGCGTGAGCGAAGGCTGGATTCGCGTGGTCGCGGGGAAGAGCCTGGATCGCCACGGCAACCCGATGACGATCAAACTCAACGGCACCGTGGAGCCGTATTTGAAAGATCTGTCGCCCGGCTAATGCGGCTGGGAATGTTGGCGCATCCAGGCGTCGTCATCCGGCGGCGGCAGCACCGACCTGTAGACGATCACCGGAATCGATGCCCCCTTGATGGCAAGCGCGATCAGCGGCGCCACGATCACGCCCTCCTCCCCGCACAGGCCGCTGGTCAGCGCCGGCCGCATCGATCGCAGCCAGAGAAGATCGTTGAATTCGCGCTTGCCGGCCGTCAGCCGGTTGGCGATTTCAATCATGTGCAGGGTGTAGGTCGAGGCACTGGGCGGCAATGAGATCGCTGCGCGGCGAAGAAGCTCCGAAGCGCCGAGCGCGCTTGTCGGCACGACGTTGTAGAGATCTTCGTTCAGAAGCGAGATTTTCGCGAGCAGCCGCAGAGAGGTTTTCTCGTCGCGGCGATTTCTCGCGTCCTTCAGAGCGTCCTCCGCCATTGAGAGTTCGTGGGCCAGCACGACGACGGGGTCCATTGTCATATTTGTTCTCCCGGCAGCGTTAATCTTACGCCTTCTAACGGCGGTATAAGCGCCGCGTTCCGAGTATGAAATGATTCGTGTCATGGGCTTGAATGATTGCTGTGAATGTTCGCAATTGCCGAAAATTGAATCGATCTCGCGCGAACGTGTTCGCTTCGCCAGTGGCGTCACGCTGTTGCCTCGGTGAAACTCTCCGATCCTGATGGAGAAGGCATGCCCGGGCGAATTAGGATTTCGTTAACCGTGATTTTTCTGGCGCTGTTTGCCTCGCCTGCGTGGGCCGGCGGCGGTTTCATTAAAAGTGGCGGTGCTTCGATCCACTTCCTCGACGTCGGGCAGCGCGGTGGTGCGCATACGCTGGTATTGATCCCCGGATGGTCCGCATCGGCGTCGGTCTGGCGCGAGCAGATCGCGCATTTCTCGCCGGCGTGGCGCGTCGTTGCCATCGATCCGCGTTCACAGGGCGACTCGAGCAAGACCGACGATGGCAACACGCCAACGCAGCGCGCGCATGACTATGAAGCCGTGTTCGCGACCTTGAAGTTGCGCCATATCGTCCTGGTGGGCTGGTCTCAAGGCGTGCAGGATGTCGCTTCCTATGTCGATCGGTTCGGCACGAAGCGGCTGGACGCGATCGTATTGGTGGACGCCACGATTTCGCGCGGCGCCTCCTCGGTCTCGGCCAACCCGAAATTCGTCCGGAGCTTGCTGGACAACATCGATCTATATGCCAGGCACAAGCGCGAATATCTGCAAGGCATGATGCACGCCATTTATACACGCAAGATGAGCGATGCAGAGTTTCAAGTGCTGGTGAATATCGGCATGAAGACGCCGACGAATACCGGAATGGCGGAGTTGAACGCCGACATGCTCGGCGCCGATCTCACGCCGGCGCTGGCCAAGTTCGACAAACCGACCCTGGTGGTCGCATCCGCTGGTTCCTTTGAACTGGCGCAGCAGAAGGCCGAGGCAGCGCACCTGCCGCGAGGCTCGTTTGTGCAAATCGAAAACGCCGGGCACGGCGTGTTCGTCGATCAGCCGCAGATCTTCGACCGCACGCTGGAGGCTTTTCTGAAGCGGCTTCCGGACTAGACGGCTTTCGTCGAGCTGTGCTTTAGCAGTCCGAGGTTCACAAGGCTCTGCGCCGTGGCGACGAGTGCGTCCTCCGGTGCGCGGGGCTGCCAGCCCAGCACCCGTTTGGCCTTGGTGCTTGTCGCATTCTTCTTCTTGCCCAGTTCGGGCGTGATGAGGCGCAACGCCGGATCGCGCAGCGCGGCCAGCCGCACCATCCAGTTCGGCAATTCGCGCGTGGGCACGCGCTTTGCCGCCTGACCCATGCGGCTTTTAAGGATCATCGCGATTTCGCGCATCGACATGAAGTCGCCGGATAAGGCGATGAAGCGCTCACCGCTGGCAGCCGGGTCCGTCATGGCGCGGATATGCAGATCGGCGACATCGCGGACATCCACGATGCCGAAATAGAGCTTCGGGCAGCCGGGCACATCACCGTCCATGAAGCGCTGCACCAGAAGAATCGAAGTCGAGAAATCCGGGGCCAGCACGGGGCCGAACACGCCGACGGGATTGACGACGGAGAGCTCGATCTTGCCGTTCTGTCTGGCGACATAGTCCCACGCCGCGCGCTCCGCGATGGCCTTTGATTTCACATAAGCGGAGAGGCCCGGCGCGGTGGGATCGGTCCAGTCCGTCTCGTCGAACGCTCGTCCCGGCCGCGTTCCATACCCCACGGCGGCGAAGGAGGAAGTGAGCACCACGCGCTTCACACCCGCCTCCAGCGACGCGCGCAGGACGCGCAACGCCCCGTCGCGCGCCGGCACGATCAGGTCGTCTTCGTGCTGGGGATTGCCCCCGGGAAAAGGCGAGGCGACGTGCAGTACATATTCGCAATCCGTCACCGCTTCTTTCCATCCGCCGTCGCTCATCAGGTCCGCGGCATGAAAGGAAAGCCGCTCGCCCGGCTCCACGCCGCCGGCGCGCAGCATGTTGCGCACCTCTTCCTCGCGCGCGAGATTGCGGATCGTCGTGCGCACGCTGTGGCCCGCCTGTAAAAGCTGGATTATGCAATGGCTGCCGATGAAGCCCGAACCGCCGGTAACCAGAACCGTGCTCATTGCCGTTCTCCCCGATGTTGTCTGATGCCATCGTAAGGTGGCATTGCGCAAAACAGAAACGCCCGTCGTGTTTGCCGGTCGCGGAGTTCCGGCTTGGGGAATCAGGAGGCAGTCGCGAGCCAGGACGTCGGCATCATGCTGGTGTTCCGCTGCGCCCCACGAACGCCATGGGACGCTGGATGTTCAACCGCGCGCGCCGGGCCGGCCTGCAGGAGATGAGCCCGGGGTAGCTGAGCAGGGCGGTCTGCGCACGTCTGCGGTGGCGCGGCGGTTCCGACACTGATAACTCTCACGCCGTTTCGGGACAGGAGCGGACGTGATTGTCATCGAGTTCATCATTTTCGTCGTGTCGTCGGGTGTGTTCTATCGCCAGAGCTTCCATCACCGGATATGGGCGGTGGTGATCGCCGGCGCGGTCGCCACCGGATCGTCGCTGCTGTTCTTCTACGATCTGTACGAAAAGCTGGAGGCGAAGCCCCAGGCGCCTGTCGTCAAGGTGGTTCGGGTCAACGTGCCGGTCGTGCAGCACGTTTCGCGCCCGCCAACACTGTCAAAGCCGGAGAACTGCAAAGATGACTATCCGTTCTTCGCGCGCATCTTCGGACAGGAAGGCACGACCGAGCTTGGCTTCAAGGTGCTTGCCGACGGGACTGTCAACACTGTGAAGGTCACGAAATCCAGTGGCTCCGATCGCCTCGATGACGCCGCGGTGGAATGCGTCGGCAAATGGCACTATCGCCCCGCCATCAAGGACGACCAGACGGTCGATGCGCCGATGACGGTGAAGGTGGATTGGAAGTTGCAGGACGATGAGCCCGCGAAGAACGCAGCTCCAGCCAAGAATGATGACAAGCCCGGCCCCTAGACGGAAAGCCCCAGGTCCCCTAACCGCCGTGAGCCTGCACTCGATTTGTACGTGCATGCCCAAAATCGCTTGACCTTTCCTTGCCCTCGACTCCGCGACCTTTCCGGCTAGACTTGCCGAGTACTGGGGTGGGGGTTGGGTTTTGCGTATTTTCCTGGGAGCGCTTTTCGCGCTCGTTGCAGCGGCTTGCCTCAATCCGGCATGCGCGCAAAGCGGCGCCAAGCCGCCATATGAGATCGTCAAGTCGCACGTCGATATCGAGCTACAGCCGGACGGCGCTTTCGCCGAAACGCAGGAGGTCGTGTATCGGCTCCTGACGGAAGCGGCGGTCCAGGGCTTCCGCCAGATGGTGTTCAGCTATACCGACGGGTATCAGCAGCTCACCGTTCAGGCCGCCTACACGCTCAAGGCGAACGGAACGCGCAACGACATTTCGCAGGACAAGATGTTGCGTGGATACGGCGCGAGCACCTCGCCCGGATTCGAGGATCTCAAGACGATCACCGTCATCTTCCCCAATCTGGAAATCGGCGACGAAGTCGCTGTGACGATTCTCTTCGTTCAGGGAAAACCGTGGTTTCCCGGCGAATTCGCCCAGAATTTCACATTTCCGCCGTCGATCCCCGTAAACGATGCGCTGGTGTCGATCAGCGCGCCGGCATCGCTGGCCGTGCAGACGGACAATCTGGGCCTCGCTGAAAGCGCGCCGGAAACCGCCGACGGAAAGATCAGGCGCAACTGGACCTATCACAACCAGATCGTCACGCCCGAAGAAACAGGCGCGGTGAGCCCGCTCGATACGGGGCCGCGGCTGGTCCTCAGCACCTTCACGGACCAGTCGCAGATTGCTGCGCTTTACCGGCGCATGATGCAGGGCCGTGCCGATGTCACGCCCGCGATCAAGTCACAGGCCGATGCCATCATCGCGGGCATATCGGATCGCCGGGAACAGGCGCGCGCGATCTACGAATGGGTATCCAAGCATATCGGCTATGTGAACATCGTTCTCGGCGCGGGCGGTTTCGTGCCACATCCGGCCCCGGAAGTGCTCCAGAACAAATATGGCGACTGCAAAGACCATGTGATGCTCCTGACGGCGCTGCTGGCGGCGGAAGGCATCGTCGCCCAACCCATCCTGATCGACACGTCGCCGCGTTTTCTGCAGCCAAAGGCCGCTTCGCCGTTTGTGTTCGATCACCTCATCGCCTATGTGCCGGAGTTCCAGCTCTACCTCGACTCCACGGCGCGATACGCGCCGTTCGGCTATCTGCCTATGCTCGACACGGACAAGCCGGTGATAAACGCGATGACAGGCGCGGCGGAAAGGACGCCACCGCCCTCCGTCAGCCAGGATCAGGTCCGCACGACCATCTTCGCGACGATTTCGCCGACCGGAGCTGCCGACGGCGATACGCGCATCACGGCGCGCGGCGAACCCGCGATGGGCTTTCGCGCCCTTTTCAATCTGGTGAACGGTGCGAACGAAGCGGCATTTCTGCAGAAATTTCTTGGCCCGGGCGGGTCGGGGACCCTCGACAAGGGCAACATCGATTCCCTCGCGCCGGACTACAGTTTCAGCGTGCATTTCCATCAGGAAAATGCGGCGAACATGCCGGGCCCCGGCGCCATGTATCCCAATGTCGGCTTCCGCCCGATCGTATTCACGCCGGCGGTGGGCGGCGACCTGCCACTGACGCGCACGCGGCCCTATGTCTGCCCCTCGATGGATCTCGAAGAAGACGTGACGCTCACATATCCGGACGGTATCCGGTTCACGACGATTCCCGACGCACAGACCGTGAAAGGGGAGGGAGTTTTCTTTTCCGAAGACATCGAGCGGATCGACCACAACACGCTGCATTCCGTCACGTCGTTCCGTTTCGAACAGCCGCACATGACCTGCACGCCCGACTACTACATGCGGATTCGGCCAAAGCTCGCGCAAATCCTCTCGATCCTGCGCGGCCAGATCATCTACCGTTTGAAGAGCGGTAAGGAGCAATGAGCGCGCGCAGTGCTGCCCTCGTGGCGGGACTATTGTTCGCCGCATTCATGTCCGCCGCTTCGGCCGACGAGTTGCGCGCGTGCTACTCCGAAGGCGTCACGCGGCCCGTGATGCAGACCACCATAAATTTGATGGACGATTATCCGCCGCTGTCGGTCGCCCTGGGCGAAGAAGGCGCGACCGATCTGAGCTTCGTGATCAAGAGCAACGGAACGGTGTCGGACGTCAAAGTGGTCCGCAGCAGTGGATCGCTGCGCTTGGACGATGCCTCGGTCGAAGCCGCCAAACAGGCTATTTACTCCCAGCCCAAACTGGGCAATCAGCCCATCGCCTGCAGCCACTATTTGCGCATCAACTGGAAACTCGAGGGCCAGGCGGGCGGTGGACTCTGGCAGTCCGAAATAGTGGTTCTCACGCCACCCGAGGCGCTTTATCCACCCGGCGCTTTGGCCGAACATCGCGAAGGCGTGACGTCGATGGCGGTAACGCTCGCCAAGAATGGGTCGCTGATGAAGGTGGCGGTGATGAGATCGTCCGGTTCCGACGATCTGGATGCGGCAGCGGTCGCCTTCGCCAAAACGCGGTCCTTCAAGCCAGGCGAGGTCGACGGTCATCCCACCGGATCGGTGATCGGAGTAACGATCCCCTGGACTCTTCCGTCTGACAAAAACGCCAGACCGTCTCAAAAGTGAAAAGGCCCGGTGTTTCAACCGGGCCTTTCCGTTTGCTTTGAGGAATGGGCCCCGCTCGCGCTTCGGCCTGACGGCCTCGCCGGCGGGGATGACAGGTTTAAAAGTCCATGTCGCCCATGCCGCCCATGCCGCCGCCGGGCATGGCGGGGCCTGCGTCCTTCTTCGGACGATCGGCGACCATCGCTTCCGTGGTGATCAGGAGCGAGGCGACCGAAGCTGCGTTCTGCAGCGCGGTGCGCACGACCTTCGTCGGGTCCACGATGCCTTCGTCGATGAAATCGACATACTTCTCGTTCTGGGCATCCCAGCCGAACGTGGCGGACTTCTGGTCCAGCAGCTTGCCGACCACGATGGAGGCTTCCTCGCCGGAATTCTCCACGATCTGACGGATCGGGTACTGGATCGCGCGGCGCACGATCGCAATGCCCTGCGTCTGGTCTTCGTTGTCGCCGGTCAGGTTCTTCAGCGCGTTCGAAGCATAGAGAAGCGCCGTGCCGCCGCCCGGAACGATGCCTTCCTCAACCGCCGCCTTGGTGGCGTTGAGCGCGTCGTCCACGCGGTCCTTGCGTTCCTTCACTTCGACTTCGGTCGCGCCGCCGACGCGGATGACGGCAACGCCGCCCGCCAGCTTCGCCAGACGCTCCTGCAGCTTCTCCTTGTCGTAGTCCGAGGTGGTTTCCTCGATCTGCGCCTTGATCTGCGCCACGCGGGACTGGATGTCGCCCTTCTTGCCCGAGCCGTCGATGATCGTGGTGTTGTCCTTGTCGATCTTCACGGTCTTCGCGGTGCCCAGCATGTTCAGCTTCACGTTCTCGAGCTTGATGCCGAGATCTTCGCTGATCACCTGGCCGCCGGTCACGATGGCGATGTCTTCCAGCATCGCCTTGCGGCGATCGCCGAAGCCCGGCGCCTTCACGGCCGCGACCTTGAGGCCGCCGCGCAGCTTGTTGACGACGAGGGTCGCCAGCGCTTCGCCTTCGACTTCTTCGGCAATGATGAGGAGCGGACGGCCGCCCTGCACCACGGCCTCCAGTACCGGCAGCATCGGCTGCAGGCTGGTGAGCTTCTTCTCGTGGATCAGGATGTACGGCTCGGAGAGCTCGGCGATCATCTTGTCCGCATTCGTGATGAAGTACGGGGAGATGTAGCCGCGGTCGAACTGCATGCCTTCGACGACGTCCAGCTCGGTGTCGAGGCTCTTCGCCTCTTCGACCGTGATCACGCCTTCATTGCCGACTTTCGCCATCGCTTCGGCGATCATCTTGCCGACTTCGGCGTCGCCGTTCGCGGAGATCGTGCCGACCTGCGCGATTTCCTCGTTGGCCTTCACCTTCTTGGAGCGCTTCTTGAGATCGGCGACGACGGCGTCGACGGCCTTCTCGATGCCGCGCTTCAGATCCATCGGGTTCATGCCGGCCGCGACCGACGTCGCGCCCTCGCGCACGATCGCGCGGGCCAGGCCCGTGGCCGTCGTCGTGCCGTCGCCGGCCGCGCCGTTGGTCTTGGAGGCGACTTCGCGCACCATCTGCGCGCCCATGTTCTCGAACTTGTCGGCGAGTTCGACTTCCTTCGCCACCGTCACGCCGTCCTTGGTCGTGCGCGGCGCGCCGAAGCTTTTCTCGATCACGACGTTGCGGCCCTTGGGACCCAGCGTCACCTGAACTGCATCGGCGAGGATGTCGACGCCCCGGAGCAACTTCTCGCGGGCATCGGCGCCGAACTTAACGTCTTTGGCTGCCATAGTTTCTTTCTCCTGAATTCAATTTCTGAGAGAGGCGCCGGTTAGGCGGCCTTCTTCTTGGAACCGGTGCGGCCTTCGAGCACGCCCATGATGTCGGACTCCTTCATGATCAGGAGTTCCTCGCCATCGATCTTCACCTCGGTGCCCGACCACTTGCCGAACAGCACGAAATCGCCCGACTTCACTTCGGGGACGACGCGCTTGCCGTTCTCGTCGAGGGCGCCCGGACCCACGGAGATGACTTCGCCTTCCTGCGGCTTCTCCTGGGCAGTTTCGGGGATGATGATGCCGCCGGAGGTCTTCTGCTCCTCCTGGACGCGGCGGACGACCACGCGGTCGCCGAGCGGACGAAATTTCATGGATATGTCTCCTAAATACCTAGGTTTTCCAACGAGTTGGATCCGCACAGCAGCACTCCCATAAGGCGAGTGCTAACAGGCTGGCCGGTATTTAGGAGTGGGAACGGAAGGCGTCAAGGTCAAGCCCTTCCTCTTTTGCAGGGGAGGAGGCCCTATCTCTGTTCGGGACGGAGGGAACGCCGCAATGTTTACCTGCTTCATTCGCTATGAGATCGCGCCCGGCAAGCTGGAGGCCTTCCGTGACTACGCGCGCGCGTGGATCGCGCTCGTGCGAAAATATGGCGGCACCCACCACGGCTATTTCGTGCCGGGCGGTGAACGCGACGTGCTGCCGGATGCAACCTTCAGTTTCCCCGGCATCGGCAGGGAAGGCCCGCCGCATGTCGGCGTTGCGCTGTTCAGCTTCCCGGACGTCGAATCCTACGACCGCTATCGCCGCGCTGTCGTGGAAGATGAAGCCTGCAAGGCGGCAACTGCGCGCTTCGACGAAACGAGGTGTTTCTCCAGTTACGAGCGGACGTTTCTCGTTCCCATGTTCGGTTGAGAAAAGCTATCGCCGGCGCGCCGTATAGAGCGCGGTGCACATCTTTCGCTCGATCCGGTCGTCGAACGTCGTCGCGGCAATTTGGTGGATCGAATCCAGAAGGCGAAAGCGCTCGACCTCCGGCAATGTGGTCACGTTGGAAAAGCTCGCATAGAGCGCGCGCGTCTGGGCGGCGTTCAGCACCAGCGTCCAGCGCAGAATATCGAATCCGATATCGTCAAAAGCGCCCACGGACACCAGGTCGGCGATCCGCTCTTCGCTGCGCAGCGCGAAGGGATGTTTGAACAGGGGCGAAAAGGACGGGCTCTCGGAGTCCCCGAACAAATGTGTCGTGGCATCGTGGAACGGATCGTCGCGCTCCGGGTCGCCAAACACATTCCACCACACCGCCCACCAGCCGCCGGGCTTGATCAGGCTCGCCACTTTGGCGAGTGCCGCGCGCTGGTCCATCCAGTGGAACGCCGTCGCACAAGCGCCGAGATCGAACGCGCCTTGCGGCAACTCCGCGGCTTCGAAAGTCGCGTTGACGATGTGAAGGGGCAGGCGGCCAGCGTGTTCGCGCAGCTTCGCGGCAAGCCTCGCGTCCGGCTCGACGGCCGTGACCGATGCTCCGGCTTCCAGCAACCGTCGCGTGGCCAGGCCGGTGCCGGGCCCGATCTCAAAGGCGCGGGTTACCGCGCCGAGTCCGCAGCGTTCCCGCAATATTTCGTAGACGCGGGCAGGATATTCAGGTCGCGCGCGGTCATAATTCTCCGCGTCGGCGCCAAACGCGCTGCGTCCGTCTTCGGCCGTGATCGTGCGCATGGGCCAAAGCTAATCTGACCGGCGACAGGGAACAATGTACGGCGCCGGCTTTATTGCAGCCTGAATTCGCCGTTGCTGAGCGTCAATTCGGCGTCGGAGATCAGCGCGCGCGAGGCCACAGTCACCTTGTAGAGCTTGCCTTCGATGTTGATTTCCCAGAAGCGCAAGAACTTGTTCAGCACGGGAAATTTCGGCGCGAGATCGAGATCCTGCCAGATGAAGCTCTGCAACATCGCCGGATAGTCCGGCAGGCGGTAGAGAATCTCCGCAGTCGTCAGCCGATAACCGTTGAGACGCAATTCACGACCACTCATGACACCCTCGCTCGACGATGAATTCCCTCACGAACGCGCTGTGCTGTTCCGATTGTCATCATTTGTTCTTAATGCAGCATGAATTGCGTCGGCTCCGCCTGTCGAGCGGAGCTTCTGCGAGCAGCACTCAGGACCCCCGAGTGCTTGAAAAGGCAAACCGCCGGATGGAGGTAGAGGCGGCGTCACAAGTCCACATGACGGTGCAGTGGTCTCCATGCGGCCGGTTTCATGCACGGAACCTTGGAGTTCCTATTGAAATCCGCGCGCGCATCCGCGATGTAGCGGCCTCGCGGTTGGTGTATCGGCTGGACGATCTCTTCGGCGAATAAGCGGAACGCCATTTCCGCCTCTCACAAATCTCGCCGGAGTGTTTCCGCGTGTCTCAGACTGTTGCTCGCGCCCGCGAGGGCGCATCACGGCTGTTTTCAAGGTTTGCGCTTCTCGGCGCGATGACGACAGCCGCCTTCTTCGCCTTGCCGTTTCACAACGCCTATCACTTGCCGCCGTTGCGTGGCGTGCAGTTCGATATACGCGTGCCAACCGTCAGCATCGCGCTGGACGAGCCAAACGTGCCTTCCGCCTTCGCACGCGAGATGGCGATGAGTCCGAAAGAGCTTCTCGACCGCTGGAAACCTTTCGTGCTGGAAGCTTCGCGGCGGTTCCATCTGCCGAAGAGCTGGATCCGCGCAGTCATCAGCCGCGAAAGTGGCGGCCGGACCATGGAGGGCGAGAACAGGCCGATCAAATCTGATGCCGGCGCGATCGGAGTCATGCAGGTCATGCCCGAAACCTATGACGAGATGCGCACGCAATACGATCTGGGGGCCGATCCGGCCGATCCGCATGACAACATCATCGCCGGGACAGCCTATCTGAAGTGGCTCTACCAGAAGTACGGGTTTCCGGACATGTTCGCCGCCTACAACGACGGGCCGGGCAATTTCGACAAATACCGCGCGGGCGCACGTGGTTTACCCGACGAGACAAAGGCGTACCTGGCCAGCATGAAGCGCAATCTCGGTGCGCCCGCCGGCGCAAAAAGCCGTTCACGTGCGGCGTAAACCGAAAGACTTTCCGTGACGGCGTGATAGCGTTCCTCAAAAGGAGCGTCTCATGCGCTGGAAAGCGTTCGCGCGGATCGCGCTTGTCGCGGTCCTTGGCTTGGCTGTCTCGGCCTTCGGTCCGGTCGACGCGAAGAAGGGCACTTACAAGTTCGATCCGCACCACACCCAAATCATCTTCGAGATCCAGCATATGGGCCTGTCCGATTTCTTCGGCCGGTTCTCCAAAGTGGGCGGCACGCTGCAATTCGATCCGGCATCTCCCGAGACGAGCGCATTGACAGCCGAAGTCGACATGACGGCGATCGACACGCATGTGGACGAGCTCGACAAGGAACTGGTGTCCTTCTTCCGTGCCGACAAATTCCCGACCGCTTCCTTCAGGGCGACCAGCATCGCGCGCAACGGCGACAACACCGGCACCGTGACCGGCGATCTCACCCTGGCGGGCGTGACGAAGCCCGTGACGCTGAATGTCACATTCAAAGGCGCGCACAATTCGCCGATCCCGTTTCAGCCCTATCGCATCGGCTTCGATGCGACGGCCACGATCCACCGCGCCGATTTCGGCCTCACGCATTCCATCTGGTCCGGATTGGTGGGCGACGACGTTACGCTCCTGATCGAAGCGGAGGGCGAGTTGCAATAGTCATTTCGGCGGCGCCTGCAGGATCGGCACCAGCTGCTGCTCCAGTTCGCTATCCGAAAGATTGGCAAGCTCCTTCGGCACCTCCCGCCAGATGATTTTCTTCACCTTGTCGCTGGCGACGGAACGGAATTCGCCCACGCTGCGGGCCGGCGCGACGATGGCGAGCCTGCCGAATTCGTGGCGCTCCAGCGCATCGTCGATGCCTTGCGCCACCGCGCGAACGAAGTCGTGCTTCTCGAGCTTGCGTACATCACTGGGCGACTCATAGGAATGATGCGCGCCGTTGCCGGAGGAGAACCCGCGGCCCGGCTTGTCGGTGTCGATATCGCGCTTGTCGTGATCCAGATGCGATCTGACATCCTCGAGTGCTGCGAGCAGCTTTCCGTGCGAGGCCCGGTATTCGAAGAAACGCGCGTGATCGGAATCGAAAACGGCGACAAGCGTGCGGTCATCGTTCATGGGAACCTCCTTCCGGAATAACCGCCATGAGCGCGCTGCCGTTCCCTTGCGCCGCCATCCGCCTATACTCGCGGAACTTCGAGGTGCGCGGCGATGACGTTCAGCAATGCGTTCATGGAAAGGCTCGGCCTTTCCATTCCCATCCTCCAGGCGCCGATGCTGGGCGCGACGGACGCGCGCATCGTTTCCGCCGTGAGCCAAACCGGCGCGATGGGAACACTTGCCGCCGGAGCATTGCCGCCCTCCGCTATCGCCCAGGAGATCGCGAGGCTCAAGAAGCCCGGCATGCCGTTCGGCGCGAATTTGCTGGTCGTGCCCAAAGCCGCGCCGGACAGCAGAACGGTCGAACACGCGGTGAAGCGGCTCGCGAAGTGGCGCAAGGAGTTCGGATTGCCGGAGGAGTTTCGCCCGAACCGCTGGAGCGAGGACTTTCGCGCCCAGCTCGATGCGCTGATCGAAGCCGCGCCGCCCGCCGTCTCGTTCACATTCGATCTGATCGCGCGCGAGGACATCGCCGCCTTCCGGAAGCGCGGCACCTATGTGATGGGCACTGCCACGGATGTGCGCGAAGCCCGGGCATGGGCGGATGCCGGCGCGGACGCGATCATCGCCCAAGGATATGAAGCGGGCGGCCATCACGGCGCATTCCTCTCCGACGGCAACGGCCAGGCCGTGGGCACGTTCGCGCTCGTGCCC
>JBQCFD010000271.1:0-22677 GCA_051959625.1 Rhizomicrobium sp.
GCGCGAGGATATTGTGGCAGCCGCCACGGCGGCGGCGGCGCACGATTACATCATGGCGCAGGCAGACGGATATGATTCGCAGGTCGGCGAAGGCGGGCTGAAGCTCTCCGGCGGCCAGCGGCAGCGCATCGCCATTGCGCGCGCCATGCTGCGCAATGCGCCAATCCTGCTGCTCGACGAAGCGACCTCTGCGCTCGATACGGAAAGCGAGCGCCAGGTGCAGGAAGCGCTCTCGCATCTCATGGAGGGCCGCACGACGCTGGTCATCGCACATCGTCTCTCCACCGTGCTCGATGCCGACCGCATCTATGTGCTGGATCGCGGGCGTGTGGTGGAATCGGGCACGCACACGGAACTGATGGCGCAGAACGGGCTCTATGCGCGGCTTTATCACCGCGGCCTCGACGACAGGGAGTCTTCCTGAATGGCGTCGCCGCTGGGGTTGGCAGCCTATCGGCTGGCGACGACGGCGCTTGCGCCCGCCGTTCCTTTTTTTCTTCGTCAGCGCGCGTTGCGAGGCAAGGAAGACACTGCCCGCATGCGAGAGCGGCTGGGCCATTCGCCAGTCGCTCGCCCTGAAGGCAGGCTCGTCTGGATACATGGTGCGAGCGTCGGCGAAAGCACGGCCGCGTTGCCGCTGGTCGATGCGTTCTTGAAGGCCGGCAGGTCGGTGCTGGTGACGAGCGGCACGGTGGCCAGCGCGCGGATGATGGCGGAGCGGCTTCCGCGCGGCGCGATCCATCAATACGCGCCTGTCGACACGCCGGCAGCAACGGCGCGCTTCCTTGCGCATTGGAAGCCGGACGCCGCAATGTTCGTGGAATCGGAGTTATGGCCCAATCTTCTGCACCGCGCTGCCGGGCAAGGCGTCAAGCTGGCGCTCGTGAACGGACGCATGTCGGAGCGGTCTTTCCGCGGCTGGAAGCGCGCCCGCAGCGCGGCGAAGGCATTGTTGTCGCTGTTTGATGTCTGCCTGACGCAAGACGATGCGACTGCGAGCCGCCTCGCACAACTCGGCGCACCGCGCGTGATTGTGTCCGGAAGCCTTAAGGCCGACGCTCCGCCCCTGCCCGTCAACGAACGGGAAATGACAGCACTGCAGGCGGCCGTCGGTAACCGGCCGGTCCTGCTCGCCGCGCAAACCCACCCCGGCGAGGACGAAACGGTCCTGCCGGCGCACGATATGCTGCGCGAACGTCATCCCGATCTGCTTACCATCATCGTGCCGCGGCACATCGAAAGGGGCAGCGATATCGCGATGCTTTGCGGCGCCCGGCCGGCGCGCTTGCGATCGCGCGGCGAACTCCCGGACACCCGGACAGCCGTCTATGTCGCCGACACGCTCGGCGAACTAGGGTTGTTCTATCGGCTCGCGCCGTTCTGCTTTATCGGCGGCACTCTTGTGCCGATGGGCGGCCACAACCCGCTCGAGCCCGCGCGCCTCAACCGCGGCGTCCTGTTCGGTCCGCATACGGAGAGTTTTCCGCAAGCCTATGACGCGTTGCTCGCCGCACATGGCGGGATGCGCGTCGCCACGGCGCGCGAGATCGCGCAGGCGGCGCAGGATCTGTTCGATGACCCGGCGCTTGCGAAAGCGATGGGTGAGGCCGCTGCACGCGCCGCTGCGGATCTTGGCGGTGCCGTGGCGAAAACGCTGTCGGCAGTGGAGGCGTTGCTCGATGCGCGCGCCTGAATTCTGGGAAGAAAAGGACTACACCGCCAAAATCGCTGCTGCCCTTCTCTCGCCGATCGGCTGGGTTTATGGCGCAAGCGTCGCCTGGAAAGCCTCGACCGCCAAGCTCTATCGTGGCAGCGCGAAGGTCGTGTGCATCGGCAACCTCACGGCGGGCGGCACCGGCAAGACGCCCATCGCCATCGCCGTCGCTCGGGCGCTGATCGAAAGGCAGAAGAATGTCGCCATCCTCACGCGCGGCTATGGCGGTAAGATGCGGGGGCCCACCTTCGTGCAGCCGAAACACGACAGCTTCGAGGAAACCGGCGACGAGGCGCTCCTGCTCGCGAGCGCCGCGCCCGTCGTCGTTTCACGCGACCGCGCGGCGGGCGCCAGGCTCGCCGAGACGCAAGGCGTCGAGATCATCGTCATGGACGATGGCCACCAGAATTTCGCCTTGGCGAAAGATCTATCCATTGTCGTGGTGGATGCGCAGACCGGTTTCGGCAATCGCCGCATTATTCCCGCCGGCCCTTTGCGCGAGAACATCGCTCTGGGCCTCGCGCGCGCGAATGCGGTCGTGCTCGTGGGCGACGGAACGCCCGATCTTTGCGGCTTCAAGGGCCCGGTGTTGCGCGCCCGAATCGCACCGGTCGATGCGGCAGGGATCGGCCGGCAACGCGTGGTTGCGTTCGCGGGAATCGGACGGCCGGAAAAATTTTTCGAGACTTTGCGTGCGCTTGGCGCGGAGATTGTTGAAGAGCGTGCTTATGAAGACCACCACGCCTACACCGCCGCGGAATTCGCGCGGTTGCGCGCGCGCGGCAAAGCCCTCGATGCGGTTCTGGTTACAACCGAGAAAGACTTCGTGCGGTTAACGCCGGCGGAGCGGCAGGAAGTGCGGTTCATTCCGGTGCGGGCGGCGTTCGAGAACCCGGCCGCGCTGGACGCGCTGCTTGACACGGTCGCCCCCCGCACGTCATAGCGCGGCGAAATGACCGAAATCGCACCCCTCCCCAAAATGCCGTTGATGGCCACGCTGCGCTACCGCGCGGAAGCGGCCGTGTTCTTCACCTTCATCGGCTTCTTCCGGCTGTTCGGACTGGACGGTGCATCCGCCATCGGCGGCTGGATCGGCCGCAACATACTCTATTACACGCCAACGTCGCGGCGCGGGCGGGACAATCTCAAGAGGGCCTACCCGGAAAAGAGCAAGGCAGAGATCGAAGCGATCCTGCTCGAGATGTGGGACAACCTCGGACGCACGATCGCCGAGTACGCGCATCTGGACAAGCTCTCGATGTTCGGACCCGATCCGCGCCTTTCCGCAGATGGGATCGATATCGCGAAGAAAGCCCTCGCCACCGGCAAGGGCGTCATGTTCGTGTCTGGGCATTTCGCGAACTGGGAGACGATGCCCTTCGCCGCCACGCAATACGGCGTGGAGGGTGGGGAGGTTTATCGACCGCTGAACAACCCCTATGTCGACCGTTGGATGGTGCGACAGCGCATGATCAATGGGCCGCAGCATCAGGTCGCCAAAGGTCCACTGGGTACACGCAAGATCTTCACGCTGCTTCGCTCCAACAAGGCGATCTTCATGCTCGTCGATCAGAAGACGAATGAAGGCCTGCCCGCCCCCTTCTTCGGGCGCGACGCGATGACGACGCCTGCCCCTGCTGCGCTCGCGCTCAAGCTCGACTGCATCATCCTGCCGACCGTCAACGAACGCATGGGCGGCGCGCGCTTCCGCATGCGCGTGGAAGAGCCGATCGCGTTCACGCCGACGGACGATCACGACCAGGACATCCACCGGCTCACGATCAAGATCACGGAGCGGATCGAAGCGATGGTGCGTTCGCGGCCGTCGCAATGGCTGTGGATCCATCGGCGCTGGCCGAAGCCGGGCGACAAAATGCGCAGCAAGCGCGCCAAGGCGCTCGCGCAATCCGGCGAAGCGGCTTCCTAAGCTAGGCTCTCGGCGGTTCCGCCGTACGCGTGTAGCGCGACGGATCGAGCTTGATCTGAAACCAGTTCATGCCCCAGTGCGAATGCGGGCCGGTCGCGCGGCCTGTCTGGCCGACGAGCCCGATCACCTGCCCGCGAGCGACGATGTCTCCCTCCTTCACGCGGAATTCGCTCTGGTGCAGGTATTCCGTGAAAACGCCATGGCCGTGGTCCAGCATGGTGAAATTGCCTTCCAGAAACCACGGTGCCGCGATCGCCACCCGCGCGCCGGACGGTGCATGGATCGGCGTGCCCGACGGCGCCGCAATATCCACGCCCAGGTGCGGCGCCATCGGTGTTCCGTTCAGGATGCGCTGGCTGCCATAGACACCGCTGATGATGCCCGGAAACGGCCAATCGAACGGCTCATCGAACCAGGTTTGGGGCGTGTCCGCGCGGCGTGCGGCAGCAAGGCGCTCATGCTCGACCTTGATGCGCTGCAATTCGTCGGGCGAGGGCGTCACGAATTTCTGCGGTAGCCCCGTGATGCTCTGCACCTCATAGTGCCGGGTGACGGGTGTGATGTTTCGCGTTTCGGAGGTGCCATCTGTGAAATCCACACGGACGACGGCATCCGCAGTTCGATCGTAGGCGATGCCAAATGCGAAGATTCCATCGGGGGAGACGAGAACTTTATCCCCGTCCACGCTCGCCTGTGCGCCGGGCTCCGCTTTCACGACCACAAGACCGCCTTGTTCCTGCGAACCGGAGATGGAAAGGCGCGACGCTTTGGCACGCGCGAGCGACGGCAGCACCAGTGCCACAGCCGTGGCGCTCATCGCGAACGCGCGGCGGTGCATCATTTCGGCGTGCCGCCGGATTCCTGAAAGCGCTTCAGCGCGACGGCAGGCGTGGCATAGGCCTCTTGCAGGTCGACGCTCCAGTAGCGCAAGGCATCGAGCGGAATCTGGGTACCGGTAACGGCGCAAACCACGAAACCGCCCGGCTTGATGACGCGATATTCGCCATCGAGAAATTCAAGCTCGGCCTGCCCTTCGGCGCGGAAATCGCGGTCCATCTTGTTCATGGCTCATCCTAACACAGAGGGCGCTCGCTAGAACAAGTCGCCCTGATTTCCTGACGGCTTTGTCATGCGGGATTTGGGTGCCGCAGGCACAGTTGCGCCGCCGGCGACGGCTTCGCGCTCGCCATCTGTGAAGATCAGCGACAGTCGCTCGCCAGGCTTCACGGCCTCGGCCCTGCGGCGGATGGAACCATCGCCCCCGCGCACCAGCACGAAACCGCGATCCAGCACGCCACGATAAGATATGCCTTCTAAAATGCGCGAAAGGCTCTCGAGCCGTTTGCGGTCCTCCCGGACGCGCGCGCTGAAGCAGCGCTCCAGCCGCGTGGCAAGGGCTTCCGTGCGTTCACCGCAAACCGCGATATGGTGACGTATGGGGCGCGGCCGCAGCAGGGCCGCCGCCTCGACGAAGCTGCGGCGATGTTCCTGCAGATTGCGCCGCAAGGCACCGCCCAACTTGTCGGACGCCACGTCCAGACGCTGCCGCGGCTGTGCGAAAAGCTGCTCTGGCCGTGGAAGAACGCGCGTGAGCTGTGCGAGATGCGTCCGTCGCGTGGAGACACCGCGCGAGAAGCAGTTGAGAAGACGACGCTCGAAATTCAACGCCTGAGAAAGAAGCTCCAGACGAACAGGGACGGCGATCTCGGCGGCGGCGGTGGGCGTTGGCGCTCGGCGGTCGCTGGCGAAATCGATCAGCGTGGTGTCGGTTTCGTGCCCCACCGCGGAGATGAGCGGGATCGCACTTTCCGCGGCTGCACGCACCACGGTCTCTTCGTTGAACGCCATCAGATCCTCGATCGACCCGCCGCCCCGCGCCACAATCAGGACGTCCGGCCGCGGCACCGCGCTTGCCGCCCCAAGTGCATTGAAGCCGCGAATGGCGGCTGCGATTTCGCCTGCCGCACGCTCACCCTGCACGGCGACCGGCCACAAGATAACGCGACGCGCGAAGCGTTCGTTCAGCCGGTGCATGATGTCGCGGATCACCGCGCCCGTGGGCGATGTCACGACGCCGATGACATCGGGTAGGAACGGCAACACCTTCTTGCGCTCCGCGGCGAACAGGCCTTCGGCGGCGAGCTTCTTCTTGCGCTCCTCCAGCATGGCCATAAGCGCGCCTGCGCCCGCCAACTCCATCTGCTCTACGATGATCTGGTAACGTGAAGAGCCGGGATACGTCGTGATCCGGCCGGTACAGACGACCTCAAGTCCCGATTCCGGGCGCAGCTTGATGAGGCGGCTCTGCTGCTTCCAGATGATGGCGTTCAGCACGGCCTTGTCGTCTTTGAGGTCAAAATAGGTATGACCGGAGGACGCGAGCTTGAGCCCGCTGATCTCGCCCCGGACGCGCACGAATGGAAATGCGTCCTCGACGGTGCGTTTGAGGACGGCGGCGATCTCGCTGACGCTGAATTCCGGCAAATTGGGTTTGGCGGGTTCGGACATGATTCACAGATGATATAGGAAGCCCGCTTGAATCCACCCCCGCCTTCCCGGAAGTTCGGCCCATGAAAGTCCTCCTCATCGGTTCCGGCGGCCGCGAGCACGCTTTGGCCTGGGCGCTATCGGCCAGCCCGTTGCTTACCAAGCTCTATTGCGCGCCGGGAAATGCGGGAATCGCGGAGGTGGCCGAATGTGTCCCTATCGCGGCCATGGATTTCGATGGCCTCGTGTCCTTCGCGCAGGAAAAGAAGATCGAGTTCGTGGTCATCGCACCGGACAATCCGCTGGTGGGCGGATTGTGGGACCGTTTGGAGGCCGCCGGCATCCGCGCCAGCGGGCCAAGCATGAAAGGCGCAATCCTCGAAGGCTCCAAGGGTTTCGTGAAGGATCTTTGCCGGGAGACCGGCATTCCGACCGCCGCCTATCAGAGGTTTCGCGACGCCGCTTCCGCGAAAGCATTTGCCGACACACTTGGGCTGCCTGTCGTCATCAAGGCCGACGGCCTGGCGCTCGGCAAAGGCGTCATCATTGCGGAGACAAAAGCGGACGCGGACAAAGCAATCGATTTCATGTTCGAAGGCGGCTTCGGCGAAAGCGGCAGCGAAGTCGTCGTCGAGGAATTCATGCAAGGCGAGGAAGCGAGCTTCTTCGCACTGTGCGATGGCGAGACAGCGATCCCATTGGCGGGCGCGCAGGATCACAAGCGCGCCTTCGATGGCGACAAGGGGCCGAATACCGGCGGCATGGGCGCATACTCGCCTGCCCCGGTGTTGCCGCCGCGCCTGCAACAGGTCGCGATGGAGAAATTCATCAACCCCACATTCGCTGCCATGGCCGAACGCGGCCGGCCATATCAGGGCGTGATGTATCTGGGGCTGATGATCACCAAGAGCGGTCCGAAGCTTGTCGAATACAATTGCCGCTTCGGCGATCCGGAATGCCAGGTGCTGATCCCCCGGCTCAAATCCGATCTGCTCACCGCGCTGATCGCCACGCGCGACCGCCAGCTTCACAACGTCGACTTGCGCTGGAGCGACGATGTCGCGCTGACCGTGGTCATGGCGTCCAAGGGTTATCCCGGCAGCTATGCGAAGGACACCGAGATCCGAAATCTTGACGCTGCGGCGGCGGTCGAAGGCGTGCGTATATTCCACGCCGGCACCGAGCGGCGCGACGGCAAACTCCTGGCCGTGGGCGGGCGCGTGCTTGATGTCACCGCCACAGGCAAAACCGTCGCCGAAGCACAGGCTCGTGCCTATCGGGCCGTGGATCTGATCGATTGGCCGGGCGGCTTCTGCCGCCGCGACATCGGCTGGCGGGCCCTCTCGCCTCGCTAGGCTTGTGCGGACGCTCCCCTCCGTCCCAAAATGGCGAAAAGATATCGGGAGCAAGCGTATGGCCGACGCCGTGACGGACGATCGTCAAGAGAAGTTTTCGGGCACCAAGGAGGTGGCGGAAAGCCACCGCTTCGACGAGAAGAAGCTCGAAGCCTATCTTGCCGAACGTATCGAAGGCTTCCAGACGCCGATGCAGGTTCGCCAGTTCAAGGGCGGCCAATCCAACCCCACCTACAAACTCATCACGCCAAACCGGAACTACGTCCTGCGCAGGAAGCCGCCGGGAAAGCTGTTGCCAAGCGCGCATGCGGTGGATCGTGAATACCGCATCATCGCGGCGCTGCATCCCACCGGCTTTCCCGTGGCCAAGCCTTATCTGCTTTGCGAGGATGAGAGCATCATCGGCACCATGTTCTATGTGATGGATTGCGTGGACGGGCGCATCTATTGGGGACCGATGTTGCCCGACCAGACGCCCCGACAGCGCAGCCAGATCTATGACGCGATGAACGAGACCTTCGCGCGCCTGCACAACATGGATTGGGAAAAGCTGGGGCTGCAGGATTACGGCAAGCCGGGAAACTATGTCGGCCGTCAGGTGGCGCGATGGACGAAGCAATACAAGGCGTCTGAAACCGAACTCATTCCCGAAATGGAAAAGCTGATCGAATGGCTGCCGCAGCATCTGCCGACGGATGCGCGCGATTCCATCGTTCACGGCGATTATCGCCTGGACAACATGCTCCTGCATCCGACCGAGCCGCAGGTGATCGCGGTGCTGGCTTGGGAATTGTGCACCATCGGCGACCCGATGGCGGATTTCACCTACCACTTGATGCAATGGCAGATGCCGGGCGGCGTCTCCAGCGGCGGAAGCCTGCTGGACGCGGACTTCGCCGCGCTTGGAATCCCGGACAAGGACGCTTACACGGCGATGTACTGCAAGCGCACCCATCGCGATGCCATACCGAATATGGATTACTACGCGGCCTACAACTTTTTCCGGCTGGCCGGAATTCTCCAGGGCATCGTGGGCCGAGTGCGCGATGGCACGGCGAACAGCGCCCATGCGGCGCAAAACGCATCCGGCGTGAAACCGCTCGCCCAAAGAGCCTGGGAATATGCCAAGCGCGCCGGCGCGCCAGGGTAGTAATTCTGCGATATTCACAAGACTTGTTGGTTAAACAGCGCTTAATGCCAGTATTGGCGGGCGGCCTCGCTCCAGCAATTTGCAAGCGTTGCTTAACGCGACCGTCTTATTGTCGGGCAAGGGGGAGTATTCCCCTCGGGGAACTGGCTGGACAATGCCCGAAAACAGGCCCGACGCTGAGCGCGAAACCGCGCTCGCAGCCGAACTTGCCGCAGAGCGAGTGCAATTTGGGCTGGCCGAACGGGCCGCGCGCTTCGGATATTGGCGCAGACGGCTTTCCGACGGATATGCCACGTGGTCGCCGGGCATGTATCGACTTCTCAACATCGACGAGAGCCAGAAACCAGACATGGACTGGCTCCTCTCGCAAATCCTCGATGAGGATGTCGAGAATCTGAACCGCGCCATCGCGCACGCGATAAAGACCCGATCGCAGTTCTACTATCGCACCCGCCCGAAAGATCCCAAAAACCCGGCGAAGTTCGTCGACACGCATGGCGAAGTGGAGATCGGACCGGACGGCCGCGTGACATCGGTTCTGGGCGTTTGCCACGACGTGACCTTGCAGGTGATTGCAGAAGAAGAACGCGCGGCGGCTGAAGATCGCTATCGCCTGATGGCCGAGCAGGCCTCCGACATCATCATGTTCTACGGCGCCGATGCCCGTATCCTGTTCGCGTCGAACGCGCTACAGAACATCCTTGGCCGCAACATTGCGGAGGTCGAACAGGGCGGCTTTCTCACGCTCGTCCATCCCGAGGACATGCAGCAGGCCCTGTCGCTGCGCGAGCGGCTCGAGCCGGGAGAGGTCCGCACCGCCACCTATCGCGTGCGCCATCGAGACGGACATTACGTCTGGATGGAGTCGAGCGTCCGCTCGATCTACGACCCTGAGACAGGCGAAGCGCGCAACGCGGTCAGCGTCTCGCGCGACATCTCCGATCGAAAAGCCCAGGAATTCGAAATGCGGGCGGCACGCGAGGAAGCGGAAGCCGCAAGCCGCGCAAAGTCCGGCTTCCTCGCCAGCATGAGCCACGAACTGCGCACGCCGCTCAATGCCATCATAGGCTTCGCTGACATCATGCGCGACGAGATGTTCGGCACGCTCGGCAACCCGCGCTACACGGAATATGCCGGACTGATCCGCGATTCCGGGCAGCTGCTTCTCGACCTGATCTCCGACATCCTGGACACTGCCAAAATCGAAGCCGGAAAGATGGACCTCAAATTCGAAGATGTCGATCTGAGCGAGGTCATGGAGGATTGCGCACGCCTGCTGGCGCAACGCGCGCGCGACAACGGCATCCAGATGATCATGGAGACGCCGGCTGATGGGCTACCGCTGACGGCGGATCGCCGCGCGGTCAAGCAGATCGTTCTCAACCTTCTCTCGAACGCCCTCAAATTCACACCGCGTGGCGGCCACGTATGGATCACCGCCGCCGCCGGCAAGGGCCGTGTCGTGCTCTCGGTGCGGGACGATGGCATCGGCATTCCGGCGGATGCCCTGCCCCGTCTCGGCCGCGCTTTCGAGCAGGCCGCGACAGACCCCATGGTCGCGAAGAGCGGTACCGGCCTTGGTCTGGCCCTGGTCCGCGCGCTCTCCGAAAGCCATGGCGGCGCGATGCAGATCGATAGCGCCGAGGGTGATGGTACCACCGTGACGGTCACGCTCGCGACAAATCCTGCCGCAAAAGCCGAAGCAGCCTGATTCCGAAAGCGACATGGCGGACAGGGATGTTGCCCTGCCCGCCACTTGCGCTCCGTGTCCGCGCTTACTCCGCCGCTGCCAGCTTTGGCGGGCGCTGGAAATGCTTGCCGTATTCCAGGCGCGCGATGGTGCGGCAGTGGACTTCATCCGGGCCATCAGCAAGACGCAGCGTGCGTTGGCCGGCATACATGCGGGCAAGACCGGGGTCCGTGGTCACGCCGCCACCGCCCCATGCCTGGATTGCATCGTCGATGATCTTGAGTGCCATGCGCGGCGCCGCGACTTTGATCTCCGCGATCTCGAGGCGGGCGACCTTGTTGCCAACCTTGTCCATCATGTCGGCGGCCTTCAGCGTCAGCAGGCGACACATGTCGATATTGATGCGTGCTTCGGCGACGCGCTGCTCCCACACGGAATGCTCTGCGATGCGCTTGCCGAACGCCACGCGCGAATGCAAACGCTTCACCATGCTCTCCAACGCCCGCTCGGCAACGCCGATGGTGCGCATGCAGTGATGGATGCGGCCCGGCCCGAGGCGGCCCTGCGCGATCTCGAAGCCGCGGCCTTCTCCGAGCACCATGTTCTCCACGGGCACCTTCACATTCTTGAGCTCGACTTCGCCATGGCCGTGCGGTGCGTCGTCATAGCCGAACACCGGCAGCATGCGCTTCACGGTGACGCCCGGCGCATCGCGCTCGACCAGGATTTGCGATTGCTGGCTGTGGCGGTCACCATCCTGGGTGTTCTTGCCCATCACGATCATGACTTTGCAGCGCGGGTCGCCAACGCCCGAGGACCACCATTTCGTGCCGTTGATCACATAGTGATCGCCCTGACGCTCGATGCGGGTTTCGATATTCGTGGCGTCGGATGATGCGACCGCCGGCTCCGTCATGAGGAAGGCCGAACGAATTTCGCCGGCGAGAAGCGGCTTCAGCCACTTGTCCTGCTGATACGGGGAGCCATAACGTTCCAGCACCTCCATATTTCCCGTATCGGGCGCGGAGCAGTTGAAGACTTCCGACGCAAAGCCCACGCGGCCCATAAGCTCGGCAAGCGGCGCGTATTCGAGATTGCTCAGGCCGGCGCCATGCGGACTCTCATTGAGAAAGAAATTCCAAAGCCCCTGCTTCTTGGCCTTCTCCTTCAACTCCTCCACCACCGGCACGACGATCCATGGATTGCCTTTCTTGCGGGCTTCATCCATTTGCGCCTGGTAGGTCGCTTCGGCCGGATAGATATGGGCGTCCATGAAGTCGCCGACGCGCTTCATCCATTCCCGTTGCTTGGGCGAATAGTCGAAATCCATTGTGTGTCCTCCGAACCGGGCCTTCCGGCCCTTCCTGTTTCCAATAGTTGTGTGAGGACTTTAGCGGCGTGTCTTGGCCCCGGCTAGGCGGCCCGGGGCGGCCATTTGACAGCCGCCTTCCCAAACGGCAAGCAGCGCTCATGCTCTTTTGGTTCGGGATATTCCTGCTCGCGGCGGGATTTGCGAGCTTCGCCGTGGACCGGCGGGCCGCACATTTCTTCCACGATCACGTGCCTGTCCGGCTGCACCGCCGCATTGCCCGAACCACGGATTGGGCGAAAGGCGCGTATTGGCTGGCGCTGTCCGTGACGGTCTTCCTGGTATCGCAAGCCGCGGCGTTGCTGTGGGGCTCGACCCCGCTTCTGACCTTCTGGTCGCGAACATCGCTGGCTTATCTGGCCAGCCTCGCGATCGGAAGCGCGATCCTGCACAGCATCAAGACGCTGCTCGGACGGCGTCGGCCCAGAGACGAGTTGGAGTTGAAGCTGTTCGGGTTCCGGCCGTTCCATTTCGACCTCCAATACGACTCGTTTCCTTCGGGGCACGCGTTGACCATCTTCTGCGTCGCCGTGATCGCGTCTGCAGTGCTGCCGGCGCTGACGGCCCTCTGGTTCGCGATCGCCCTTTATCTCGCGCTGACACGCGCGTTTCTGAACGCACATTTCCTCAGCGATGTGCTCGTCGGCTCGGCGGTCGGCCTTCTCACCGCCCGCGAGACCGTGTTTTATCTGTTCCCAACCCTCTTCCAGCCCTGGTTCTGAAACATGTACGAGTTGCTTGCCGATCCGCGCACATGGGAAAGCCTTGCCACCCTGACGGTGCTCGAAGTTGTTCTCGGAATCGACAACGTCCTGTTCCTCTCGATCCTTTCCAGTCAATTGCCAAAGGCGCAGCGCGCCCGCGCGCGGGGACTGGGCCTTGCCATCGCGCTCATCATGCGCGTGCTGCTGCTGACCGGAATTGCCTGGGTGATGTCGCTGTCCACGCCGTTCATCACCATCATGGGCGAAGGCATATCGTGGCGGGATGTCGTATTGGGCGCAGGCGGCTTGTTTCTGATCTACAAGGGCACCAGCGAAATCCACGTCCTGATGTCCGGCGAGGACGAGTTTGCGCACAAGGCGGTGCGTTCTTTCATGGCTGTAATCGTGCAGATCGGGTTGTTCGACCTGGTCTTTTCGCTGGATTCAGTCATCACCGCCGTCGGCATGGCGGAACATCTTTTTGTGATGATCGCCGCCATCGTTCTCGCGATGATTCTGATGTTCGTGGCTGCGGGGCCGGTGTCGAAGTTCATCGAGGAAAATCCCACCGTAAAAATGCTGGGATTGAGTTTCCTCCTGCTCATCGGCATTACGCTCCTGGCGGACGCCGCGCATTTCCACATTCCGCGCGGTTATCTGTACTTCGCCGTCGCGTTCTCGGCACTGGTCGAAGCGTTCAACCAGTTCGCCTCGCGCCGAGGAAAAAGACGAAGCACCCATCACCGCTGAACATTTGCACGCCGGCAGGCGCGTCGCGCACCGGTACCGACTATTCGGCCGGGCCTTTCATCAGCAGGACCGGAGCGGTGTCCGGCGGCGGCGCAGGAGCGTCATCCGGCACCTGGGCGCGGCGCCTTTCGATTTCGGCGCGATAGGCCCGCTGCTTGGCTTCGTCGATGGGGAATCCCAGCGTTAGAACGAGGCTGACAATCCCGAGCAGCACCGGAAGTGCAACATAAACGCCTCGCAAATGCTCTGCGAGGTCGACGGGAACGTGCGCCGCCTTCGGATCGAAGCCGATCAGCGACAATGCGAAGAATGTGATGAAAACCGAGAGACCGACGCCGAATTTCGCCGTGAGCGACAAGAACGAGTACATCAGGCCCGCGCGTTCCGCATGGTTCTCCGCGGTATCGGCATCCGCCACGTCCGCCATCATGGACCGGATCAGGAAGGCCGGCGCGCCGTAATTTGCGCCGCTCAAGGCAAGAACCAAGGCGGCGATCCCTACATTTCCGGCTGGTATCACGAACAGCAATGGCGCCATGCAGAAGCCGAAAATATAAGCGGCAATCAGTGCGCGATGTTTTCCGATGCGCCGCGACAGTGCCATCCACAGGGGTGTGCAAAGGACGCCCGTGATGAAGTAAACAAGCAGCAGCGTGTTTGCCTCTTTCGGCAGATCCAAAGCGATGCGCGCGAAGTAGAAGAACATCGCACCGCGGGCGCCCTGGTTTAGCGACTCCGTGAAATCGATGCCCATGACCTGAATCATCGCGCGGTTCTTGAACAGGAAGCGCAGCGTGGGCAGAAGCGGCGCATGGGCGCTCAGCTTCACCGGGGGTTCGGGCACCTTCATCACGCAGAGGCCGACACCCAATGCCAATGTGACCACGGAAAAAATGGCCATGGCCATGATCTGCCTGGAATGCAGCGTCACGCCCATGTGCTCGAGCAGGGCCGGCAGCACGAGAACGCCCATCATTCCGGCGACAGTGGCCGCCTGGGACCAGCCATAAATCCGCGTTCGTTCGTGATAGTCACTGCTGAGTTCCGATCCCCATGACAGGTGCGGAATGACGCACATCGACCAGCCGAGATACATGACGAACAAGGCCACGCCGAGGTGTACGGCGCTGACCGGCCCACCGGGCACAAAAACCAGCCAGATACCGATCGCAAGAAGTGGCGCGCCCAGGGCAAGCATTGGGCGGCGGCGGCCAAATCGGGTCTTCAATCGATCGCTGATATAACCGGCGACCGGATCGATCACCACGTCGAGTGTGCGCAGCAGAGTGAAGACTGCCCCCGTCACGACGAGGCTCAGTCCCATTTCTTTCGATGCATAGAAGTTTGGCAGATGAACAACCAGCGGCATGCCGACAGCGGCCAGCGCGATGCTGGGAAACACATAGGAAAGCAGCGTAAAGAAGCCGACGCGGCCCGAGTTCTCGCTTTTCATCGAATTACGCCGCGCGGAAGCGCTGGACTATGGGGCGCTCGAAATCTATGAGGCTTTTGAACGAAGGCCTTTCATGGAGCCGCTTTCCATAGGCGGCAAGTTTGGGCCAACGCCCCCCGTCCACTGTTTCCCCGGCGTGCTCCATGTTCACGAGCATCGTGCCGATGGAAATATCCGCCACGGAAAATGCGCCGCCGACAAGATATTCGTTGCTGCCGATTTCCTTCTCCAGATAGTCGAAAACCGGGGGCAAGTGCTTTTCCTTGGCTGCGGCGCAGACAGTTTCGTCCGTCTGCTGCTTCATCATCTTCTTGACGACACGTTCAAAGAAGAAGGTCCGCACGAGGTTCTGCGCCATCTGCGAATCCGCATATTCCTCGAACCAGAGGGTGCGCGCCCGCTGGAACGGATCGGCCGGATAAAGCGCCGGCTTTGGATATTTGTGCTCGAGATAGTCACAGATGATGGAAGAGTCCGGAAGTGTGTTGGGCTCGGGCACATCGGTGTCCCGAAGCACCGGAATGCGCTTCAACGGGCTGATCGCCAGGAATTCCGGCGGAGGGGAGAATGGATTGATCTGCTCGAGCTTGTATTCGACGCCCTTCTCAGCCAGCGCGACCAACACCTTGCGCACGAACGGCGACAGCGACCCGCCATAGACGATCAAAGCCATCCGTCTTCTCCCTTGAAGCGCCGTATCTTTTTGCCGGCTGCTGACAGCTTGTCAGACTTTCGGCGGCGGGATCAAGCGGGCGCTTCCACTTTCAACTTGGGATCGCGCTCGGGCGGGAGATTGTCGTATAGGTCGGCAATGAGATCGCTTTTCAGGCCCCGATGGCCTGGATCGTCCCACAGATTTTCCCATTGCCGGGGATCTTTGGTTAGATCATAGAGCTCACCCTCGGTGCCGTCATACTTGACCTTCGTCGTGATCGCGGCGAACTGGGGCCACGACTCCTCAAGCCCGTTCGGCTGGCCCGGCGTCGATGCTTCGTACTTCGTAAGCACAAAACCGTCGCGATAAATCGAGCGGAAATGGAAGCCGTAGCCCGGAAACTGGCTGTCCCATTCACAGAATGCGCGCTGGCGGGAACTGTCCTCCCATGTAGGCAGCGGTTTGCCCTGCATCCAGTCCGGCTGGGGTACGCCGGCGATGGCCGCGCAGGTCGCCGCAATGTCCACCTGCTCTACCGGCTGCTTCACAGTCGCTGGCTTCACTTTCGCGCTCGGCGCCGGCCGCCAGATGAACGGCAAGCGCATCAGCGCATCCACATGCCAGGGTCCCTTGTAGACAAAACCGAAATCGCCCTGCAATTCGCCATGATCGGTCGTGAAGATCACGTCCGTGTCGTTGTCCCAGCCGCGCGTCTTCACCGCGCCCATGAACTTGCCGATCGCTTCGTCGATCAGCTCATTCATGACGTGAACCTTGGCGTTGATCTCGCGCACGTTGTCGTGACTCAATTGCTGCGGCGTGAAGTTCATCGGCCCGCCTTCGATGTTGGCGAACGTGCCATCGTAGTAGGCGAGCCAATGCGCCGGTTTCCTTGAAAGCACCTTGCGGATTGCCTCTGGCGAGCCTGGATGGCCCTCCGGCAGCGGCAGATCGCGCCAGTCGCAACGCTTGTCCTCCGACATCGGCGGATCCCACGGATGATGCGGATCGGGAAAGCTCAGCCAAAGAAACCAGTCATCATTGTTGTCGAGCTTCTTTAGCCATTCGACCGCGAGGCCCGCGAGCCAATCGGTGTGATAAGCCTCGCGCGGCAGGGGATTGTTATGCGTTTCCGGCGCGCCGGTGTCGCCGCCGCCCGCGGCGTTGAGGAGGGGCGCTGCCTTGTCGAAATATTCCGGATAATTCTCTTTCACCCAGCGGCCGTAATGACCTGCGGGTTGTCCCCGGAAATTGTAGATGTGCATGGCGTGGATCGCATAATCGAAACCGCGCCATGGCCCGAAGTCGCCCTCGATCTGGCGGCGGTTCTCTTTCCACTTTCCCGCGAGGTCGAAGCCAGGCTCGAAGTGCGCCTTGCCGACGAGCGCGGTTTTGTAGCCGGCCTTGTCCTTCAAGTATTGCGCGATGCTCGGCGCATCCTCCGGCAGCGGAACGCCGTTCGCAAATACGCCATGCGTACGCACATATTGGCCGGTCAGCATGGTTGAGCGCGCCGGCATGCAAACCGTGTTTTGATTGTAGGCGCGCGTGTAATTTATGCCTGCCTTCGCCAGTGCGTCGATGTTCGGCGTGCGGCAGAACCTGTTGCCATTGATGCCCAGCGAGTCGAAACGCTGCTGATCGGTGGTAATGAAGAGGATCTTGCGGCCCAACTCAGCCTCCCAATGGTTTCAGGCAGCCCGTCTCGTCCAGGACCGGACTGACACTTTTCTTGGCTTCCGCATCCAAGCGCGCGAATGCGCCCCGGAGCTCGGCAAGGCATTTCGCCTGATATTTGAACGTGCCTTGCGTGTAGGTGCGGCCCAGCAGCGAGACGGAGAATGTCTGCATGCCTTTCGCCACCGCGTCGGCGTTGGCGAGCAGGAACGGGAAGTAAACCTCGCCTGCGTGACTCAGGAGCCCCGACACTGCAGACGTGAGCGGCGCATCGGGGTCGCGCCACTCGCCTTCGACGCCCGAAGCATCGTCCAGATTGGCAAGCCAGCGCATTGCGAACGGAAAACTGTCGCGCATCAGATCGTAAGGCGTCGGATCCACGGCGAGTTGCGAGAGTTGCCCCATCCAGCCGAAATCCGCCAGCGAAGGCCGTGAGCCGAACAGGAACAGATCTTCGGTGACGAAGGCGTCGAGCAGCGCCAGGATGCGCCGCGTGCTTTCCTCGATGACCGGCGCGTTTTCCGGCGTGCATCCCACCAGCGCCATGCGGCCGACCTGGCGCTCTCGAAACGCCGCTGCAGCTTTCAGGATCGTATCCCGGCCTTTGCCCTGAAGACGGTCGAAGGCGAGCCATTCGCTCATCTGCTTCTGATCGCGTTCGCGGAACCAGCGGTAGTGGAACATCGCCTTGGTGCCCCACTCATCCGCGAAATCTTCGAGCAAATGGGCAAGGAATGCTTGCGCCGGATCGGACGGCGCGATGGAGCGCTCCTTATGGCGCCGCTCCAACTCGAAAATCATGGGCGTCGAGTCGTTGTGCCAGCTACCGTCCGGAAACTGGATCACCGGAATGACCGGCGCCTTTACGTGCCGAAAAACGCTGTCGCGCGCGCCGTGATCGACCTGCGACCAGATATAGGGCAGGCGGCGATAGCGCAGGATGGCGCGCATCTTCATCGAATAGGGCGAACCGAGCCCGCCATGGATTCGATAGGCGCTCATGGCATCATCCCGGCGCCGCAGCACAACAACACGGTGCGTTCCAGACCAGCTTCGCGGTGATAGTGCGCGGCGAGATATTCCGGGTCCTGGGTCATATTCAGGAAGGCCTCACGCGACGGGTAGCGGACGCAGACGACATCGTCCCAGTCGTTCTCCTCTTCCGCCCCGATCATGACGAATTTCTGCGACCCGCCCCACACCACGCCGCCGCCGCGTCTCATTACATGTTGCATAGCGACCATGCCGTAGCGCTGATAAGCCTCGCGCCCGCTCAGGTTTTCGCCCGCTTCGGCCCTGCCGGGTTCATAGGCCGCCCTCTTTCGGTATTTCAGAAGATTGACCATCACCATCGGACCTTCCGGGCCCTCATCGGCCATCGTTCGGATCTGTTTGGGCGTCGGTATGACGGTCATGCCCTTCTCCTCTCACCGGCGATTGACGATTCTGCGTTTCCGCCATAATCTGAATATGCATTCAGATTTAACACCGGGCCATGGGCAAGGCAAGCATCACGAAAAAGAACGCATCCGAACGCTGGTCGCTCCCCGCCACCCAGGAACGCAGCCGCGCCACTCGTGCCCGGCTGCTGGAGGCTGCGGAATCGGTGTTTGCCGAGAAGGGTTATGACGGCGCCAAGATTTCCGACATCGCCGCGGAGGCCGGTTGCTCGGTCGGCGCCGTCTATTTCCGGTTCAAGGACAAAGACGCGCTGTTCTTCGCCATCGCCGAATCCTTTATCGAGGACGCTCGCGGCCGGCTGTCGAACCTGTTTGAGCCGTCGGCAGAGCCCGAACAGATCATCCGAGCCTTCGTTATTTCGTCAGCCGAGAATTTCCGAAAGCATCGCGGTCTCTTCCGCGCCATCGTGGAGCGCGGTTTCGATCACCCGCTCGCGATGAAGACGATCTTCGGATTCCGCGACCGGTTCGCCACGGCGCTGGAAAAAGCGCTTCGGGTAAGCGGCGAAAGCACGGTGAACATCCGCGCCATGACCCAGATGATCTACGGCTTTCTTATCGTGGGCATCCTCAACAAGGAAGCCCCGACGCAGATCAACGATGCCCGCGCGGTGAACGCGCTGGCGGACGCCTGCGTCGCCTATCTCCATTCGGAGCGCAGAGAATGACACTCAGCGTCGATCTCTTCTGGTCCTTCCGCAGCCCTTACTCCTACCTCGCCACGCCGCGTTTGGTGGAGATGCAGCGCGACTACGATCTCGATATCCGTGTGCGCCCGGTTTATCCGCTGGCCGTGCGATCCGGTGAGTTCTTCGGCCAGGTGAATCCGATGTGGATTCCTTATCTGATGCGCGACACCTATCGCATCGCGCAGATGCTGGGCCTGCCGTACCGCTGGCCGCGCCCGGACCCGGTGGTCGTCGACCCGGCGACCAGGGCCGCGACACCGAACCAGCCATACATCCACCGGCTGACGAAACTCGGCTGCGCAGCGGCGGAGGCAGGCCGCGGTTTGGACTTCCTGAACGAGGTGAGCCGCGTGATCTGGTGCGGCCAGATCGACAATTGGCACGAAGGCGATCATCTCGCGAACGCAGCCAACCGCGCCGGACTGGACCTATCCGTGCTCGATGCGAAGGTCGCAGCCGATCCCGCCAAATACGAGGCCATCATCCAATCCAATCAGCAGGCGCACAAGGAAGCAGGCCATTGGGGCGTGCCGACGATGGCGTTCAGGGGCGAACCGTTCTTCGGCCAGGACCGGCTCGATGTCCTGTTGTGGCGGCTCAAGGAAAACGGTCTTCAGGAGCGTAAAGCATGAGGGGCGCCATCGCGCGGATCACACTGGTCGTTCTCGTGGCGATTGCGATCGGTCTTTGGATTGCCTCGCGCTTTGCGGGCGTGGATCTGTGGGTTTACCGGCGTGCGGCGGAACATGCCGTGGACCGGCCGGCCGTGGCGCTCGCAAAACCGGGAGAACTGTCGGTGCTTCTTTGCGGCACGGATGCGCCGCTTCCCGATCCGCATCGCGCAGGCGCGTGCGACGTGATCGCGGCGGGCGACGATCTTTATGTCGTGGATGCCGGGCTTTCCTCGGTCTCCAATCTCGTGAGCTGGCGCGTGCCGCTCGAGAAGGTGAAAGGCGTCCTGCTGACGCATTTCCATTCCGACCACATCGCGGAGCTCGGCGAGTTGCGGTTGCAGACCTGGGTGGCGGGCCGGCGCACGCCGCTCAAGGTTTACGGTCCGCCCGGCGTCGAGGACGTGGTCAAGGGATTCAACGAAGCCTATGCGCACGACGCCGACTATCGAACCGCCCATCACGGCGAAGCGTTCCTGCCGCGCGAGGACGTGGACATGGTGCCGGTCGTCATCCCGATGAGCGGCGCAACCGCCCCGGTTCTGAATGTCCACGGCCTGAAGATCACCGCGATCCGCGTGGATCATGGTCCGGTGAAGCCGGCCTATGGCTATCGTTTCGACTATGACGGCCGCAGCATCACGGTCAGCGGCGACACTTCGCCGTACGAACCGCTGGCGCAGGCGGCGCGCGGCAGCGATGTGCTGGTGCACGAAGCGCAGTCCAACAAGCTTGTCGGCATTCTGGGCGCGGCGCTGGCAAAGGCCGGACGGCCGCGTCCCGCCAAGATCATGCACGACATCCCGACTTATCACACAACGCCGGTGGAAGCGGCGAAGATCGCAAACGATGCCGGCGCGAAGTTCCTCGTCTTCACGCACATCAATCCGCCGCTGCCGAACGGGATTGCGGAGCGCGCGTTTCTCGAAGGCGTTTCCGACGTCCGGCCGAGCGGCTGGCTGTTGGGACGGGACGGAACGCTGATCCGGTTGCCCGCGCACAGCACCGCGATCGAAGAAACGACGGTCGACTAGCGCCGCGCGCGGAAGAAATCCTTCAGCAGCGCACCTGCTACCTCCGCGTCGCCGGCGCGGGCGACTTGCGGGCGGTGATGACAGGTGGCCTGGGCGAAGAAACGCGGGCCGTGAAACACCGCCCCACCCTTCGGATCCTCCGCCGCGAAGACCACGCGGGCCACGCGCGCCAAGCTGATGGCGCCGGCGCACATGGCACATGGCTCGAGCGAGACATAGAGCGTCGTGCCGGTGAGACGCTCGTTTCCCAAAGCCTCGGCACCGGCGCGCATCACCAGCATTTCGGCATGGGCGGTGGGATCGCGGCGCTCGACGATGCGGTTGCCGTCCTTCGCCAGAAGCGCGCCATCCGCGGCCAGCAACACCGCGCCGACGGGCACCTCGCCGCGTTCGCCGGCGGCTTTGGCTTCCCCAATCGCGAGTGCTATGGCTTCGGCGTCATCCATGCGCGGCTTATCCTTTGCCAGACGATACAACACAAGCCGGGGAACGCATCTCCAAGATGCTGGCGCGGGCCGGGATCTGCTCGCGGCGCGACGCGGAGAAGCTGATCGCGGAAGGCCGCGTGGCGCGGAACGGCGAGATGGTGCGCGAACAGGGCACCAGGGCCACCGCCGACGACCTGATCACGGTTGACGGCAAGCCGGTGCTGGAGCCGGAGCCTTCGCGGCTGTGGCGCTACCACAAGCCCGCCGGGCTGGTAACGACGCACCGCGACGAGAAGGGACGGCCGACCGTCTTCGCCAATCTGCCGAAGCACATGCCGCGCGTCGTGAGCGTCGGGCGGCTGGACGTGAACTCCGAAGGGCTGCTGCTTCTCACCAATGACGGCGCGCTGGCGCGGCGGCTGGAGCTGCCCGCGGCGGGATGGCAACGGAAATATCGCGTGCGCCTGTTCGGCAAGGTGACGCAACAGGATCTCGACCGGCTCGCGAAAGGACGAACCGTCGCGGGCGTGAAATATGCGCCGGTGAAGGCGGAGCTGGAGCGCAGCAAGGGCGTCTACGCCTGGGCGAACGTCACGCTCACCGAGGGCAAGAACCGCGAGGTGAAGCGGCTGATGGAGTCGCTCGGCCTGAAGGTGGCCAGGCTGATCCGCGTGCAATATGGACCCTTCCACCTCGGACATCTGGACGAAGGCCAGGTGGAGGAAGTCGCGCCGCGCATCTGGCGCGAGCAGCTCGGCATCAAGAAGAAATAGCGGCGGCGCCGGCATCGCAACCGGCGCCGCGCGCGCTCACACGATCGGTCCGTCAGTCGAACAGGTCGTAATCGGCCTGGATGACTTCGCCGGTGCGCGTGTCGATCAGCAGCGCGTCCTGGCCGTCACGCACCCAGGTCAGGCCGGACGGCGGCGAGACCAGCGCGTAGTCGCGGTAGTTGTTGAGCACCACGCTGTCGCTCATCAGCGCATCGGGCACATGCTGGCCGACGCTGAAGCGGTGATAGGTGAAGCCGGACGGCGCCACGAAGGCGGCGGCGTTGTAGCGCTTCGTCGACGTCACGGTCTTGCGGTAGTTGCCGTAGATGTCGGTGCCTTCGGTTGTCTTCGTCGTGGTCGTATCCGTCGGCGTCTGCACGGTGGTTGTGGTGGTGGTCTGGTCTTCCTGCGCGCTGGCCGCCGAGGCGCCAAGGCACAATGCGATCGCAGCCGCCGAAATCATCAACGTCTTCATCAGGAGTCTCCTCATCGAGCGCCCTCACCACGGGTTCAACACGGTTCCGCGAAAGCTGTTCCGGGAACCGGGTGGAACACCGCGCGGCATTTGCGTGGCGATTCGGACGACGGCGGCTCTCAAGCCTCCTTCAACATCTGGGGGCTTCGGTTTCGGCAGACCCCGCGGGAAGTATTTGAATTTCACATGAAGGGGGGTACCCCCTCCCCCCCGCCT
>JBQCFD010000272.1:0-18294 GCA_051959625.1 Rhizomicrobium sp.
CATGGGCTGACATCGGTGCCATCGGCTGGCTGGTGGACGGCGCGGCGATCATGAATCAGGTGCCGCTGCAGCGCACGTCTTACGGTCCTTACGCGCGCGCGATGGTGCGCGTGTGCAAGGAAGAAAGTTTTCACCAGCGCCGGGGCTACGAGATCATGATGGCGCTGGCCGCAGGCACCGACGCGCAAAAGCGCATGGCGCAGGATGCGCTGAACCGCTGGTGGTGGCCGTCGATCATGATGTTCGGCCCGCCGGACGAGAATTCCCCCAACACCGCGCAATCCATCCGCTGGCGCATCAAGCGCGAAACGAATGACGAGCTGCGCCAGAAATTCATCGACGTAACCGTGCCGCAGGCCGAAGCCATTGGCCTGAAGATTCCGGATGCCGATCTGAAATGGAACGAGGCGCGCGGTTCTTATGACTACGGCGCCATCGACTGGGAAGAATTCTACGCCGTGGTGCGCGGCGAAGGCCCGGTCGCGAAGGAACGCATGCAGGCGCGCGTGAAGGCTTGGGAAGACGGCGCGTGGGTGCGCGAGGCGGCTGCGGCGCACGCCGAAAAACATCAAGCGCGCGAGGCAGCAGAATAATGAGCAAGAACTGGCCATTGTGGGAAGTTTTTATCCGCGCGAAGAATGGCCTGTCGCATCGCCACGCCGGCAGCGTGCATGCGGCGGATGCCAAGATGGCGCTGGAAGCGGCGCGCGACACCTATACGCGGCGCATGGAAGGCGTGAGCCTGTGGGTGGTGCCGAGCGCTGCCATCGTGGCGAGCGATCCGGGCGACGCGGCGGAGCTGTTCGAGCCCGCAGCCGACAAGGTCTACTGCCACCCGACGTTCTATGTGATCCCCGAAGGGATCAAAAATATATGATCGCTTTTCGCTCAAACCCAATCCCGTCATGGCCGGGCGTCGAATACGCTGTCGCTATCGACCCCAGGCCATCCATGAACACGGACCAACGGCCTCTGGAAAATGGATGGCCGCCACGAGGACGGCCATGACGAATGTGGTTCGAGCAAAAGAAAATCTTCTCTTCGATTACGCCTGCCGCCTCGGCGATGACAGCCTGATCCTCGGTCAGCGTTTGTCCGAATGGTGCGGTCATGCGCCAATGCTGGAAGTGGATCTGTCGCTCGCCAATATCGGCCTCGATCTCATCGGGCAGGCGACGCATTTCCTGAAGCTGGCGGGCGAGGCCGAAGGCAAAGGCCGCGACGAAGACAAGCTCGCCTTCCATCGAGACGTTCTGGATTTCAAGAACTGCCTGCTGGTCGAGCAGCCGAACGGCGATTTCGCGCAGACCATCGCGCGCCAATTCCTGTTCTCGAACTGGCAGGAATTGCTGTTCCGCGAACTCTCTCAATCCACCAACGCCACCATCGCCGCCATCTCGCAGAAGGCGGTGAAGGAAGTGATCTATCATTCGCGTCTCGCGAATGAATGGATGGTGCGCCTGGGCGACGGCACGGCGGAAAGCCATGAGCGCGTCGTGAACGGCCTCGATTGGATGTGGCGCTTCTCCGATGAATTGTTCGAAGTCGATGCCGCCATCGAACCACTGATCGCGAGCGGTATTGCCTGCGACGTGCGCAAACTGCGTCCCGAATGGGATGCGATCGTCGCGCGCGTGCTGCGCGATGCGACGCTGGACTTGCCCAAGCCGCGCCGCGCGACGAAGGGCGGTCGCGTGGGCCATCATTCCGAGCATCTGGGCCATCTGCTGACCGAGATGCAGTTCCTGCAACGCGCCTATCCGGATGCGAAATGGTAACCGCCGCGCGCAAATCACTGTCTCTCAAGGATCGCGTGCTGGAGATTCTCTCCCACGTTCCCGATCCGGAGATACCCTGCGTCTCCGTCGTCGATCTGGGCATCGTGCGCGACGTGACGGACGATGCCGTCGTCATCACGCCGACCTACACCGGCTGCCCCGCGACACTCGCCATCGAAGCCGACATCCGCAAGGCGTTGGACAAAGCCGGTCTTTCCGCGCTCAAGATCGAAACCGTGCTGACGCCGCCATGGTCCACCGACTGGATCAGCGCCGAAGGCCGCGAGAGACTGCGCGCCTATGGCATCGCCCCGCCGGTGAAGACCGCCGTGCAATGCCCGCGCTGCGGTTCGACGCACACCGAAGAACTCAGCCGCTTCGGCTCCACGCCGTGCAAATCGCTGCACCGGTGCCTGGACTGCCGCGAACCTTTCGACCGTTTCAAGTGCCACTGACATGTCCGTCAACGAACGCTTCCACAAATTGAAGATCGCCGAAGTCCGCCGCGAAACGCCGGATGCGGTGTCCATCCGTTTCGAAATTCCGGCCGAGTTGAAAGACGCGTTCGGCTTCAAGGCGGGGCAGCATCTCACTCTGCGCACGGAAATGAACGGCGAGGATTTGCGCCGGAACTATTCGGTCTGCGTCGCGCCGCATGAAAACGAGATCCGCATCGCGGTGAAGCAGACGCCGGGCGGCCGTTTCTCCGGCTGGGCGAACAGCGCGCTGCAGGCCGGCCACACCATCGAAGTCCTGCCGCCGATGGGCCGCTTCGTGGTGCCGACCACCGATAGCGCCGAGCCTTATTATGTGGCATTTGCGGGCGGCAGCGGTATCACGCCGGTGCTGTCCATCTTGAAGACCGTGCTGGCCGAAAATCCGCGCGCGCATTTCACGCTGCTGTACGGCAACCGCGACAGCGCCTCCATCATGTTCCTGGAAGAATTGGCGGGACTGAAGAACCGCTATCTCGACCGGTTGGAGATCTATCACTTCCTTGAAAACGAGGCGGAGGAGATCGAACTCTTCAACGGCCGTCTTGACCGCGCCAAGCTGGACGAAGTTTTCTCCACGCTTGTGAACGTGAAGGATGCGGATGCGTTCTTCATCTGCGGCCCCGGCCCGATGATGGACGCGGCGGAGTCCGCGCTTTTGGCGCGCGCCATCGCACCGGAGCGCATCTTCATCGAGCGGTTCACCACCGGCACCATCTCCGCCGAACAGCTCGCGCGCGACGAGGCATTGCAGCAGAAGGCGCAAGGCACGCAGATCACCGTCACGCTGGACGGCCGCCGCTCGAAAATCAGCTTCAACGCGGAGAAGGGTAACATCCTGGAAAGCGTGCAGGCCGCGGGATTGCCCGCGCCTTACGCCTGCAAAGGCGGCGTGTGCTCCACCTGCCGCGCCAAGGTCCTGTCCGGCAGCGTGACCATGAAGAAGAATTACGGCCTCACCGATGAGGAGGTGGCCGAAGGCTATGTTCTGACCTGCCAGTCCGTGCCCACCAGCGACGACGTGGCATTGAGTTACGACGCATAGTGTCGCCGGAAAGGGAACCGGGACGGCAATCGCCCTTTGTTATCCTGTTCCTCTGCGGGCTATTATCGCGGCGATGACCTCCAATCTTGTCACCTTTGGCGCCACCGGCGATCTCGCCCGGCGCATGTTGCTGCCATCGCTCTATTTCCTGGAGTGCGACGGGCTGTTGCCGGAGAAACTCGCCATCGTCGGCGCCGCGCGTTCCGCGCTCGATCATGCCGCGTTCCAGAAGCTCGTCCGCCGGTCGCTGGAGGAGCGTGGGGAGGAGATCGACGAGAAGTCGTGGAAGCGTTTCGTCCGCCGCCTGCACTATTCGCCGCTGGATGCCGGAACACCATCGGGCTTCGAAGCCATGAGCGTGCTTCTGGAGGAGATCAATCCCGGCGGCAGCCATCTCTTCTATCTGTCGCTGTCTCCGGATCATTACGCGCGGGTCTGCGCCGGCCTGACCGAAGCAGGGCTTGCCACGCCGGAAAGCCGCATCATCGTGGAAAAGCCCATTGGGCACGATCTGGAAAGCTGCCGCGCCACCAACGCGGCGCTGCTATCGGCGTTCAGCGAGGACCGCATCTTCCGCATCGATCACTATCTCGGCAAGGAGACGGTTCAGAATCTGTTGGCGCTGCGCTTCGCCAACATCCTGTTCGAGCCGTTGTGGAACAGGGCGCATATCGACCATGTGGAGATCACCGTGTTCGAGACGGTGGGCGTCGAAGGCCGTTGGGGTTATTACGACGACTACGGCGCGTTGCGCGACATGATCCAGAACCATGTCCTGCAGTTGCTCTGCCTCGTCGCCATCGAGGCGCCCGCCAAGCTCGATCCCGACGCGGTGCGCGACGAGAAGGTGAAGGTGCTGCGGTCGCTGAAGCCCATCGTGGGCCGCGACGTGCTGACGAAGACGGCGCGCGGACAATATGCGGACGGGGCGATCGAGAATCAGAACGTGCCTGGCTATGCGCGCGAGGCAGGCGGCAAGCCGTCGGATACCGAGACCTTCGTGGCGCTCGAAGCGGAGATCGAGAACTGGCGCTGGTCCGGCGTGCCGTTCCTGCTGCGAACGGGAAAGCGCATCGGCAGGCGCCTCACGGAGATCGTGGTGCAATTCCGCGCGGTGCCGCATTCGGTTTTCACGGGCGACGGCGCCGGCGATCTCATCCCCAACCGTCTCACCATCACTCTGCAGCCCGAAGAACAGGTGAGCCTGGCGCTGATGAACAAGACGCCGGGCCTCACCGAGCATGGCTGGCGCATGAATCCATTGTCACTGAACCTGAGCCTCACCGATGCGTTCAAGACCCATCGCCGCCGTATCGCCTATGAGCAGCTTTTGCTCGATGCACTGAACGGCAATCCCACACTTTTCGTGCGCGGCGACGAGACGGAGGCGGCGTGGAAATGGATCGACGGCATCGCCGCCGGCTGGAAGCAGACGCGCATGAAGCCTGAGCCCTACTGGGCCGGATCGAAGGGGCCGGAGCGCGCGGAAGCGTTCTTCGATCGCGCGCGGCGGGACATACCGGGATGACCTCGAACGCTAAGCTCGCGGAGGTGACGGCGCGGATCGCGCCGCGCAGCCGCGACGGGCTCACGCCCGCCCTCACGGTTTTGCAGGATCGCGGATACAAGGTCGAGCCGGCACCGGATGGCGGCATTCCGGGTGCGTCCGGCCGCCTGCCCGCCGTCACATCTGTGAGTCCGGAAGCCTTAAGCGGCGGGCCTCTGTCGCGGCTCGCGAATGGCGATATCATTCGCCTCGCCGCAGAACGGGGAACGCTGGACGTGGAACTCTCCGCTTGCGGGCCGCGAGCACTTCGCCCGCAACCGCGCGCATGCGGCGATGCCCGAATCCGGCGCGCACGCGCTGTTCATCGGCGATGGAGCATGACATGAGCAAGGGGTTGGTCGCGGATATCGGCGGAACGAACGTGCGTTTCGCGCTCGTTGATGCGCTGGCGCACCGGCCATCCTTCGACAGCGCGAAGAAGTATTCCACGAAGGAGCATTCCGACATCGCCGCCGCCGCGCGTGCCTATCTCGCGGAGCAGAAATTCGACGGCAAGCTCGCCGGACTGGTGTTCGGCGTGGCCGGGCCGGTGAAGGCGGGCGCCATTCATCTCACCAATGCCGGCTGGACGATTTCGCAGGAAGACCTGCACCGCAAGCTCGATGTCGGCTTCGCGCGCGTGGTCAACGATTACGATACGCTCGCCGAAGCGGTGCCCGTGTTCGAGCCGCAGGACCTGAAGCAGATCGGCCCGCTGCCGTTCGAGGGACGGCGCGGCGGCACAGTCGCCATCATCGGCCCCGGCACGGGATTGGGCGTCGGCGGGCTGGTGCACAGCATCGATGCGACGGTGCCTCTGGTCACCGAAGGCGGTCACGCGAGCTTCGCGCCGGGCGATCATCTGGAGATGGATGTGCTCGATCTCCTGCGCCAGAAATTCGCCGGCCATGTTTCCAACGAGCGCATTCTCTCCGGCCCCGGCCTTGTCAATCTCTATCAGGCGATGGAGGAGATCGAAGGCCGCGCTCCCGCCGAGGCCACCCCCGAATTCATCACCACGACCGCGCGCGAGAAGCCGGACTCCTTCGAAGCCAAGGTGTTCGCCCGTTTCTGCGCGATCCTCGGATCGGTCGCCGGTGACGTCGCGCTCACCATGGGCGCGCGCAACGGCGTGTTGATTGCGGGCGGTATCCTGCCCCATGCAATCGACTTTCTGCTGGCAAGCGATTTCCGCAGGCGCTTCGAGGACAAGGGCCGCTTCGTGGACTACATGCAGGCGATCCCGACCGCGCTCATCATCGACGAACATGCAGGTTTGCGCGGCGCCGCCACCATCCTGCGCAACGAACTCACCGCGAAGGCATAGCGATGAACCTGCCCCGGCTTCGCGCCGCTTCGCGGCTCCTTTGCGCCGGATCGCGACGCGGCGATGATGTCGCAGCTCGCGGCGCAGGCCCGCGCGCTTGCCAAACGCTGATTTGACGCCACCGGACTGGCGCGGTTCACTTCCGTCTCGGGCGGAAGGATTCCATCGTGTCGAAAATATCGGACAAGGACCTGGGTGTGGGCCGCGACATCGCGCGGCGCGATTTCCTGCAAGGCGCGGCTATCGGCGTGGCGATGACGGGTCTTGCGCCCGAGCTTGCCGCCGCCGCCGAACAGGAAGCGCAGAACGCGCCCGGCTATTACCCGCCGACGCGGCTCGGCATGCGCGGCTCCCATCCCGGCGCATTCGAAGGGGCGCACGAACTGCGCGACGGCGATTTCTGGAACAGGACGCCGCGCATCGAAGACAGCAACGAGCAATACGATCTTGTCGTCGTGGGCGGCGGCATCAGCGGGCTGTCGGCGGCGTATTTCTACCGCCAGGCACGGCCTGATGCGCGCGTGCTCATCATCGAGAACCACGACGATTTCGGCGGCCACGCCAAGCGCAACGAATTTCACGTCGGCGGGCGCATGGAGTTGCTCAACGGCGGCACGCTGGAGATCGACAGCCCAAAACCCTATAGCCCCGTGGCCAGCGGCGTACTGAAGGCGCTGGGCATCCATCCGGCGGAGCTCTCGAAGGCCTGCGACAATCCCTCGATCTATGCGGGCCTGAAGCAGGGGGTGTTCTTCGACCACGAGACGTTCGGCAAGGACAAGCTCGTCACGCTGGATGCGGGCCGCGAAGGCAAGGCAAGCCCGGCGGCGCTGAAGGCATTCCTTGCGGCGGCGCCGCTCACCGATGCGGTGAAAGCATCGATCCTCAAGATCGAGACCGGCAAGGACGACTACTATCCCGGCCTCACATCGGACCAGAAGAAGGACAAACTCTGGCGCTTCTCCTACAAGGACTATCTGCTCAATGTCGTGAAGGCCGATGCTGGCGTCATCGCCTATTACCAGCACCGAACCGATGGATTGTGGGGATGCGGCATCGACGCGGTATCGGCGCTGGATTGCTGGGGCGTCGGCTTGTCCGGCTTTGAGGGTTTGAAGCTCAAGCCCGGCGGCACCAACCGCATGGGCTATACGCCGCGCTATTACGCCACGCCGCCCTTCGGTTCGGAGACTTTCCATTTTCCGGATGGCAACGCCTCCATTGCGCGCTCGCTGGTGCGCGCATTGGTGCCGGGATCGATGCCGGGCCACACCGCGGAAGACATCGTCACCGCCAAATGCGATTACGCGACGCTCGACCGGCCGTCGAATGCGGTGCGCATCCGGCTCAACAACATCGTGGTGCGCGCGCGCAATGCGAAGGACGGGGTCGAGATCGCCTATACGGCGTCGCCGGGCGGCGGGCCGGTGCATCGCGTGAAGGCGGCGCATTGCGTGTTCGCAAGCTGGAACATGATGATTCCCTATATCGTCACCGAGCTGCCGGCGGAGCAGAAGGCGGCGATGCACGCGCTGATCAAGACGCCGCTCGTCTATACCAGCGTCGCCCTGCGCAACTGGACATCCTTTAAAAAACTCGGCATCCGCGGCGTCTATGCGCCGGGCGGCTATCATTCCGATTTCCGCCTCAACGCGCCGGTCGACATCGGCGCGTACAAGAGCGTGCGCGATCCCGGCCAGCCGATTCTCGTGCACATGACGCGCACGCCCGCGCAGCCGGGCCTGCCTGAGCGCGAGCAGCACAAGGCGGGCCGCTACGAGCTTCTCAACACGCCGTTCGAGACTTTCGAGCGCGAGATCCGCGCGCAGCTGGGCCGCACGCTCGCGGGCGCGGGTTTCGATCCCGCGCATGATGTCCTCGGCATTGCGGTGAACCGCTGGCCGCACGGCTACGCGCCGGAATACAACGCGCTGTGCGATCACGGCTTCGACGCCGATCACACACCCAACCTGGTCGCGCGCAAGCGGTTCGGGAACATCGCCATCGCCAACGCCGATTCCGGCATGGCCGCCTATACGGATGTCGCCATCGACCAGGCGCACCGCGCCGTGGGCGAACTCCTGTCCTGAAACGGTCCGCCTGTCCGCTTTCTCTCGATTCCGTAACAAACACCGGAACGAAGGACGCGATTGCCCGTTCCACTAGCAATTGACGGACAACTCGCGGGAGGAAACGCGTGAACGGACTTATCTATCTTGTCGGCCTCGTCGTCGTGATCATGGCCATTCTTTCGCTGCTCGGGCTGCACTGATGAGCATGCCGGGCGTTGTTGTACCGGCCGGAGCCAGCGAAGCGCCGATGCTCGACTGGCGGGCCATCATCGCCGGCGCGGTCGTCGCCGCCGGCATCTCCTTCATGCTGATCGCGTTCGGCTCGGCCATCGGCCTGTCGCTCGCATCCACCGCGCCCACATGGCGCGATTCCACCGCATGGCTCTGGATCATCTCCGGAATCTATCTGGTGTTCACGGCGTTGTGCGCCTTTGGTTTCGGCGGCTATGTCGCCGGACGTATGCGCGCAGTGCTCCGGCCGGTTGTCGCGGACGAAATCGAATTCCGCGACGGGATGCACGGCATCGTGGTCTGGGGCCTGGCAATCCTGATCGGTGCGGTGCTCGCGCTCGGCGGCGCGGCGACCGTTTCGCGCGCCCTGGCGCCATCGACCGGCAACGCCGGTGCCGCAGCCTCCATCGCGGGCGAGAACATCATCGCGTCGGAGCTCGACGAGCTGTTCCGCACCGACCAGAAGATCACCGACCCGCAGTTTGCGTATCGCCGCAGCGAAGCCGCGCGCATCCTTCTGAAGTCGTCCAGCCATGACGGCGTGCCGCCCGCGGACCGCGACTATCTCAGCATCATCACAACGTCCATCACCGGCGTCGCGCCGCAGGAAGGCGAGGCGCCCGTGACCCGCGCCATCGCGGAGTCGAAGGACGAGATCCATCGCGCCCGCGTGGCGGCCGTGCTGCAGGCCTTCATGGTCGCCGCCGCCTTGCTCGTCGGCCTTGAGGTGGCATGGTTCTCGGCGTCCGAAGGCGGACGCGAGCGGGAAGCAGGATATGTTCCCGTCTGGGACTGGTCCTGGCGACGCCGTTATTCCTGAGTGGGAACGCGCCCGCCTCGCCGGCGGGCGTTTTCCTATGACACAACGGGTTCGACGAGCTTGGGGGCGCGATAGCGGCCGGGGCGGAAGAACACGATGCCCACGATCAATCCGCCGATGCCCACAAGATTGGTGACGCGATCGAAGGTCGTGATGGCGTAGACGCCCAGCGCGATGAGCGCGATGCCGGACAGCGCCGGATAGACGCACAGCCACAGGAAGCGGCCGAAATGCTCCTTCCACAGCGGGAAGAACACCTTCGCCGCCACCAGGCCCGCAAGCCCGAAATAATAGGCGACGAGAAGGCCCACCGCGCGCACCGAATCCTGGATGATGACGTTTACCGTCGGCATCAGGCTCGATCCCCACAGCAGCAGCAGCCCCACGATCATCAGGACCAGCATGGCGCGCACCGGCGTCCTGGTGCGGGCGTCCACCACGCCGAACGCGAACGGCATCGCGCCGTCGCGGCCCATCGCAAACAATGTGCGGGAGAACTGCAGCATGGTCGTCTCCAGCGTCGCCACGCTGGAGAGGATCACCGCCGCGCTTGCCAGCAAGCCGCCCGCGCGTCCGAAGCCCGAGGCCACCGCGATGTCGTAGATGATGTTGGCGTTCTTGCCCGCCGCGTCCTTCACCGTGAACAGGCACAGCGCCGCCGCCACGAAGCCGATGTAGTAGGCGATGGTGACGAAGATGCTGACAAACCCGCCATTGCCGGCGTTGTCCTCGGCATTGTGCGTTTCCTCGGCCAGGTTCGCGGTCACGTCCCAGCCCCAATAGAAGAATACCACGATCAGCGCCGTGGTTGCGAAGCCCTGCGGCGTGTAGCCGAAGCCGAGCCAGTGCCATGAGAACGGATTGGCGAGCCCTGTCTTCGCGGCATGGACGAATGCCGCCACCAGCACGGCGGTGAGGATGATGAGCTCGATGGTCGTCATCACCATCTGCACGCGGCTCGTCACCTCGATGCCGACGATAAGCACGGTCGCGATCACCAGGAACCACGCCGTCGCCACGCCCGCGCTCAACACGACGTTGTTGGCGAGCGCGGGATCGATGAAATCGAGCGTCGAAGTGGCGAGCGGCAGGCTCCCCGTCACCATGAACACCATGGCAGCCACCATCAGCGCCCAGCCGGAGAAGAAGCCCCAGAACTTGCCGAACTCCACTGTCGTCCACTGATAAGCCGCGCCGGCGGACACCGCCTGCCTGTTCAGCGCCTTGTAGGCGATGGCGATGCCAAGCATCGGCACCGCGAAGATGATGAGCGCGCCGGGGGAGAGCGTTCCGGCCACGGCGATCAGCGCGGCCGTCGTCACCGCGATGGTGTAGCCCGGCGCCGAGCCGGCGACTCCCATCACCATCGACTCGATGAACGACAGGGAACCGGCCTTGAGTTCGGTGTTCATGTCTGCGCTGCCCCTATGGCGATGCGATCATGCTGCAACAAATCGAGGGCGTCATCACCCGGCCGTTCGCTTTTTCGCGAAGGGTACGGGTGATCCGGTATCCTGCACAGAAAAAGAAAAATGGGTCGCCCGCACGAAGCGGGCGATGACCAGGTTGGATCCGTTCAGTTCCTGTACGTCGCGGTGAGGCCAATGGTGCGCGGGCGGATCGTCGACGCCTCGAACAGCAGCGTGTTGCTGTCCTGGTGCGAGAGATCGAGCTGCGGATGCGCGTTCAGCAGATTGTCCGCGAAAACCGAGACGTTGAAGTCGCCAATGGTCGTGCCGGCGCGCAGCGTCAACACGTTCGTCTCGGGTTCCGGCACGAGCGCGGGGTCGTAGGACGTCGCGGCGGGATCGGAGAAGACCAGGCGGTTGGGATAACGGCTCGCATACTCGTAGTCGAGGCGAAGATAGGAGTCGCGGCCCATCACGTCGGTGTTGTATTGCGCGCCGACCGAGAAGGTCCACGGCGAGCCGGGCAGCTTGTCGCCCTTCGACGCCAGAAGCAGCCCGCCCGCGATGCTGGTCGAGGTGTAGGTCGCGTCGGTGTAGCCGAGGCTGAAATCGACGTCGAACGCCGGGGTGATCAGCCACTCGCCCTGCAGATCGAAGCCCTTGCTCTCCGCGCGGCCCTGGTTGGTGGTGTATTTGAACCCGCAGGACGGCAGATAGTTGTCCTGCTGGATGTTGTTCCATTTCAGATAAAACACGCTGCCGGAGATCTGCAGATTGCGGTCGAGGAAGTGGTCCTTCGTGCCGGCTTCGTAGTTCACCACCGTATCGGAATTGTAGGGCCCGGGCGGCGAGGAAAGCTCGGTGCAGGCGCCCAGCGGGAAGGGCGGGTTGGCGCCGCCGATGCGGTAGCCTTTGGAAATGGTCGCATAGACCATGTCGTCGTCGTTGATCTGATAGGTCAGGCTCGCCATCGGCGTGAACGGCGTTTCGTTCTTGCTGCCGCTGTTGCCGACGAGCGGGCCGAAATTCTGAGCGCCGTCGGAGAAGTTCGAGAAGTCGAAATGCGTGCGGGCGATGCGCGCCCCCACCTGCAGCTTCCACTGGTCGTTGAAAGCGTAGGTGCCATTGAGGAACATCGCGAACTGCTTCTCGTGGCCCTGCGTGTGGTTGATGTAGTCGTCGCCGTTCGGCAGCAGGCCTTCGCACCAGATGTCGAGGATCGGCACGCCCGTCGGCGGAACGTTGCACGAGCCCGCGGCCGGCGGCTCACCCCACAGATAGGCCGTGAGCGCGGGAAGCTGCGGATCGTTGATTTCCTCCACGCTGAGCTGGCTCTGGCGGCTGTAGAACACGCCGAACACCCATTGCAGCGGCGAATTGGGGTTGTTGGATTGCAGGCGGATTTCCTGCGTGAAGTTGCGCTGCGTGTTGGTGATGACGTTGGTCGAGCTGTAATGGCCGAAGCCGGGCAGGTCGATGCTGGCGGGGCCCAGGAGCGGCGCGCCCAGGAATGTGGGATCGATGGCGATCTGAGCCGCGTAGCCGCCGCAGATGCCGCCGGTGCAGGGCGTGGTGTAGTCGATCGGCAGCACGCCGGAATCCACGCTCTGCTGGAAGTAGGAGAGATTGTAGAGCGTGGCGCTGTAATCCTGGACGTGCTGGGTGCGGTCGAAATAGGACGTGTCGGAGATCAGCTCCACATCGCCCGGCGTGAAGTCGATCTTCAGCGCGGGCAGGGTGAAGCGGTCCTTGTTGCCCATCAATTCCGGCGTCGCCGTGATGTAGCGGCCTTTGGAAGGATCGGAGAGGCCGACCCAGTATTCGTCGTCGTTATGCACCCGGCGGTTCTGGTAGTAGATGCTGGGCGTGATCGCCAGTTCGTTCGTCACCTGCCACAGCAACGAAGCGCGCGTCACCAGCGTGTCGGCGTGGTTGGAGTTGTTGTCGATCGTCTTGCCGGTCAGATAGTCGATGTGGTCGATCCAGCCGCCGTCATGCCGCCACCAGCCCGAGACGCGGAAGCCGAGCTTGTCGCTCACGATCGGGCCGCCCACCGCGAGGCCGCCTTCGTAGGAAGGCGCGCCGGATTCGGTGGTGGAGAATTCCGTTTTTCCATAGATCTCGAAATCGGTGAGGCTCGGCGTCGGCGTGATGTAGCGCACCGTGCCGCCTTCGGAGCCCGCGCCGAAAAGCGTGCCTTGCGGTCCGCGCAGAACCTCGACCCGCTCCAGGTCGAAGACCGCGGGCAGCGTGTTGTCGGAGCCGAAGCCCAGCGTGCGAAGCTGGATCGGCGTGTCGTCGATATAGATGCCGGTGGTGGCGTCGCCCGCCGTCGAATTTATGCCGCGGATCGAGATGTTGTTGGTGCTCGGGTCGAAATTCACGCCGGGCGTGAACTTCACCAGGTCGCCGAAGTTCTTCACGTCGAGCTGGTCCATGCGCTCGGTGGTGAATGCGGTGACGCTCTGCGGCACCTTGCTCAACACCTCTTCGCGCCGCTCCGAGGTGACGACCACTTCTTCTATGCCGCCCGTGGAGGCTTGCGTGTTTTGTGCCTGCGCCGGTGCGATCCCGGCTGACAAAGTAAGCGAAACTGTCGCGGCGGACAGATAAAGAACGGCCAGAAACTTTTGCATGGAGATCCCCCTCGGGCGACCCCATGGTGCGGTTTCGTGACAAGAGCGTCAAGAATGGTTGTGGCGCGCGGCGGACGGCAACCGCCCGTTTTCCCCCGGCTTTTTCCGCGGCGCGGATGTCACAGGGCCAGCAATTCGCCGACCGCGCGGTGCGCCTGGTCGATGGCGGAGTCGGTATATGCCGCTGCGCCCGAATCGGAATTGGCGATGGCGATTCGCCCGAAGCGCTGGCGGCCGACGACGTTGGTGCGCTTGTCCGGCGGGATCGAGAAATCGTCGAACAGCGGGTTGTATTCGTAGGCATAGCCGTGCGGCCAGCGGTTCACGGTGATCGCCATGATATCGCGCTGGTGATCGAAACCGCCGCCGCCGAGCATGCGCTGAAGCTGGTCGCGGATCTTCGTCTCGAACATCTCGAAGGTGGTGTCGAGCAATTCCTGCCGTCCCATGCGGTGCTGGTCGCGTTCGGGCAGGCCCGGCGAGGTCGGCGTCTTCACCATGAACAGCAGCATCGGCTCGTCCGGCGATGTCGGCGATTTGTAGCGGCCGATGTCCACCGCCCAGTTGAGCTGGATGGAGGTGAAATAGCCCATCGGCGCGCTGATCGAGCGGATGCCGAGCTTGTGCCAGCTTTGCCAGTTGCGGATCGCCACGCCCGTATAAACCAGCGGCACCTTGACCAGATCGTGCAGCGCGTTCTTCTGCGTCTCGCTCATGTCCGGACAGATATAAGGGATCATCATGTTGTAGCCGGCGAGGATGCAGTTGGCGGCATGCACGCGATAGACATTGCCCGCGCGCGCATAAGCGATTTCCACGCCCCTGGAATTTTCCGGCGAACCGATGTTGCGCGCCCCGACGACAGTGCTGGACAGGCGGATGGCGACGGGCGCGCCGGCCTTGTTCAGCGCCGCATAATTCGCATGCGCCGTGACGATGTCCTCCGCCGTGTCGCCGGGGAGCACGCCCGGAATGAGCTTGCGCACCAGGGCGCGCGCGATGGTCGCGTTGCCGTCGGGAAAGTGGAAGGTCGGCAGATCGGGATTGTCCTGATAGCCGGCCGCCGTGTTGCCCATGCGGTTGGTGGAACCGGGCGCGAGCTTCAATCCCTTGAAGCCGGGATATCCGAAGCCCCAGCAATCCAGGGCCGGCTCCGCGTCGATGCCGGTGCCGTATTCGTCATGGGTGATGGTCTGGAAGAAGGCGAGCGTGGTGCCGTCCACCTTCAGATAGTCTATCAGATAGTTGCGGTAGGAGATGCGGGAGAGCTTGTCTTTCTTCTGGTCGGAGGTCAGCCCCGGCATCACATCGTCTTCGCCTTCCACCACGCGCAGGATGTCGGCTTGCGTCTCAGCACCCAGCGGGCATTTGGCGAGGAAGTCCTTCCACGGCATCTTGCCTTCATCGCCGCCGCGGCCTTGCCCCACGACCAGCGCGTCCTTGCCGAAGGTCTCCTTGTCGAACCAGATGGATGGGGAGAGGCTCTCGTAAAGCGCGTCGCGGTCGCATTCCCTGGTCAGCTTCACCGGATCGATGCCGAGATCGGCGAGCAATCCGGCCGCCACCTTGGAATAGGGGCGCGGCGAGTCGATCAGTTCGGTGCCGCCGTTCAGCAATTCCATGCGGCCGTTCAGATCGTATTCGTTGCGCTTGGCGTGTCCGCCGAAATCGTCGTGATTGTCGAGGATCAGGATCTTCGCGTTGGGCTTGGCCTTGCGGAAGAAATAGGCGGCCGACAATCCGCTGATGCCCGCGCCGGCGATCACCAGGTCGTAGATCGCATGCGTGTCTTCCGGCTTCCTGGCGTGATCCCAGAATGTGCCGTCGCGCAAGCTATGCGCGTTCTCGAAAGAGCCGGGATGGGAGCCGCGCAGGTCATGTTGCAGCGGCGGATAATAGCCGGGATCGTCCTGCATTCCTGGCGTTGCCTGGGCGGAGGCTTCGCGCATCATCGCGAGCGACGCCGCCGTCACCGCCACGCCGTTCAGAAAATCGCGCCGGTCGATGCCATCTTTCTTATCGGCGCTGAACGGACATTTCTTCTCGTCGCTCATGACTCGGTCCCCTCCAAAACAAAACATGTCATGGCCCGCGAATGCGGGGCCACCCAGGTGACATCTGTACAACTCTCCCAAGTTAACCCGTCATGGCCGGGCCTGTCCCGGCCATCCATTTTCCAGAAGCGGTGCAGGCATCCTCCGGCCTCTTGAACAGGGATGGCCGGGACGGGGGCGGCCATGACGATATGGAGTGAGGCCGCGAACTCTACGCCAAATTCACCATCACGTGCCGCGGCACGGAGTAGTCCTCCAGCGCATACATGCTGAGGTCTTTTCCGTAACCGGATTGCTTCATGCCGCCATGCGGCATCTCGTTGGTGAGCATGAAGTGACAGTTCACCCAGGTGCAGCCATAGCGCAGCCGCGCTGCCGTCTGCATGCCGCGCGCGATATCCTTCGTCCAAACGGAGGAGGCGAGGCCGTAATCGCTATCGTTCGCCCAGTTCACGGCGGTATCGACGTCCTTGAACCGCGTGACGGACACCACCGGCCCGAACACTTCCTTGCGCACGATCTCGTCGTCCTGCGTCGCGCCCGCGATCACCGTGGGCTCGAAATAGAATCCGTTCTTGCCGGCCTTGCCGCCCGCGGTGATCTCGATGTGCTTCACGGATTTGGCGCGATCGACGAAACCCGCGACGCGTTCCTGCTGGCGTGCGGAGATCAGCGGGCCAAGTTCGTTCTCTTCGTCGTTCTTCTGGTCGAATTTCAGCGACGAGGCGGCGGAGGAAAGTTCGGAGACCAATCTGTCGTACACTTTCTCGCCGGCATAGACGCGGCAGGCCGCGGTGCAATCCTGCCCGGCATTATAGAAACCGAACGAGCGCAACCCCGCGACCACCGCTTCAATATCCGCATCGTCGAACACGATCACCGGCGCCTTGCCGCCCAGTTCCAGATGCGTGCGCTTGAGCGTCGCCTGCGCAGCCGCGATCACCTTTCGCCCGGTGCCGACATCGCCGGTGAGCGAGATCATCGCCACAGCCCGCGAATTGATGAGGCGATCGCCGACCGACGCGCCGCGCCCGGTGATGATGTTGCATACGCCTTCGGGGAAAATCTCCGCGATATGCTGCGCCAGTTTCAGCGCGGTGAGCGGCGTCTGCTCGCTCGGCTTCAGCACCACCGTGTTACCGGCGGCGAGAGCAGGCGCGAGTTTCCACGCCGCCATCATCAGCGGATAATTCCACGGCGCCACCTGCGCCACCACGCCGACGGGATCGCGCCGGATCATGGAGGTGAAGCCCGCCAGATATTCCCCCGCCACCGGCCCGTGCATCGTGCGCACCGCGCCCGCGAAGAAGCGGAAGCAGTCCACCACGCCGGGGATTTCGTCGTTCAGCACCAGATGCCGCGGCTTGCCGCAATTCAGCGCTTCCAGATCGGCATAGGCTTCCGCGTCGCTTTCGATCTTGTCCGCAAGCTTGAGCAGCATCCCCGACCGCTCCGCCGGCGTGCTGCGCGACCACGCATCGAACGCGGCATCGGCGGCGAACACCGCGTTATCCACCTGCTCGTTCGAGGCCTCCGGTACCTCGACGATGAGCTTGCCCGTGCGCGGGTTCAGCACCTTCTCGCCCGCACCTTTGCCGCTTTCGAATTTTCCACCGATGCGAAGCTGGGTATCCATGCGAGTCTCCGATAACCGCGCGAACTAAACCAGACGCGCGCACAGAAATCACCCTCGCCCCCACGCAGTGGGGGAGAGGGCAGGGTGAGGGGGGCCGAAATCCTGCGCGAGCGGAGAGGCCCCCTCACCCAACCCTCTCCCCCTCAAAGGGGGAGAGGGCAAGTTTGATATTTGACGCTCCATCCGACTCTGTCCCACAAATAGCGCCGCATCCGCTGGGGGCAGAGGCATGGCCACGCAGGACGACGACGCGGCCCAACTTGCGGCGCTGGGTTACACCGCGCGCTTCGATCGCAAGATGTCGCTGTGGGAGAATTTCGCGCTCGGCTTCACTTATCTCTCGCCGGTCGTCGGCGTCTATTCGGTGTTCACGCTCGGCATCACCACGGGCGGGCCGCCGATGTTCTGGTCCTACTTCCTCGCCGCCGCGGGGCAATTTCTCGTCTGCCTCATCTTCTGCGAAGTGGTTTCGCAGTTTCCGATTTCCGGCGGGCTCTATCCGTGGGCGCGCAGGCTTGTCGGCAAGAAATGGGCGTGGATGGCGGGCTGGATCTATGGCTGGGCGCTGTTCACCACCATCGCCGCCGTCGCGGTGGGCGCGGGGCCGTTCGTTGCCACCTTGCTCGGCTTCGCATCGACGCCGCTGACCGTGACGATCATCGCGCTGGTGCTGGTGGCGATCTCCACGCTCATCAATCTCGCGGGCACGCAGGTTCTGGCGCGCGTCGCGATGTTCGGATTCATCTGCGAGATCATCGGCGCCATCGCCGTCGGCGGCTATCTGCTGATCTTCCAGCGCCACCAGCCGTTCAACGTGGTGCTCGACACCTTCAACATCGGCGCGGGCAATTACTGGCCGGCTTTCATGGCCGCCGCGGTGACGGGCCTCTTTACGTGCTACGGCTTCGAAGCCTGCGGCGACGTGGCGGAGGAAACGCCAAACCCCGGCGTCGCCATCCCCCGCGCCATGCGCATGACGATCTATGTCGGCATGGCGGCGGCCGCCTTCGTCTGTCTCGCCTTGATCGTGGCGCAGCCGGACATGCCGGGCGCGATTTCCGGCAAGGTCGCCGATCCCGTCGCCGCGGTCCTCACCGGCGCGTTCGGCGAGACCGGATTCAAGGTGGTGATCGTCGTGGTGCTGGTGTCGTTCATGTCCTGCATCCTGTCGCTGCAGGCCGCGACCAGCCGCCTCGTCTTCGCCTATGCGCGCGACAAGATGGTGGTGGCGAGCGATTTCTTCGCC
>JBQCFD010000273.1:0-2701 GCA_051959625.1 Rhizomicrobium sp.
CATGCATAGACGACACCTTGTCCGCCACGAAGCTGGGGAGCAGGCGCATATCTTCGTTGCCGTCCACGCGCGGAAGCAGGTCCGCGGTGCCGGACGCCGCCTGCACCAGATCGTCGAACGCCTGCCGCCCGGCATAAGGCCCGTCGGAGCCGTAGCCGACGCAGTGCACATAGACGATGTGCGGATTGATCTTCGCCACTTCCTCGTAACCGAAGCCTAGCCGCGCCATCGCGTCCGAACGGACGTTGTGAATGAACACATTCGCCGTCGGGATGAGTTCGCGCAGCTTCTCGCGCGCGTCGTCGGTCTTCAGGTCCAAGGTCAGCGAGCGCTTGTTGCGGTTGAGCGTCATGAAGGTGGCGCCCATGTCCTCGTTCTTCGCGAACTTGGAGCCATGGCGCTGTCGGTCGCCGCCGGGGTTCTCCACCTTGATCACGTCCGCGCCGAGGTCGCCCAGGATCTGCGTCGCATAGGGGCCGAAGATGAACTCGGTCAGGTCGAGAACGCGAACGCCGTTGAGCGGGCCGTTTTTGGCAGTCATGCTAACCCCACGGAATGCTATAGATATCTGGTTGAGGGGGAGATTAAGCGATGGCCGCTCAAGCGCAACCAAAGGTGCAACGGAAAGCGAAGGCGAAGGCGCCAAAACCAATGTCCAGGGCCGAATGGCCGCCCAAATCCATCAGCGACGCGAAGGTGAAAGCTGCCACGGGCCGGAACTGGATGGGGTGGTTCATCCTCCTCAACCGCGCCGGCGCCGAGGCGATGCCACACAAGGAGATTGCGAAGCTTCTCGCGGCGCGCGGCTGCCCGAGCTGGTGGTCGCAAATGATCGCGGTAGAATTCGAGCGCATTCGCGGCGGGCGGAAGAAGAACGAGCGCGCCGGCGGCACCTATGCGGTGAATGTCACCAAGGTGATGCCCGTGAGCCTCGCCAAACTTTTTGCCGCGGCAACCTCAAAGCGGAAAGACTGGTTCCCGCCCGGCGCCTTCGAGGAGACGTCCAAAACGAAGGACAAATACTGGCGCGGCAAATGGAAATCGGGCCGCAAGCTGGAGTTCGGCTTCTATGCTAAAGGCGACGGCAAAGCGCAGATCGCACTGGAGATCGGCAAGCTGCCGTCCTCTGTCGAGGTCGAGAGAGAACGCGCGGCATGGAAGAAGGCGATGGAGCGTTTAACAGTTCTGCTTTCTCAAAACTGAGGAACCGTGGATGACAATATTTTATATTGGTCTCGTGACAGTCTTCTTGGTGGCTATCTACATGAGCAGAATGTCTGCGGGCCAAGTGGCAAATTATTTGGAATTTCACTATCACGCAGAATGGGAACGTCTTGGTCGTCCCGGCTTTCTAACGAATGGCCTCTCGCTTCAAAGTAACTTCGTTTCGCCGTGGCTGATGCTGGGATTTCTGTTTACACGTAGTTATAGGAAATTTCTGGATGCTGAGTTGAACAAGATTGGGAATAAGGCACTTGCCCTGCAAGTAGTTGCGATAGTTTTGATCTTGCTTCTTGCTAGTTTTCTTTTCTTCATAGGAAAGCCACACGGCGTCTAGAAACGCGGAATCGATCAACCAATTTGGACCACCATGCAACTCCATCTCTCTTCCTGGCCGGAAATCGACAAATATCTGGAGACGTCGAAGGCGATCCTCATTCCCATCGGCTCGACAGAGCAGCATGGACCGAACGGGTTGCTCGGCACCGATGCGCTGTGCCCGGAGATCATCGCCAAGCGCGCGGGCGATGAGAGCGGCATTCTGGTCGGGCCGACCTTCAATGTCGGGCAGGCGCAGCATCACATGGCGTTCGCGGGGACGATCACCTTGCGTCCCTCCACCATGATCGCGGCGATGATGGATTGGGCGCAGTCTCTCACGCGCCATGGCTTCGAGCGCATCTACTGGCTAAACGGCCATGGCGGCAACATCAACACCATCAACGCCGCGTTCAGCGAGATGTATCACGGCATTTCGTTTGACCGTTCCGGCTCCAACCGCCCGCCGCTGCGCTGCATGTTGCGCAACTGGTGGGAGCTGTCCGGCGTGAACGATGTGTGCCGCCAGCTTTTCCCTGTGGGCGAGGGCAGCCACGCCACGCCGAGCGAAGTCTCCGTCACCTATTTCGGTTATCCCGACGCGCAGAAGAGCGTAACCTTGACGCCCAAAATCGCCCCCACCGGCCCGATCTTCGACGCGGAAGACTACCGCCGCCGCTTCCCCGACGGCCGCATCGGCTCCGATCCGTCGCAAGCGAGCGTCGAAGCCGGCGAGAAGATCGTAAGCGCCGCCGTAAAAGCGGTGATCAGCGAGTTCCGGGCGTTCGCGGCGAGTTAGCCGGGCCGTATTTTTCTCCAAAAAGCCCACGCAGCCAGTGGCCCAGAAAATAGGACGACAGCTTGGATGGTTCGCTCAAATAGAATTTGAGCGCTATTTTCTTTCAACCCAAGCATTTCATCTGTCACGAGAAGACCCGCTGCCAATACGGAAATGATCACACCTACAATCATATAGGGCCAGATTGATGGATGATCCGATTTGCGGCAGATCAAATATGTGGGAACACCGAAAACAAGCACAGCCAATAATGAAACTATTGCCGATGTGATCGCTGCAAAGGGAAGCGTGAACAGCAAAACCATCGGGTGCGGGATCGCTGTAACCAACGCAGCCAACACCGCCAATCCGATTGGCGCGATA
>JBQCFD010000274.1:0-26346 GCA_051959625.1 Rhizomicrobium sp.
GCCGCCGGCGCCCTCGATGACAGGCACGAGCGCCGCGACGTCCCACGGCGCAAGCCGGCCTTCAACGATCACATCGATAAAGCCCATCGCCAACAAGGCATAGGCATAACAGTCGCCACCGAAATAACTCATGCGCGATTCCCCGCAGAGGCTTTCGAAAGCCTCCCGCTGCGCGCGGTCGAAATAACCCCAGGGATGCGTGGTCGAAACCACCGCTTGCGCCAGCGACGAGCAGGCGCGAACGCGCAATGGCTGGCGCCCGTCGGCGGTGATCATCTCGCTCTTGCCGCTGTGGCCGATGAAGCGTTCGCGCAGGATCGGCTGGTCGATGATGCCGAGCGTGGGGCGCGTGCCGTCATGCAGCGCGATCAGCGTGCCCCAGGTGTGGCGGCCGGTGATGAAGGCGCGCGTGCCGTCGATGGGATCGAGGATCCAGGTGAATCCGCTCGAGCCTTCTTCATGGCCATGTTCCTCGCCCAGGATGCCGTCGCGCGGCCGCCCCGCCCTGATGAGCTTGCGCATGGCGGTCTCCGCGCCGCGATCGGCTTCGGTGACCGGATCGAAGATGGGCTTTGGGCCGGTCGCGCCCTTGTCGATGACCTGGATGCGTTGGCGGAAATAGGGCCGCACCACGTCGGCGGCGGCATCGGCAAGGCTGTGGGCGAAAGCGATGGTGTCGCGATCGATCGGCATGCCGGGCTCCTTTCCGCTATAGTTCTCGCAGGCTTATTGGAAGGGAATGGAAATGAAAAGCGTCGTCGTCACCGGCGCCTCCACCGGCATCGGCTGGGGTTGCGTGAAGGTTCTCATCGGCCGCGGTTTCCGGGTTTTCGGCAGCGTGCGCAAACAGGCCGATGCGGACCGGCTCAAAAGCGAATTCGGCGCGAATTTCACGCCGCTCCTGTTCGACGTGACCGATGCGGCCGCGGTGAAGCGCGGCGCGGAACAGGTCGCGGCCGCGCTCGGCAATGACACCCTGTCAGGCCTGGTGAACAACGCGGGCATCGCGGTGGCGGGACCGCTGCTCTATCTCGACGTGGACGAGTTCCGCAATCAGCTCGAGGTCAATCTGACGGGACAATTGCTCGTCACCCAGGCTTTCGCGCCGCTGCTCGGCGCCGATCCGTCGCGGCGTGGCGATAAGGGACGCATCGTCAACATCACATCCGTCGGCGGCCGCAACGCCAATCCGTTCATGGGTCCCTACAACGCCTCGAAGTTCGGCTTCGAAGGATTCTCCGAATCGCTGCGGCGCGAGCTGATGATCTTCGGCATCGACGTGATCGTGGTGGCGCCGGGCGCGGTGGCGACGCCGATCTGGGACAAGGCCGAGCAACTGGACGTCTCGCGCTACAGCAATACGCCCTATGCCGCTTCGCTCGGCAAGGTGAAGGACGCGATGCTGTCCATGGGGCGCGCGGGCTTTCCGCCGGAGAAGATCGGCGAGACGGTGGCGATGGCGCTGACGGCGGGAAAGCCCAAGGTGCATTACACCGTGACACCGACGCCGTTGCAGAACCTGATGGCGACGACGCTTCCCAAGCGCATGGTGGACAACATCGTGGCCAAGGCGCTCGGGCTGAAGCCCGGCTAGCTACTCCGCTTCCGCTTTCGCGCGCTTGCGTTCGTGCGGCAGCAGCGCGCGCTTCCTGAGGCGGATCGATTGCGGCGTCACCTCGACGAGCTCGTCGTCCTCGATATAGGCGATGGCCTGTTCCAGCGTCATCGGCACGATCGGCGTGAGCCTGACGGCTTCGTCCTTCGAGGTGGTGCGGATGTTGGTGAGCTGCTTGGCGCGGAGCGGATTGACGTCGAGGTCGTTGTCGCGGCTGTGCTCGCCCACGATCATGCCCTGATAGACCTTCGTGCCCGGCACGACGAAAAGCTTGCCGCGCTCTTCCAGATACCAGAGCGCATAAGCCACCGCCTCGCCGTCGCCGGTGGAGATCAAGACGCCGTTGCGCCGCCCCTCGACCGCGCCCTTAAACGGCGCATAGCCGTGGAACATGCGGTTGATGACGCCGGTGCCGCGGGTGTCGGTGAGGAATTCGCCGTGATAGCCGATGAGGCCGCGCGAGGGCGCGTAGAACACAAGCCGCGTCTTGCCCGCGCCTGTCGGGCGCATGTCCTGAAGCTCGCCCTTGCGCATCGACACCTTCTCGATGACGACGCCCGCATAAGGGTCGTCGACGTCGATGGTGACTTCCTCGATCGGCTCCAGACGTTCGCCATTGTCCGCGGTCTGGAAGATCACGCGCGGGCGCGAGATCGACAGCTCGAAGCCCTCGCGGCGCATGGTCTCGATGAGAACGCCCAACTGCAATTCGCCGCGGCCGGAGACTTCGTAGGCGCCCTCGCCGGTCTCGCTGACCTTGATGGCGACATTGCCCTCGGCTTCGCGCAACAGACGTTCGCGAATGACGCGGCTTTGCACCTTGTCGCCTTCGCGGCCCGCGAGCGGAGAATCGTTCACGGCCAGGGTGATGGCCAGCGTCGGCGGGTCGATGGGCTGGGCCTGGATCGGCGTATCCACGTTCACGTCGCAGAGCGTGTCGGCGACGGTGGCTTGCGGAAGTCCCGCGATCGCGACGATATCGCCGGCTTCGACGCGGCTGACGGGAACCCGCGCCAGGCCGCGGAACGCCAGCAGTTTCGTGACGCGCGTGCGCTCGACTTCCTTGCCGTCCCGGTTCAGCGCCTTGATGACGCGGTTGACGTTGATGGCGCCGGTTTCGATGCGGCCCGTCAGGATGCGGCCCAAATAGGGGTCTGCTTCCAGTGTCGTAACCAGCATTGTGAACGGGAATTCATCTCCCGCCCGTTCTAGCGCCTTAGGCTTGGGAACATCTGCGACAATTCTGGCAAAGAGAGGCGACAGGTCCTTCCTATCGTCGGCAAGGTCGGCCACCGCCCATCCGTTGCGTCCGGATGCGTAGAGCACATGGAAATCCAGTTGATCGTCGTTTGCCTCAAGCGCAAGGAAGAGGTCGAAGATGCTTTCCAGCGTCTCCTTCGGCTGCGCGTCCTGGCGGTCGATCTTGTTGATGACGACGATCGGTTTGAGGCCCAGTTTCAGGGCCTTGGAGAGAACGAACTTGGTCTGCGGCATGACGGATTCCGCCGCATCCACCAGAAGGACCACGCCGTCGACCATCGAGAGAATGCGCTCCACCTCGCCGCCGAAATCGGCGTGGCCGGGCGTGTCGACGATGTTGATGCGGGTTCCGTTCCAGTCGACGGACGTGCATTTCGCCAGAATGGTGATGCCCCGCTCACGCTCCAGATCGTTGGAGTCCATGGCGCGCTCTTCCATGTGCTGGTTGTCGCGCACGGAACCGGACTGTTTCAGCAGCTGGTCAACGAGCGTGGTCTTGCCATGGTCGACGTGGGCAATGATGGCGATGTTGCGGATATCCATGGGGACCGGCGTGTTTGGGAGCGCGCGCTTATAGACGCGGGCCTTCGCAACCGCAAACCGGCTGGCTCAGAACCGGCCGACTTCCTTCAGGCCCCATTTGCGGTCGCTGGTATAGGTGGCGACCAGGGCATAGGCCGGCCCCGAAAAACCCAGCGATTCCTTGAGGGCCCTGGCCACGGACTGGACATCCCGGTCGTGCTCGCCATCCGAAACCGGATGGCCCGCGCAGCGCTGATGGGCGACCACGGCCAGCGCATGGGCGTGGTGGGCATCGGCCAGCAATTTGACCTGAGCCTTGGCGGCTTCCCACTCCCCGGCGCGTGCTGGATCCAGAAGGCCATCGGGCCCCGGAAGCGCCACAAGGTCCACTTCGCGCGTGCCCGTCGCCCGTCCGATCCGGCTGTTGAAATCGACCACGCGCTGGTGCAGCCGCCAGTCCGAGCAAGTCATTGCAACGGCAAGCTTTTTCTTTCTGGACCAGACCATCGGCTCCCCCGCCCGGCGCCAACGGATTGCTGCGCCCCCGGGCCCTTTATCGATGACCGGCGCGCCCGGGGCAATGTTCGGCGCCTGCCATGGCCCAGCCCTTGGCGGCGTACAGCATTTCTCAATCGTAACAATGCGATAGCAGTGTTGTTTGGTAAGCCGGCGCCCCCGAGGCGCGGTGCGCTCGCAAATTCGCTCATCCGTGGTAGGACACCCGCAGGAGCGAGGAGATTATATTCGGACCGACCGTCCGGATTCACTTTATTTGCCCGAACCGGCGGGTCTGGATGAACATGAATATGAGGCTTCCTCCTTCCCTGCAGGCGGTGCCCGCCGCCGTACAGGGCTTTCCCGACACCGTGCGCCAGGCGCATCCGCGCGTGCGCCTGATCCTGAGTGTCGTGGGGATCGCCATCGCGCTCGGCCTCGTCTGGATTGTCGTGAATGCGCTCACCGCAACGCCGCCGCGTGTTCTGCCGCCGCCGCCGGTGCGCGTGGCGACCGTCACGCAGAAGAATGTCACGGCCTATGAGAAGACGATCGGCACGATCATCGCCAACGCCACTGTTCAGGTGACGTCGCGGGTGGACGGCCAGCTCGATTCCGCGGCCTTCACCGAAGGCCAGATGGTGCATCAGGGCGATGTGCTCTTCCGTCTGGATCCCAAACCGTTCCAGGCTGCGCTCGCCCAGGCGCAGGCGACGACCGCGCGTGACGAAGCATCCCTCGCCAGCGCGCGCAACGACGCGCAACGCTATTCCACGCTCGCCAAGATGGGCGCTGTCGCGGCTTCGCAGCGCGATCAATACGTGGCGCAAGCCAAGGCGCTGACCGCGACCGTGAAAGCGGACAAGGCCGCCGCCGATACCGCGGCGCTCAATCTGGAATGGTCGGTGATCCGCTCGCCGGTGGACGGCAAGACCGGGCCGATCCTCATCCAGCCGGGCAATCTCATCAAGGCGAACGACACCAACGCGCTCGTCACCATCACGCAGATCCATCCGGTGAAGGTCTCCTTCTTCCTGCCGCAGTCCGACCTGCCGCAGATTCAGAGCCGCATGGCCGCCGGCGCGTTGAACGCGAACATCCAGGTGCACAACGCCGCGCAGACGCATGAAAGCGCGAAGGTGGATTTCGTGGGCAATGCGGTGAGCGCGACCACGGGCACGATCGAATTGCGCGCGACGTTCCCGAACGCCGACGACCGCCTCGTACCCGGACAGGTCGTCGATGTCGGCGTTGCGCTGAACCAGTACAACAATGTCCTCGTCGTTCCGCACGAGGCGGTGAATGTCGGCCCCGACGGGCGTTATGTTTACGCGCTCGCCGGCGGCAATGCGAAACTCATCCCCGTCGAGGTGCTCTACGATGACGGCAATACCAGCGCCATCCGGGGTGCGCTGAAGGCCGGCGATACGGTCATCACCGAGGGACAGCTGCGCGTCATGCCTGGCAAGCCGGTGGCCATCCAGGGCAAGCACGGCGGCCACCGCAGCGCCGCGCGCAAATGAACATCTCCGAACCATTCATCCGCCGGCCGGTCATGACGATCCTGCTCATGGCGGGATTGGTGATCTTCGGGCTGTTCGGCTACACCTCGCTGCCGGTAAGCGAGCTGCCGTCCGTCGATTTCCCGACCATCGTGGTTTATGCCTCGCTGCCGGGCGCCGATCCGGACACGATGGCCTCCGCGGTGGCGACGCCGCTGGAGAACCAGTTCTCCACCATCGCGGGCGTGAGCTCGATGACGTCTTCGAGCACGCAGGGCTCGACCCAGATCACCATCCAGTTCGATCTTGACCGCAACATCGACGGCGCCGCGCAGGACGTGCAGGCGGCGATCTCCGCGGCCGGCCACCAGCTTCCGCAGAACATGCCGACGCCGCCCACGATGCGGAAGGTGAACCCGTCGGATTCGCCGATCATGTATCTGGCGATGGGTTCGCCCACGCTGCCGCTGCAGGAAGTCGACAAATACGCCGAGACGCTGCTCGCCCGGCAGATCTCCACGCTGAACGGCGTGGCGCAGGTCAACGTCTATGGATCGCAGAAATTCGCGGTGCGCATCCAGGCCGATCCCGTGGCGCTGGCCGCGCGCGGCATCGGCATCGATCAGGTCGCCAACATCGCCAATGCCGCCAATCCCAACATCCCCACCGGATCGCTGAACGGCAGCAAGCAGTCGGTTGTCGTGCATTCCAGCGGCCAGCTCGAGAATGCCGACGTCTTCAACAAGCAGATCATCGCCTACAAGAACGGCGCGCCGGTGCGCGTGGAGGATGTCGGCCGCGCCGTGGACGGTGTGGAGAACAAGTTCGTCGCCAGCTGGTACAACCAGAAGCGCGCGATCGTCCTCGCCATCCAGCGCCAGCCCGGATCGAACACCATCCAGGTGGTGGACGAGATAAAGAGCATCCTGCCGCACTTCATGGAGCAGCTGCCGGCCACGGTGTCGCTGAACGTGCTCTACGACCGCAGCCAGTCGATCCGCGACTCCGTCAACGACGTGGAAGAAACTCTCCTCATCGCCGCCTTGCTGGTGGTGGGCGTGATCTTCGTTTTCCTGCGAACGCTGATGGCGACGGTCATTCCGTCGCTGGCGCTGCCGATCGCGGTCATCGGCACCTTCGCCGGCATGTCGTTTCTCGGCTACAGCCTCGACAACCTCTCGCTCATGGCGCTGACGCTGTCGGTTGGATTCGTGGTCGACGACGCCATCGTCATGCTCGAAAACATCGTGCGCCACGTCGAGGAAGGCGAGCGGCCGTTCGAAGCGGCGCTGAAGGGATCGCGCGAGATCGGCTTCACCATCCTGTCGATGACCATGTCTCTGGCTGCGGTGTTCATCCCGCTGGTGTTCATGGGCGGGATCATCGGGCGGCTGCTGCACGAATTCGCCGTCACCATCGTGCTGGCGATCGTGTTCTCCGGCATCGTGTCGGTGACGCTCACGCCGATGCTTTGCGCGCGGCTGCTGCACTCCGAGCACGACCGCCCGCACAACCGCTTCTACAAATGGAGCGAGCACACCTTCGACCGCATCCAGTCAGGCTATGAGCGCACGCTGCGCTGGAGCCTGGAGCATCACCGCATCATCTTCGTCGTCTTCCTCGGCAGCATCGCGGCGACGGTGGGCATGTTCATGATCAGCCAGCAGGACTTCCTGCCGACGAGCGATCAGGGACAGGTTTTCGGCCTTACCGAAGCCGCCGACGGAACCTCGTTCGAACAGATGGTGCGCTATCAGCAGCAGGCCGCGGCCATCGTCGCCAGGGATCCCAACATCGAAGGCTTCATGTCGGCGGTGGGTTCAGGCGGCTCGAGCTCGGGCGTCAACAGCGGCCGCATGTTCGCCAGCCTGAAACCGCTCTCGCAGCGCAGCCTCTCCGCGGCCGAGGTCGCGCGCGAGCTGCAGAAGAAGCTGTCCAACATTCCCGGCATCAACGTCTACATGCAGGTGCCGCCGATGATCCGGATGGGCGGGCATCTGACCAAATCGCAATACCAGTACACGCTGCAGGACCTCGACATGAACGAGCTGCAGGACTGGTCCAACAGGTTGATGAACGCGCTGTCCACCGCGCCGGGCTTCACCGAAGTGACGAGCGACCTTCAGCTCTCCACGCCGGCGGTGAATGTCGTGATAGACCGCGACCGCGCCGCCGCGCTGGGCGTGACGCCGGCGGCCATCGAAACCGCACTGGGTGCTGCGTTCGGCGGCGAGGAGATCTCGCAGATCTACGGCTCGTCGGACACCTACCAGGTGATCCTGGAAGTGGAGGACAAATATCAGGCCGGCCCGTCCGATCTTTCGCGTCTTTACGTGACGGCGCAGAACGGCACGCTGGTGCCGCTGACCTCGGTGACGAAGATCACCAGCAGCACCATGCCGCTCAGCGTCAACCACCAGGGGCAGCTGCCGTCGGTGACGATCTCCTTCGATCTGGCGCCGGGTTACGCGCTGAGCGACGCGGTATCCACGATCGGCCGCGTGCAGCGCCAGATCGGCATGCCGGCCACGATCCAGACATCGTTCCAGGGCACGGCGCAGGCATTCCAGGAATCCTCCCGCGGATCGGGCATATTGCTGATCGCGGCCCTCGTGGTGGTCTACATCATCCTGGGCATCCTCTATGAGAGCTTCATCCACCCGCTCACCATCCTTTCCGGCCTGCCGTCGGCGGCGGTGGGCGCGCTCATCACACTCTACATTTTCGGCGTTCCGCTCAGCCTTTACGCGTTCGTCGGCATGATCATGCTGATCGGCATCGTGAAGAAGAATGCGATCATGATGATCGACTTCGCCCTGGCGCGCGAGCGCGGCGAGAACGTGCCGGCGGAAACCGCGATCTTCGAAGCGGCGGTGATCCGTTTCCGCCCGATCATGATGACGACGATGGCCGCGTTGATGGGCACGCTTCCGATCGCCATCGGTTTCGGCGCCGGCGGCGAAACCCGCCAGCCGCTCGGTCTTGCCGTGGTCGGCGGCCTCATGCTGTCGCAGCTTCTCACGCTCTACATCACGCCGGTGATCTATACCTATCTCGATCACCTGGGCGAGCGCTTCAGCCGCAAGGGCGGCCGCGGCCACAAACACGCCGCGGCGCCCGCGGAATAATAGGCGAAGGTCGCGCGCGGCGCCGCACGGATCACCTGCCTTCGTCATGACCATAGAGCCGGCCATGACGGAATCGGGATGGAACGGAACCTCCGCGGCTTTGCCTAACTATTCTTTCTTCGTGATGCGATCGAGTTGCGCCAGCTCGTCCGCGGATAGTTTCCAGCCCGCCGCTTTCACGTTCATCTCGACCTGCTCGGGTTTGGTGGCGCCGGCGATGACGCTGGAAAGACAGGGCCGCGAGAGGAGCCAGCTGAAGGCGAGCTCCAGCATGGTGCGGCCGCGCGCGTCGCAGAACGCCTGCAGCTTGTCCACGATCGCCCAATTGGCTTGGGTCATGTAACGGTCCGCCAGCCGCTTGATGGACGCCATGCGCGTGCCCGGCGGAAGCGTGGCGCCGTGCTTGTACTTGCCGGTGAGCAGGCCGCTGGCCAGCGGGAAATAGGGAAGCAGGCCCATGCCTTCGGCTTCCAGCGCCGGAATCAGCTCGCGCTCCACATCGCGCACGAGAAGGCTGTATTCGTCCTGCGCGGAGATGAAAGGGGTGAGCCCTTTCTCGCGCGCCACGCTCGCGGCTTCCTTCACCTGCGGCGCCTTCAGGTTCGAGCACCCGATATGGCGCACCTTGCCGGCGCGGACCAGATCGTCGAGCGCGCGCAACGTTTCTTCGATCGGGGTGGCGGGATCCGGCTGGTGGAGCTGGTAGAGATCGATCCAGCTGGTCTTCAGGCGCCTGAGGCTGTCTTCCACCGCGCGCAGGATGTAGGCGCGCGACGCGCCCTTGTCGGTGTCGCTCATCGGCATGCCGAATTTCGTGGCGAGCACGATGTCCTTGCGGCGCGGGCCGAGGATCTCGCCGAGCTGGGTTTCCGAGCCGCCCTTCTCGCCATAGATGTCGGCGGTATCGAAAAGCGTGACGCCCAGATCGAGCGCGCGATGCACCAGTTTGCGCGCAGCCTCCAGATCCAGCGCCCTGCCCAGATTGTTGCAGCCGAGGCCGACCGCGGAGACGCGCAAATCCGACTTTCCGATGTTGCGCGTTTCCATGGGTGCCTCCGCGAACGATGTCCGGGCGGAGATTGGCACCGCGCGGGCGCAAACCCAACATGGAACCGGCGCAAAGAAACAGGGCGCCGGTTTCCCGGCGCCCCTGTTCGCGACTGCTTTCGCAGTTACATGTTGATGCCCAGCGTGATGCCGTAGGTCCTCGGCGAACCGACGAACACGTTGGTGAACAGGCCCGACGAAGCGTCGGTCAGGTACTCGCCCGTTTCGTTGTGCTTGTCGAAGATGTTCTGGACCCACGCGCGGGCATACCACCTGTTGTCAGGCGCATTCAGCTGAATCTGCGCGTTGGCAACGTCGTATGCTTTGATGCGGTCGGCGCCGTCCTCGAAGATGCGGCCCCACTGGCTGTCGGTCCAGTAGTAGTCCGCACGCGGGATCAGCGTGTAGTCGCCGCCCAGGTGGAAGGTGTACTGAACGCCCACGCTCACCGTCCACGGAGGCGTCAGCGGCATCTGGTTACCCTTCAGGTTGACCGGATTGCCTTGGCCCGCCGTATAGCCCGGACCGAACGCGCCGCCATTCACGGCAGCCTGGCCAGCGGCCGTGCAAGCGCCGTAACCGAACGCGGTGTTCGCCGTCACGCCATTGATCACCGTCGGCGCCGGCGGCGTCGTCAGGTGGAACGCGCCGACCAGGAACGGATTCAACATCGGGTTCGTCGCGCCGTTGATGACGCACATCGAACCGTTCGTCGCATCCTTCACCAGCAGCGAGTTCGCCGTGATGTTGTTTCCGAGCGGGTTGCGCGGATCGACATCGAGCTCGTTGGCAATCGCGGAGTGCGTGTAGCCGAAGTTCGCGTTGAACTGCAGATCCTCGACCGGAGCCCAGAACATTTCGCCTTCCACGCCCCAGAGCTTGGAGTTGATGTTCTGGTTGATCGACGTGCGGTCCACGATTTCGGAGACCTGATAGCCCTTATAGTCGTAGTACCAGCCGGTCAGGTTCGCGAGCATCGTGCCGTCGAAGAGGGTGTTCTTCGTACCCACTTCGTAAGCATTGAGCGTTTCCGGCGCGAAGGTGAGCGGGAAGTCGCCCGGATTGAGCGGCGGGGGGTTGAAGCCGCCGTCGCGCACGCCACGCGAATAGGACGCGTAGATGTGCGTTTCATCCGTGAAGTCGAGCTTCGGGGTCCAATCCAGAACGCCGCGGCCGGTCCATTCCTTGAACGTCGTGGACTGGTTGCTGTAGCAGGGCAGGCCGCCAGGATTGTTGATTGCGCTGCCGCAGCCACCCGAGGCGTTTGCCGAAGGCGGCAGGCTGATCCAGCTGAACGACTGCGTTCCGTTCGGAACGGCGCTGTTGAGGAGCACCTGGCCGGACTGGAAGGTCTTGCGGTCCTCGGTATAGCGCGCACCGGCGGTCAGTTTCAGCTCATCCGTGAAGTTGTAATAGATTTCGCCGAACACCGCGTTGGAGGTGAGCGTATAGCGCTCGTTGTCGTTGTCGTATTGCGACGGGAAGAGCGTGAAGCCATCCGCCACCGAAGCCGCACCGAGCAGTGCCGCGTCGTAGTCCAGCGAATTCGCGACGACGTAGTAGTGCGCGTCGTTGCGATCGGCGTTGTGATAGAAGCCGAGGTTGAAGTTGAACGGCCCTTCGAAGTTCGACGTGAAGCGCAGTTCGCCGGACCACTCGTTGTCGCGGCCGTCGATCTGGTCGTAGCCCTGCACGTTACCCGAATAGTCGCGGATCCTGCCGCTCGCGATTCCGGTATTCATGTTGCCGGCGATCTGCGAGATCGGCAGCGTGCCCACATGACCCGCATAATACGCGTTGTAGTTCAGCGGGAAGGCTGCCGCGAAGATGCCCTGCGCGGCCGTCAACCGCGTCACGCCGGGGATCGGCGTGCAGGTGACGTCCAGACCGCCGGAAACCACGAACAGCTGCGTGCAGGTCGCCGCGGAGTTCAGCGAATCGCCCGGGCCGTTGCTGTAGCTTTGCTGGCTGAGGCCGGAATTGTTGTCCATGCCGAGCGTAACGCTCGCGGTCAACCAGTCCGTCAGACGCTGCTCCAGATGCGCGCTCGCAAAGAAGTCCTTGCCGCGCGACACCGGGGTGAAGTCGGTGTTCACCGCCGTCATCGAATGCGGAATGATCGCGCCGGCGCTCTGTCCGGGGGACGCGCCCGGGCCGGTGATGTCGAACAGGCTGAACGGAGCCAGCAACGGGTTCGTGTTCGTCAGGAAGTAGTTACTCGCAAGCTCGGTGCCGAGCGTCGCGTTACCGTTCGTCGCCTGGAAACCCAGCTTGTCGGGCAAGCAGCCCAGGATGCCCGACGGGACGCGATCGCAAAGCTGGACCTGGCCGCGGACGCGCGTGTCGTTTTCGTGGCTGGTCTGAACGAGAAGGTCCAACGTCGTCTTGGACGTCGGCTGCCAGCGCAACGATCCGCGGAGCGAGTAGTCGTCGCGGCTGTCGATCTTGCTGTCGACGCCCGACCCCGGGTTCAGGCCCGGATAGATGTTCTTCACCGTGCCGTCGCGGTTCTCCCAGAAGCCGGCGACGCGGACGCCCAACTGGTCGGTGATGATCGGCATGTTCGCCATGAAGCGAACTTCTTCGTCGTTGAAGTTGCCGTAGGTGCCTTCGAGGTTGGCGGCGAAGGCATCAAGCGCGGGCTTGTTCGTCTCGATGTCGATCGCACCGCCCGTCGCGTTGCGTCCCCACAGGGTCGACTGCGGGCCGCGCAGCACCTGGATCTGCGACACGTCGTAATAGGTCGCCGACGTCAGCGGCGGGGAGTTCAGGTAAACCTGGTTGATGTTGATCGAGACGCCGCTGTCACCCGAAGTCGACACGGCGGCCGAACCGATACCGCGGATGGTAAAGTTCGACGGGCCGAAGTTGCCGTGGGTGAAGGACACGCTCGGGATCGCGAACTGCAGATCCTTGAAGCCTTCGATCTGGTGGGCCGCCAGGTCCTGCGAACTGAACGCGGACACTGCAATCGGAACGGATTGGATGTCTTCCGATTTTTTCTGGGCGGTAACGACCACCTCTTCAATTTGCGCAAAAGCCGGCGCGGCAAGTGCCGATGAAAGAAGCAATGCGCCGATCAATGTCATGGACCTACCGGTCCGCGCAGAACGCGTAGCAAACATTTCCAGGGCTCCCCATTGCATCCCGCCTTTATGGCGAGATGTGACGCTATTTTCCCGGCCCGGTTGAGCCGGGAGATGGCTATCTTGTCATTCGAAACTGTGGCGGAACACCCCATTCGTCGCAAGAAGATTGTCAGCAGACCTGTTTTTCCAGAGCCATTTGTTCGGATGCTTGTGCTCGGAATGTCACACTGTTTCGCGGGATTTCCGCGGGGGAAGCAATATACCGGGTATTCTAAAATGGGTGCGCAAGCCATGCGTTGGGGGCATGAAAAAGGGGCGCCGGCCTCCCGGCGCCCCTGATTTTCCGCGCTTCTGGCGGCGCAACCTAGAAATGGACCCCCGCGGTGATGCCGTAGGTCCGGGGATCGCCCATGAAAATATTGGTCGAAAGCCCCGAGGTGGCGCTGGCCAGGTACTCGCCGGTCACGTTGTTGCTGTCGAACACGTTCTTGACCCAGAGCGAGGCGTACCAGGCATTGTCCGGGGCATTGAGCGTGATCTGGGCGTTGCCGACACCCCAGGCTTTGATCCGGTCCGCGCTGTCGTTGAAGATTCGCGCGAACATGTGGCTCTGCCAGTAGTAATCGGCACGCGGCACCAGCGTGTACCCGCCGTCCAGATCGAAGGTGTATTGCGCGCCCACGCTGACCGTGAAGTCCGGCGTGTTCTGCAGCTGATTGCCCTTCAGGTTCACGAACGCGCCCGACGCCGAGCCTTTTCCGGTCGGATCGGTGCGGGTGTAGCCGAACGCATTCAGGATCGGATCGGCCGCGGTGCTGCACGTGCCGTAGTTGGTGTTCGCGACACCATGCGATGCGAGCGCGTGCGAGCCGCCCGGCGGGGCGAAGAAGATTCCGCCTGCGCCGGCCGCCGCCAATGCCGCCTGCAGCGCGGGATTGTCCGCAGGTGCAAGCGTCTGGCCGCCGGTCATGTAGAGCACGCAGTTCTGGCCGGAGGTGGCGTTCAACGTCGCGTCCTTGATGAGCACGACATCGCTTCGGCCCGCGGTCGGATTGCGGTCGTCCACCAGCGCGGCGTTGCCGATGTTGGACTGGGTGGTGCCGAAGCTCATGTTGAACTGCCAATGCGTGTCGGGCGCCCAGAAGAATTCGCCTTCCACGCCCCACAGCTTCGCATTGATGTTCTGGTTGACCGAGGTGTTGTTCTCGATCGCCGATACCTGAAGGTTCTTGTAGTCGTAGTACCAGACATCGGCATTGGCCTGCAGCGTGCCGTTGAGCAGGAGGTTCTTGGTGCCGAGCTCGAACGCATCGATCGATTCCGGCTTGTAGCTGACCGGAACACCCAGACCCGGCGCCACGCCCGGATTGAAACCGCCCGCCTTATAGCCGCGCGCATAGGATGCGTAGATCAACGTCTGATCCGTGAAGTCGAGCTTCGGCGTGTAGTCGGCGACGAAGCGGCCGGTCACCTTGTTGTAGGTCACGTGGTTGACCTGCCAGGCCTGATCGCCCGGCACCGAGCCGTCGAAGTCCTGCTGTCCCTGCGCGGCAAGCGCGGAGATCACGTCGTTCGCGTTGCCGGTCGTTCCGATCGGAATGAGACCGTCCAGCAATTCGATGCGGCCCGTCTGGTTCTTCTCGTCCTGCGTCCAGCGCAAGCCGGCGGTGAACTTCAGGAGATCGGGAATCGCATCGTAATAGGCTTCGCCGAAAATCGCCTTCGAAGTGAGGGTGTCGCGGTTGCCGTTGTTGTTGTAGTAGCCCGGCCCGAAGATGCAGCCGGTGGACGCGCACAGCGCCGCTGCGGCCGGCGAGGACATGCCTTCGATGCCGCCCAGGACGATCGACGGATAATCCAGCGTCGGGGTATCGACGAAGTAGTTGCCGGTCGTCTTGGTGCGCAGATAGTAGCCCGCGAGCAGGAAGTTCAACGGTCCCTGGAAGTTGGTGTTGAAACGCAACTCCGCCGAATATTGCCGCGAATAGCCGTTGGACTGGTCGAAGGCGGTGGCCTGCGGCGTGAACTTCGCGATGTCGCCGCTGATCAGGCCGAGATTGCCCGGCGCGGAAACCGGAAGCTCGCCGGGATGCGAGAAGAACGGCGCAAAGTTCGCCGCATAGGCGGGACCGCCGAGCGCGTTCATCAGGCCGAGGAAGGTGCCTTCGGACGTCGCCAGACGCACCGGATCGAAGTTCAATCCGTTGACGTTGTTGTAGCTCTCCTGGGAGAACGTCTCGGCGCGGTCGTAACCGACCACGAGCGTGGAATCGAGCCAGCTCGTGATGTTCTGCTTCCAGTTGAGCGCGTAGAACGCGTCCTGCGCGCGGTAGGACGGATCGAAATCCGAATAAACCTTGCGCGGATCGGACGGGTTGCACGGATTGCCCGGCTGGCTGCAGAGCGCCGGCAGCGTCGGCGCCGTGGACAGATCATAAAGGCCCAGCGCATTGCCGAGACCCGCGAGCGGCGTTCCGGCGAAGGCGGAGTTGAAGCCCTGCACGCTGGACGCCACCGTGGACTGCGCGGCGTTCAGGTTGACTTCGCCGTTCGCGAGCGAATCCGGCAAGCAGCCCAGCGTTCCGGAGGGATCGGTCGCGCAATATTGCTTCTGCGCGCGCATGCGGTTGTCGTCTTCGTGCGAGGCCGCGGCAACGATGTCGATCGTCGTGTGCGACGTCGGCTGCCAGCGCAGGCTGCCGCGCAGCGAATACTGGTTGCGGCCGTCGATCTTGTTGCCGTTGGCGACATTGGTGACGAAGCCGTCGCGCTGCAGCCAGTCGCCGGCGAGGCGCACGCCGAGCTGACCTTCGATGATGGGAATGTTCACCATCCCCTTCACTTCCTGGTAGTCGTAGTTGCCGTAGGTGCCTTCGAGATTGGCGTGGAAGTCGTCGAGGTCGGGCTTCGCCGTGATGATGTTCACGGTGCCGCCGGTGGCGCCGCGGCCATAGAGCGTGGATTGCGGTCCGCGCAGCACTTCGATGCGGTCGAGATCGTAGAAGTTCGCTTCGGCGAGCGGCGGGTTCGACAGGAAGACGTCGTCTTCGTGCACGGCGACGCCGGATTCGGCGTCATAACCGATGGCGGTGATGCCGATGCCGCGGATCTGGAAATCGGAACCGGTGAAATTGCCTTTCGTGTAGCTGACGTTCGGCGTCGAGAACACGAGGTCCTTGAACTGGTCGACCTGGTGATCCTTCAGATCCTGCGACGTGAAGGCGGTCATCGCGATCGGGACCGTCTGGGCGTTTTCGCTTTTCTTCTGCGCGGTGACGACGACTTCTTCGATCTGGGCGAAGGCGGGCGCTGCGAGCGCGGTGGAAAGAAGCAAGGCTGCAATGAGTGTGCTGGAACGGACGACTCGTACGTTACGCGTGACAGACATCTACTTGGGGCTCCCCTGTTTTTTGCTTGTGCGTACTACCGATGACAAAACGTCAGCTCTCCTTCGCTCGAACGGGCGGTCCGAGCGGGATCACCTGACGCGGAGTGCTGCATTGCAGGATAGTGAAAGGCCGATTCAATTCTCGGCAAGTAAAATGTCTTGGATTTCCTGAATTGTGACCTTTTGTCAGATCGCTTGTGATTGCGATGCAACACCTGTTTTCATGAATAGTATCAATAGTAACAGGGCTTTTTACTGCACCGCATCATGCAAGGTGAAATGATTTCACCGCACTCCGATCTGCTGCAACGCAACAGGAATCGCCTCGGCAAGACGCGCATAATCTCGCGCGTCGTTATAAATCTGCGCGGAAATCCTCACGCAAAGCATCCGATCGAAAACATAGGCCGGTACTATTGCGCCGCAGCAATCGCGCAGGGCGCGCATGAAGGCGACGCCAGCGGACGCATCCGCATCCGATCTCCGCAACGTCAAGCACGCCATTGCGCCGCGCAGAGATTCCGGCGCGCTCGGCTGCAAGCCGCAAATCGTGGAGAGCGCCCTTGCCGCGTCTGCCGCCAGCGCGCGGTTGCGCGCCATGAGCGCATCGCCGCCCAGCGAATCATGAAACCGCGCCGCCGCCTCGAAACAGAGCCAGGGCGTGACGTCGCGCGTGCCGATCCAGTCGAACGCCTCGGTGTAGCCGTCCGGTGCGCCATGCGAGAGCACGACCGGGCGTGTCTTGTCCCGTTGCGCGGCCGCGGTCCACAGAAGCGCGCAGCCTTTGGGCGCGAACAGCCATTTGTGCGCATTGCCGGTGTACCAGTCGGCGCCGATCGCTTCGACGTCCAGCGGCAGGTGTCCGGGCACATGCGCGCCGTCGACCAGCGCGGCGATGCCGCGCTTCTTCGCAGCCGTCACGATCCGCCGCACCGGAAAAACGGTCGCCGTCGCCGATGTGATGTGATCGACGATGAGCAGTTTCGTGCGATCCGAAAAGGCGCGCGCGATCGCGTCCACGATCACGTCCTCGCTCTCGACAATGAGCGGAAGCGGCGCACGCACGACCTGCGCACCAAACCGTTGCGCCCAGATCGCCATCGCTTTCATCACCGCGCCATAGGCGTGGGAGGTGGTGACGATCTCGTCGCCGGGTTTGAGGCCGAACGAGGCCAGCACGGAATTCACCGCCTGCGTGGCGTTCTCGCAGAACACCCAGCCTTGCGCATCGCCGCCGAAGCGTTGCGCCGCCAGACCCGCCAGGCGGCGCAGTTCGCCCGGCAGTTCGTCGCGGAAAAATCCCGTCGCATTGCTTTCGATCTGCGCGCGCCGGCGATCCTGCTCGGCGCGCACGATCTTCGGCACGGCGCCGTAGGAGCCATGATTGAGATGAAGCAGGTCCGGCGAAAGCTGGAACAGATCCAGCGCGGCCCTGCCTTCAGGCGTGTCTGGGGAATGGGCCGATGGGGAACGGTTGCTCATCGCGGACAAAAGTGATGAAGGCCAGGAGTTCCCACAGATATTGCACCAGATTGACGCTGAACGCCTTCAGTTCGTCGTTCACCTTGCCGTTGATGGCCAGCACCACGAACTGCACGATGCCGATGGCGAACAGGATCCACAGCACGAACCAGCCGAGAATGGCGAAGCCGATCGCGTAGAGTAGCCTCACCGCCGGGAACGGCGGATGGGATGCCTGCGGCGGAGGCCGTACGGCGTCGGCGCCGTTGGCGGGATGGTTGTCGGTCATGGAAGCCTCCGTCCGGGTTCCTCGCTCTTTATCTATTTACAACGGGGCAGGCTTCAAGCGGTTCAGGGGATCGAAAGCGCCTGTCAGCAGCAGTCCGGCGATAAATCCGCCCAAATGCGCCTGCCAGGCGACGAGCTGGATCCCGGGTCCGGCCCCGATGCCGGTCATTCCGGCAATAATATTAAGGGCGATCCACACCGCCGACCAGATCACGATTCGCCGCGAAAACAGGGACGCCGGCGCCTGGGGCTCCATGCCCGGCGCGCCGTCGTGACCGATCAGCCGGAACGCGGCGGCCATCAGGCCCGAGATGGCGGCCGAGGCGCCGATGACCGGCTCGAGCGCGGCCCAGTTGAGCGCCAGATGCAGCGCCGCGCCTGCGATGCCGCAAATCAGAAAGAAGACGAAAAAGCGCGTGGGCCCGAACCGGCGCGCGACAACCGGGCCGAAGGCGAGCAGCCAGAGCGTGTTGACCATGACATGCGCCCAGTTCGCGTGAAGGAAGATGTAGGTGACGAACGGGAGCACGCGGCCGGGAAGGCTCACATGGATATCGTGCGCGGCGAGGAACGCATTCGAATAGAGCGCCGGCACGAAGCCATAGTGAACGATGATCGTCTCGATGGCGGTCGCCGGCAGGAAGGACATCGCCAATTCGATGAGAAGCAGCAGGCTCGCCACGACGCTGACCGGCCATGGCAGGCGCAGGAAGGGTTGCGGGCCTTCTTCGGGCAACTCATGGGGCGGGGTGGTTGCGTCCATACTCTATAACCGTGTCCGTCAGGCCGCGCGCATCAAGGCCGCTTCGACCAGCGGCAGGCGGTCATTGCCGAAATACATGTCGTCGCCGTTCACGAACATGGTGGGCGAGCCGAAGCCGCCGCGCGCGATCACCTCTTCGGTGTTGGCGCGCAGCTTGTCTTTAATATCCTGCGCCGCCGCGCGCGCCAGTATCTCATCAGGGTTAAGGCCCGCAACGCGGCAGACCTCCGCGATCACCTCGGGTTTGCTGACATCCTTGAGATCGCCCCAATACGCCTCGAACGCCGCTTTCGCGAAGGCGACCAGCTTTCCCTTCTCGTCGGCGGCCAGACAGCAGCGCATCTCCAGCACCGCGTTCACCGGAAAAGGCTGGGGCTTGCCGATCGCGATACCGGCGAGCCGCGCCCAGTCCTGCAGGTCTTTCCCGGAATAGGACGCCTTGCGCGGATCGGGATGAGCCCTGCGCTCGTAAACGTCGCGATTAACCGCGTTGAACACGCCGCCGACCAAAATGGGACGCCAGACCATCTCCGCTCCGGTCCGCGCGACGATGTCGTGGATGCGGGTGAAGGCGAGATAGGTCCAGGGTGAGGAGCAATCGAAGAAGAACTCCAGCCGTGCCACGCCTGCCTCTTTTCCCGGAATTGCGCGGAATCTAGCCGCCCTGGTCCCGCTTTGAAACACGCTTTGGCTTAACAGCCGTTAGGACTTGGCATGGCCGTTGCTCCTTTGCGGGTCGGAACAACGAGCACACCACCATGTCCTATAATACCAAAGCCATCTGCCTTGCCGCACTTTTTGCGGCGTTCGCCTCTCCGGCATTCGCCCAGGTCTACAGCGACGCCGGCAGCTACAATTCCGGCTACGGCATGAGCGCGGGCAACCTCAACCAGCCCGTCAACGCCTCGCTGCGCGACGGCAACGGCAACCTTTCCGTCGTTAACGGCCAGTTCCAGTCCTCGACCATGAGCCAGCAGTCCGGGGTTCAGAACATGAATCCGCTGAGCGGCTCGTCGGGTGTCGGATTTGGGCACAGCTCGACCGGCACGGCTTCTGCAATCGGCAATTCGCTGAACGTGATCACGACCGGAACCAACAACACCGTCGTCGTGAACTCGGTTCAGACCAACAACGGTAACCAGACGGCCACTGTGAGCATGAACGGCCACTGAATAGTGAAGGATGAAGGGAAGCCCCTCCCATGACACCGCGCGGACGTAAATTTCTGACCAGATCGCTGGTCTTCGGACTTGCAGCCATTGCCCTTTCCGGCTGCATCACGCCCGAAGCCAGCTCGACCACGGGCCGTTACACGGCGCCCATCGGCGGCTCGCCCGTGATCGCGAACGAAACTCCCTATTCGAGCGCGCTGCGCTGCCTGGCGAGCTATACCTCCGCCAAGCCGGTGCGCATCGCGGTGGGCCAGATCGCCGACTACACCGGCAAGATCAGCTCCGACAATTCCGGCCGCGAGATCACGCAAGGCGCGGCTCTCATGGCGATGAGCGCATTGGCGAAGGCGGGCGTTCCGCTGGTCGAGCGCTTCGACACCTCCGTCGCCGAGATGGAGCTGAAATACGCCAACAACAAGCTGATCGCCGGAGACGGCCCGCAGAGCGGCCCGCAAGGCGCGGACTACCGCAAGATCTATGCGGGCTCGATCCCGGGCTCCGACTACTACCTCGTCGGCGGCATCACCGAAGTGAACTTCAACATCCGTTCGGAAGGCGCCAATGCCGACGGCAGCGGCGTGTCCACGAACTCGCTGAAGGGCACGATGGGCGCCAACATGTATGTGATGAATGTCGGCCTCGACCTTCGTCTTGTCGATACCAACACGCTCGAAGTCGTGGACGTGATTTCCTATCAGAAGCAGATCATCGGCCGTCAGATCCAGGCCGGCGTCTTCGACTTCCTGGGCCACACCTTCTTCGACGCCAGCGTGGGCGAAAGCGCGCTGGAGCCGATCCAGCTCGCGGTGCGCTCGGTCGTCGAGCGCGCGGTGCTGGAGATCGTATCGCGCCTCTACCACACGCCGGCCACGGCCTGCACATCCCAGCTCGGAACGGCGGCCGATCCGCTCGCCGGCCCGGACGATCACCGCCCCAACCTGCCCCGCGTGGCAACCACTTCTTACGTGAAACCAAAGGAGACACCCTATGACGCGCCTCGCCAAGACCCTTATCACGGCTACAGCGACGCTGACCCTGTTGACGGCCTCGGCCTACGCGGACAGCAGCAATAGCGGCGGCACGAGCAACATCCTGAACGGTCAGGTCAACCTCACCGATCAGACCGCGACGTTGCAGCTGAACTCGACGAACATCCAGGGCAACGTCGCCGGTGCGACGGTCGCGGGCGGCAACGCCATCGACATCACCACGATGAACAACACCAACGTGCTGAACAACCAGTATGTGTCGACGGGCAATATCGACGCCGATACCTATGCGAACCTGAAGAATGTCGGCGGCACCACCGATCTGGCCAGCCAGTCGGTCTGCAACTCCGCGTCGATCTCGATGGACCCGACCTCGACCAATGTCGACTCCACGCAGGAGTGCAAGGCGATCGACCCGTCGGCGACGATGCACGCCAACATCACCAACGCGAACAACGACGTCTCGCTCGCATCGACCGCGGTGAGCAACACCTTCGAGGAAGACACCAACGCCCCGTATGGCAACGTGACGAACTGGCAGATCAACAAGTCGGCCGTCAACGCCTCCACCACGGGCAACCTCGTCAACGTGAACGGAAACGTGACGGCGACCGCTTCGGCGATCGGCAACACCGGCCAGATCATCCACTATTCGACCGGCAACTAGGGTCGAAGAAACAGGTTCCGCGCAGGCATTCGCCGGGGGCAACGGCGGGTGCCGGGGGGAGGGAGGGCGCCTCAACGCCCTCCCTCTTTTTTTCTTTGCAGCGGCCCACCGCCCGCCCTTGAGGGTGGGATTGCATCGCGGATCGATTGCGACAAATCTTGCGGTCAATTCGGGGTGGGGATCATGCGTATTGCCTGGGCGTTGATGTGCGCCGGTCTGTTGCTGGCCGGCTGCGGCAAGAGCAAGCCTTCGCCGCAGGAGCTGGCATCGCTGAAGCCCGCCGACCCGGCGCTGGCTTCGCTCTATGAACATTCCTGCAAGGCCTGCCACGCCGTGGACGGCTCGGGCGCACCGCTGGTGCATGACCACGATGCCTGGGATGCGCGCTGGCAGAAAGGCCTGCCCACATTGACCGAACATGCCATTACGGGATTCCAGGCCATGCCCGCGGGCGGCCAGTGCAGCGCCTGCACGCGCGAGGATTATGAAAAGCTGATCCGCTTCATGGCGGATGAGGAGAAATGATGAGCGTCAATCGCCGCAATGTTCTGATCGGTTCTGGCGTCGGCGTGGCCGCCGTCGCGGGCCTTGGCGCGCTGGGTTACGAGCGCGCGGTTGCAGAGAAGCCCGAACCTGTCGCGCCGCCTTCCACCAACGCAAAAGGCGATCTCGTCTGGCGCAACTGGTCCGGCATCCAGCATTCCTATCCGGAATTGCGCGTGGCGCCGAAGTCGGAAGACGAACTGGCGAATATCCTGCGCGCGGCGCAAGCGCCGATCCGCGCGGTGGGTGCGGGCCATTCCTTCATGCCGCTGGTGCCGACCGACGGCACGCTGATGACGCTCGACAATATCGGCGGCGTCACCGACGTGGACGCGAACGGCATCGCCACGGTGTGGGCCGGGACGCGGCTCGGCGATCTGGGTCCTGCGCTTGCCGCCAGGGGCCGCGCGATGGCGAACCTGCCCGACATCAACAAGCAATCGCTCGGCGGCGCGCTTGGGACCGCCACGCACGGCACGGGCAAACATCTGCGCGCCATTCATGGCGATGTGGTCGGCTTGCGGCTTGTCACCGCCAAAGGCGAGATCGTGGAATGCAGTGCCGATCATAATCCGGATCTCTTCAATGCGGCGCGCGTGTCGCTCGGATCTCTCGGCATCATCACGCAGGCGAGGTTGCGCACCACCAACAACAAGCGGCTGCATCGCCGCGTGTGGCTGGAAGATTTCGATGAAACGGTGAGCAGGGCGGAAGAGCGCTGGAAGCAGCATCGCAATTACGAGTTCTACGCGATCCCCTTCACCGGCCTTGCCGCCAATATCACGCATGACGAAACCGACGAGCCGGCGCGCCCGCGCGGGCCGGATACCGACACCGGCTTTCTGGAAATGCTCAAAGGCGTGCGCAACCTGCTCGGCTTCTCCACCGGCATGCGCAAGACGGCGGCGAAACTTCTGCTCGAAACCTTCGGCACGCCGGAGGAAGCGGTGGACGAGGGCTGGAAGCTGCTCTCCACCGACCGCCCCGTGCGCTTCAACGAGATGGAATTCCACATGCCGGCGGATGCGCAGCTCTCCGCGCTGAAGGAAGTGGTGGCGACCATCGAGCAGCATCGCCCCGACGTGTTCTTCCCGATCGAGACGCGCCGCATCGCCACCGACGATGCCTGGCTCTCGCCCTTCCAGGGCGGCGAGCACGGTTCCGTCGCGGTGCATGCCTATTACAAGGACGACTACGACTTCTTCTTCACGCTGATCGAACCGATCTTCCGCCGCCACGGCGGCCGCCCGCACTGGGGCAAGCTGAACAATCTGCAGACGCAAGATTTTGCGTCGCTCTATCCGCGCTGGAATGACTTTGTTGCGCTGCGTCGCGAGATGGACCCGGAGGGGCGGCTCATGAACAGCTATCTGAAGGGGATCATGGCGTGACGTTCCGCCCTCCCCTTGAGGGAGGGCCGACAAAATTCGGAGCACAGCGAAGAATTTTTCGGGGAGGGGTCCGGCGCTGGCACTCGCTTCGCTCGCTGCCCCTCCCCGAAATTTGCAAAAAGCAAATTTCGACCCTCCCTTAAGGGGAGGGTGGGATTGCGCGCCAAGCCATGACAGTCTCGCCCCGCAAATCAACGGGCGGGTCGCATGTCAGCCAAGGGTAAAGTTCTGGAAATCACGCTGCGCGGGTTGATCCTGGGCGTGCTCATCACGCTCGTGTTCACCGCGGCGAATGTCTATCTGGGCCTGAAGGTCGGTCTCACCTTCGCCACCTCCATCCCCGCCGCCGTCATCTCGATGGCGTTTCTCTCCGCGTTCAAAGACTCCACCATCCTCGAAAACAACATCGTGCAGACGGTGGCGTCGTCCGCGGGCACGCTGTCCTCCATCATCTTCGTGCTGCCGGGACTTCTCATCGTCGGCTGGTGGGCGGACTTTCCCTTCTGGGACACGTTCTGGATCTGCGCCTCGGGCGGCATCCTGGGCGTTTTGTTCACGATCCCGCTGCGGCGCGCGATGGTGACGACCTCCGACCTGCCCTATCCCGAAGGCGTCGCCGCCGCCGAAGTCCTCGAAGTCGGCGATGCCGCGCGCGGACAGGCGACGAAAGAATCGCGCGAAGGTTTGATGGCCGTGGTGTGGGGCGCGATCGCCTCCGCCGGCATGGCGCTCCTCGCCGCCACGCGCATCGCCACCGCCGAAGTGACGAAGTTTTTCGCCGTTGGCGCGGCTTCCTACAGCGGCATCGACATGGGCTATTCGCTGGCGCTGGTTGGCGCCGGTTACCTCGTCGGCATTTCTGTGGGCCTGGCGATGCTGCTGGGTCTTCTCATCTCCTGGGCAGGCTTCGTGCCTTATCTCACCTCGCTGCATCCGCTGACCGGATCGCTCGACACCTATACCGACCATATCTGGCGCACGCAGGTTCGCTTCATCGGCGCGGGCGCGATTGCGGTGGCGTCGATCTGGACGCTGCTGAAGCTCATCGGCCCGGTGGTGAGCGGTGTTGTCGGCACGCTCTCCGCGTCGCGCGCGGCGAAAGCGGGCGAAGGCGATCTGCGCGACACCGATCTGTCGCCCGCCTGGATCGGCGTCATCGCGCTGATCTGCTTCGCCATCATCGGCTGGCTGCTTTACGCCTTCCTGCAACCCACCGCGCTGGCGGGCAGCACATCGTCGCTGATGATCGCGTCCATTCCCTTCGTGGTGATCGGCGGTTTCCTGATCGCGGCGATCTGCGGTTACATGGCGGGACTCATCGGCTCCTCCAACTCACCGATCTCCGGCGTCGGCATTCTCGCCATCGTCACCTGCGCGACGGTGTTCGTGGCGGTGACGCATCCCACCGGCGAGATGCAGAAGCCGCTGATCGCTTTTGCATTGTTCGCGACGTCAGTGGTGTTCGCCATCGCAACGATCTCCAACAACAATCTGCAGGACCTGAAGACCGGCCAGCTCGTCGGCGCCACGCCGCGCGCGCAGCAATGGGCGCTGATCCTGGGCGTGATCGCGGGCGCGGCGGTGATCCCACCGGTGCTGAACCTGCTCGCGCATGCCTTCGGTTTCGCGGGCGCGCCGAACGTCAACACCATCACGGCGCAGCCGCTCGCCGCGCCGCAGGCCACGCTCATCAGCGCGCTGGCGCAGGGCGTGATCGGCGGCAACCTCGACTGGAAATCGATCGAGATCGGCGCGGTCGTCGGCGTCATCATCGTGGCGCTGAACGAGTTCCTCGTCTGGCGCAAATGGATTTCGCTGCCGCCGCTCGCCGTCGGCATCGGCATCTACCTGCCGATGAGCGCGACCCTGCCGGTCGTGATCGGCGCGATCATCGGGCATTTCTACGATGTCTGGGCCAACCGCACCGCGAGCCCCGAATATTCCAAGCGCCTCGCGGTGCTGGTGGCCTCCGGCATGATCGTGGGCGAAAGCCTGTTCGGCGTGTTGAACGCCGGATTGATCGTCGGTTTCTCATCCGACGCCCCGCTCGCGCTGGTGCCCGCCGATTTCGCCTACATGAACGAAATCGGCCTTGGCGTCTTCGCGATCCTGATCGTGGTGCTCTACGCCTGGATCATGAAGCGGTCGCGCGCGTTCAAACCGATTTAATCGCCATACCCTCATCCGTCATGGCCGGGCTTGTCCCGGCCATCCATTAACGCGGGACATTGGCCTCTGGAAAATGGATGGCCGCCACAAGGGCGGCCATGACGATTCAGGATTGGTGAGAACGAATTTTCTCGCTCAATTCCAAAACTTTCTTCGCCTGCTTCAGGTGCGGCTGGTCGAGCATCTTGCCGTCCAGCGAGGCGACGCCCGCGCCGTTTGCGAACGCCGCGACGACTCTCTTCGCATGTTCGACGTCCGATGCTGACGGCGTGAAGGCGGCGTTGATCGTCTCCACCTGATCGGGATGGATCGCGAGCATGCCGGAGAAGCCTTCGCGTTGCGCCGCGCGCGCGACACGCTCAAGCCCCTTCGCATCGCGGAAATCGGCATGCAGCGTTTCGATGGCATCGACGCCCGCCGCCTTCGCCGCCAGCAACGCCATGGTCCGCACGATCTTGTAGGTGAGCAGGAACGCGCCGTCTTCATCCCGGTTGGTGGAGGCGCCCACCGCTGCCGACAAATCCTCAGCGCCCCAGGACAGCGCGGTGAGACGCGGCGGCTTGCTGCGATAATCCTGCAAGCTCAGCGCCGCGACCGGCGTTTCGCTCGCCACCGGCAGCAATCCGATCTTGCCGATCTCAAGCCCGGCATTCTGTTCGAGCGTGATGAGATGCGCGTCGATCACGTTCAGGATGTGCGGACCATCGGGCTTTGGGATCACCAGCCCGGCGGGTGCTGACGGCACGACCGTTTCGATATCTTTTCGGAAGTCGGCGCTATCGAGCGGATTCACGCGCACCCAGATGGATTGCGCGTGCTTCTCTTTCAGGAACTCGCGCACCAGCCCGCGCGCCTTG
>JBQCFD010000275.1:0-8478 GCA_051959625.1 Rhizomicrobium sp.
CGCCGGAGAAAGCTTTCTGGAAGGAAAGCTGCTGATCGCCCTGCCCGGCATGCCCGATCCGCGATTTGAAAAAAGCGTCATCTTCATCTGCGCGCATTCCGGCGAAGGCGCCATGGGCCTCATCATCAACAAGCCGATCGAAGGTCTTGGGTTTCACGAACTCGTCAAGAACCTGGACATTCGCGTCACCGCCGACGCGCCGGATGCGCCCGTGCTGTTCGGCGGCCCCGTCGAGACCGGCCGCGGTTTCGTTCTTCACAGCGGCGACTATGAGTCCGGCGATTCGACGCTGCAAGTGACGAACGAAGTTTCGTTGACTGCAACGGTGGACATCCTACGGGCAATGGCCGAGGGGCGCGGGCCGGATCACGCCGTCTTCACTCTTGGCTATGCGGGATGGGGTCCGGGCCAGATCGAGAATGAGATCCGCTTCAATGGATGGGTCCATTGCGATCCGGACTCGAAGCTCATTTTCGAGACGGACATGGAAAGAAAATGGAGCGGAGCGCTCGCCAAGCTTGGTATCGATCTGTCGGTCCTATCCACCAATGCCGGCCGAGCCTGACGACGCGGCTTTCGCCTCGCCACGATTATCCACTCCCGGCGTTCCATAGTGATGTGCGATAAAAGCGAGCACGTCGGCGGCCGACAGGGGCGCACTATAGTAGAATCCTTGTGCGAAACGGCAGCCCACCGCTTTCACGCGCGCGACATCCTCCGCTGTTTCGACGCCTTCGATCACCACGTCACGATTCAGATCGCGCGCCAGCGAAACCATCGAGTTTAGGATAATCGCGCCCTCTTCCGCCGTTCCAGAATCCGAAGACAAGAAGCTCTTGTCGATCTTGAGCACTTCGAAGGGGACGTCTTTGAGCTGGCCGAGCGTGGAGAGTCCCGTGCCGAAATCGTCGATGGCGAGACCAACGCCGAGAGACTGGAGCTGCGCCGCCACGGCGCCGACGCCATCCTGCGATGAAATGGCGCTTTCGGTTATCTCGAGCTTCAGGGTGTGAGGCACCAGGTCATGACGGGCGATCACAGTCTGCACAGACGCTACAAAACCTTCATCGCGGAACTGCCGGCGAGAGACGTTCACGCTCACGCTTAACGGCGGATCGATCGGGAAATATCGTTGCCATTCAGCCAGGTCAGCGGTCGCGCGATCGAGCGCGAACCGGCCCAGCGTTGCGATGAGCCCCGTTTCTTCGGCATGCGCAACGAACTCCTCGGGAAGCAGCAAGCCCCGCGTCGGATGGCGCCAGCGAAGAAGCGCCTCAAAACCCGCCACGCTTTCGTCGGCAAGATGCACGATCGGTTGGTAATAGAGTTCGAACTGATTGCGTTCCAGGGCTTCGTGGAGTTCAGCCTCGAGCGCGACCGCGTCGCCGGGAGCGGACGCCTCGAGATCTGGTGTGTAGAGGCGCGAGCAGGCACCGCCGCGCCGCTTCGCCTGAAGCAGCGCCAACTCGGCATTCTTGAGCAGCACGAACGGATCTTCCGCATCGCTTCCGCTCACAGCGCCTGCGCTTGCGGGCGCAAAAACCTGGCGGCCTTCGCGTTGATATGGCTTGCCGCACGTATCGGCCAGTTCGGTGCCCAGTCCCGCGGCATTCGCAGCGATGCCGGGCGCGAGCACGGCAAAGGCATCGCCGCCGACACGAAATACTTTCGCCCGCGTTCCCAGGTGCTGCACAAGACGCTTCGCCATCGCGTCGATAACCTCGTCCCCGCCCTTGTCACCAAGACTGGCGTGGATGGATTTGAATCGATCGATATCGAGCAGCACGAACGCCGCATTCCGCACGGCCCCGCCAAGTTGCTCCAGTTCTTCCATAAGGGCGACGCGGTTACCCAGGCCTGTAAGACTGTCCCGCAGCGCACGGTCGACCGCTGCCGCTTCGGTTTCCTTGCGCGTGGTGACGTCGGCGAGCAGGCCGAGGCAGCGCGTTGCATCGGCGCGGCCGCCCATCATGGTTGCGCGCAGTTCGAACCACGGATACCGCCCGCTCTCGCTGCGCGCCCGGAACTCGATACGGAAAGCCAGGCCGGGCTGTCCGCGATAATCGCCAACGGCTTGTCGGTAAACGTCGCGGTCATCCGTATGAATGCGCGCGATCCAGGAATCGTGCGCCATTGTTTGCGCCCCATGGGTGAAGCCGATCAGGGTCGCCGCCTCGGCCGAAAGCTTCACGGAATCACGCGCGAAATCGAGATCGAAAATTCCTTGATGCGACGCCCCGATGGCTTGAAGCGCGGCATTACCGAAAGAGGGCGCGGGCTTTTCGGAAACCGGTGCGGCGGGTTCGGACTCCGCGACTGGTATCGGAGCGGTGGTTTGCGGGCGAACACCGGACAGAATGGCGATGCCCTCACCGGCCGAGATGGCAAGCGCAAGGAGAACGGCTCCGGCCGCCGCGAAGCCGCCGATAATCGCGGGCGCCGCCGGATTGTCTGCGAAGCCCCCCAGATCGACGACCGCCGCCGCGAGCGCGACGAGCGAGAAAACCGTGGCACTTGGCGCCAGGACGCGTGCCGCCTGCGCTCCGCCCATACCGCGATTCACGAGGTAGCCGGCGATCAATGCCGTGCCGATCACGACGGCGACCTGAAGAAGAAGTGCAGAGCCCGGCACGCCAAGAAACGCTGCTGCGGATAGCGCAAGGAGGCCGCGCTGGACCCATAGCAACACAATCGGTCCGCGAGGCCAGATCTCCGACACCGGCGAAACTAGATCGGCAAGTCTGATCCCGGCCGCGAGCGCAAGCCCGGCTATCGTTGCGGAGAATCCATAAGGGCCGCCGACGACCGTCATCCAGCCCGCGTCGAAAATACCTGCATTCGCAAGCTCGACGAAGAAGACGGCAAGGAGAGTGATTGCAGCCCATCGGGAAGCGAGATGAGACGTCATGACCGCGACGCCGGCCGTGATGGCGATCGATGCAGCGATCAGGCCAGCGACCGCCGCCAAGAATATCGCCAGCTGCTTGCTGTGCAGAACTAGCGCCGGAACGGTCCATGCCGAAACGGAGGGCGGCGCGTTCGCGTCGGCCACACGCAGCGCGAGCGTCGCGGCGGTTGCGGGCGGAATGGTGACGAGGAACGCGTGCCGGCCAAACGCTCTCGCTTTCTCAACCGTGACACCGGCATCGGAACTGGCGACTTGCAGCAGAGCGGGCTTGCCGCGAAGAGGAAAGAAGCGCAACCCGAGGAACGGCGGCTGGCCAGCGCGGAGAACGCGTGCGACCGGGCGGTCCGCCTGGTTGACCACCGCCAGCGTGTACCATGCCGAGCCGTCCGGTTCCTGACCCGCTGGTGCTTTGTAAGGTTTCAGCGAGCCGCGAAGCTCAAACATCATCCGCGTATCGGCGAAGTTCACGCTATTTTTCGCGACGGGCGCTGCGGCGGCAGCGGCGGTTGCGATGAACGTCAGGAAACAGGCGGCGAATAACGCGAAAATCTTTTGCAAACGGTGTTCCGATCCGACTCTCTGGGAAGCAGCCGTCAGGCTAACCGCGCTTCGTCTTCAAGCAAAGCGAACAACGCATGATCGCGCCATTCGCCCTCGATTTGCAGGTAGCGCTTCGCCAGACCTTCCTCGCGAAATCCAGCCTTGAGCAAGAGATTCTTCGATGGTTCGTTGGTTGGGATGCAGGCTGCTTCGATCCTGTGCATCCCAAGCGTCGCGAATATGAACGGAATGAGGGCGCGCACCGCCGCGTACATGTAACCCTGGCGCGCGAAACGTTCCCCGACCCAATAGCCAAGCGCGCAGCATTGCGTCACACCACGGCGCACATTGGAAAGGGTGCAACCGCCGAGCAATGCGTCGTCCTCTTCGCGGAAAACGAAAAAGGCATAGGCGGAATCCAGTCGCGACTCCTTCTGGTAACGCTTGAGCCGGCGCCGGTATGCACCCTTGGTCAACTCATCGCGTGCCCAAACCGGTTCCCAGGGCGACAGGAAGGCACGGCTTTCGCCTCTCAACTTCGCCCAACCCGGATAGTCGCTCATGCGCGGATAACGAAGATAGACACCGTCGCCCTTGATCACGGGTTGCTGCCCGCCGGGGAATGTAAGTCCCCGCATGAACGCCATGGGGCTGACGGTCATTCAGCGGCACACTTTGTCGTTCGCGCACCGAACCTCTGCGCAAATCGATCGTGAAATTCCAGCTTGCCGATCGGGCCGAGCGCCGCCATGGCAGGATTGCGCGTCGCCATCATGCGCTCACCGAAACGGCGCACCGCCGAGGCGTCGACCGCATCCAGCTTCGAGATCAGTTCGGAGACGGGGATGACGCGGCCGAACGTGAAGAATTGCGCCGCGATCTGCTCCGCGCGCGTGGCAGGCTTCTCAAGCCCCATCAAAAGCCCGGACTTCAATTGTGCGCGGGCCCGCGCGACTTCTTCTTCCGCGGCAGTTGTGGCGAGCGCTGCCATCTCGCCCGCGATGACGGCGGAGATTTCCTCCGCTTCGTTTGCGCCGGTGCCCGCATAGATGCCGATCATGCCACTGTCCGCTGCGGGCTGGGAGAACGCATAGACCGAATAGCAAAGCCCGCGCTTCTCGCGCACTTCCTGGAACAGCCGTGACGACATTCCGCCGCCCAGGGCCATCACATAAGTCTGCGCGGCGTAGCAATCCGGATCGCTCGAGGAGACGCCGGGGAATGCATAAGCAAGATGCGCCTGCTCGAGATCTTCCGTCACGCGCATGTCGCGCCCGCCGAACACCGCGGCTTGCGGCTCGGCCGCGGCGCCAGGCTTAAGCGCCGAGAATTTTTCTTCCGCCATGGTGACAAGCACATCGTGATCGACAGCACCCGAAACCGCCAGGATCATCGAGCCGGCGCGATAGTTCGCCGACATGTAATCGGAGAGCTGTTCGCGCGAGAAATGGCTGACGGTTTGTTCCTCGCCCAAAATCGGCCAACCCATCGGCTGATCGGGATACACCGCGGCCTGCAAGTGATCGAAGATGATGTCGTCCGGGGTATCGCGCGATTGACCGAGTTCCTGCAGCACCACCTGGCGCTCGCGTTCGAGCTCACCCTGCTCGAAAGTCGGATGGATGAGGATATCGGATAGGATATCGACGCCGAGCGCTACATCGGCTTTCAGCACGCGCGCATGGAAAGCCGTCTGCTCGCGGCTGGTATAGGCATTGAGATAGCCGCCGACGGCCTCGATCTCCTCCGCGATGGCCCGGGCGGAACGGCGCTCGGTGCCCTTGAACGCCATGTGCTCCAGCATGTGGGAAACGCCCATGACGGGGCGGGTCTCGTTGCGGCCGCCAGTGTTTACCCATACGCCGGCGAAGGCGCTTTCGAGGCCGGGCATGGGGTCAGAAACGACCGTCAACCCATTGGATAGTTTGGTAATTCTGACATTCATGGAGAACGCAATCTTTCCTGGATAAAGCCCCGGACGGCCCCCAGATCATGGGGCAGGACCGTCACCCGCTCCACCCCGTCATAGAGGGCGGCGAGCCGCGGGGGCAAGGGAACTTTCTCCCTCGTCGCTTCGGCCACGGCGTCAGGAAACTTTGCCGGATGGGCGGTGGCGAGGAAGACGAGAACGCCTTTGAGCGCCACCTTCTCAGCCGCGGCAATGCCGACCGCCGTATGCGGATCGATAATCCGGCCAGTGTCGTTGCGCACGCGTTTGATCGCAGCGAGCGTCTCCGCGTCGTTGGCTTGCGCGGCGGCGTAACGGGTGCGCAGCGCATCGAGGATCGCCGGCGGCAGCTTGAGCGATTTCGTACGCGCGAATTCGGCCATCGCGCCGCGAATCCAGTTCGCGTCGCGGCCGCTGGCCTCGAACAGCGCGCGTTCGAAATTGCTGGCGACCTGGATGTCCATCGAGGGGCTGAGCGTGGCGCTCACCTTGCCTGGCTCATAGACACCGTCGTTCAGCGCGCGTGTGACGATGTTGTTCGCGTTCGTGGCGACAATGAGCTTCTTGACCGGAAGGCCCATGCGCATGGCGGCTTCGCCGGCGAACACGTCACCGAAATTGCCGGTGGGCACGACGAAGGTGGCGGCGGCGCCGAGCGCCGCGGTCGCTGTGAAGTAATAGACGCTCTGTGCCGCGATGCGGGCGAAATTGATGGAGTTCACCGCGGTCAGATGCGCGGCGCTCGCGAAAGCTTCGTCGGCGAAGAGCAATTTCACGATCGATTGCGCGTCGTCGAAGGTGCCTTCGAGCGCGATATTATGGACATTGGCGAATGGCGCCGTCGTCATCTGACGCCGCTGCACTTCGCTGACGCGGCCCTTGGGATGCATTACGAAGACGTCAACGTTCGGCAATCCGCCGAGGGCGGCGATGGCCGCGGAACCGGTATCACCCGAAGTTGCGGCAACAACTGTCGCCTTGCCGCCATTTTTTGCCAGCGCGCGGGCGAAGAGACGGCCCAGCACCTGCATCGCGATGTCCTTGAAGGCCAGCGTGGGCCCGTGGAAGAGCTCCAGCAGGTAATGCTCCGCCCCGATCTTCACCAGCGGCGCGATCTCCGGCGCATCGAAATCCGAATAGGCGGCTTCGATGTCTTCGCGCAATTCCGCTTCGGTAAAGCTGTCGCCCGCAAAACGCTTGAGGATCGCGAAGGCGACGTCGGCGTAACGCTTGCCGGCAAAGCCCGCGATCTCATCGGCCGGAACCTGAGGCCACGTCTGGGGGAGGAACAGACCGCCATCCGGAGCGAGACCGGCGAGCAGCGCGTCTCCAAAGCTCTGCGGCCTGGTCTGGCCGCGCGTGCTTACATAGCGCATCGCCGTCCCGCCGAATTGAATTGCATTTTTGGGGGGGTACCGCCCCCTCCCCCCGGACATGCGGTTGAATGTCGATTTTTCAGCGCGCGACTTGCGCAAATCCCAGATGTTGTGGTTCGCGGTCTATGGGAGCATTCGTTTTCACGAATCTGCACCACCCCCCTCCCCCTGCCTCGCCTTTCGCAGGCCCGCGCGTCGAAACCGCCGCGGGAGCGCTTCAAGCCTTTGGAAATATGGAGAAATCGGGAAACCATGATTAGGATTATAGAGCAAAAAAATAGGAATACTAGTTAAATATCTTTCCGCAGCGCCTTGAAGGGGCGCCCGCCTGCACTATCGCAGGCCGAGCCGGCCGCGCGAAACATGATAGGCGAGATAGACGCCCAGCAGGCCTAGCGCGAGCGCGAACCAGGTGATCGCGTATTGGAGGTGATTGTTCGGCAGATCGATCACCGTCACGCCGCCTCGGGGCCAGCCGCCCGGATTGGGCGTGGCGTCCGCTTCCAGAAACATCGGGAAGATATTTTTCAGCCCAAATGCCTTTGCCAGTGTCCGCGGATCGCGCGTGTGGACGATGCGCTTCGCTTTCTCGATGGGGGGCGTGAACCAGTTGGGGGCGCCCGGCGCGCGAATGACGCCCACCACATCACGCACGCCGTTGAGATCACCTGCCCTGATATGGGCGGCGTCCGCATCGTCCATCGGCACCCAGCCTCGATCGACGATCAACGTATGGCCGTCCGTCATCAGAAAGGGAGTGAGCACGTGATACACGGGCCGGCCTTCATCACCCGTGGCGAAAAAGAACATCTCTTCGCCATTCTCGAAGACGCCGCGTACACGCACCCGGCGATAATCGGCGGCATCGATATGCGCGGGATCCAGCGCGGGCAGAGCTGCGGCCAGCGGACCGGGCGGCGCGGTCAGGCCTTCATGAATCTTGGCAAGCAGGCCTTCTTTCCAATGCAGGCGCTGGATCTGCCATGTGCCCAGGCCGCACAGGATCACAAGCAGTGGGACAAGCCACAACGTCGGAACCAGAAGCGGCTTGAAAAACGGGCGCATCAGAATCTTCCCTCACGGGCTTCGCAGACTGGGCCACTGGATAGACACAGGCCCCCGTCCAACGTCAATCGGGCGCCCGCAACCGGTATCCCACGCCCTGCTCCGTCTGGATAAGGCTCGGCTGCTCGGGATTGGCTTCGATCTTCTGGCGCAGAGTGCGGATATAGATGCGCAGATATTGCACATCCGTCTCACTACCCCACACTTCGCGCAGGATGAATTTGTGCGTGAGCACTTTGCCCGCGTGCGCCACCAGCAGGCGAAGCAGTTCGTATTCGCGCGGGGTGAGCTTCACCTCCTGCCCGCGCACGGTGACGATGCGCCGCACCAGATCGACAGCGAGATCGCCCGTCTTGAACACCGGCTTCTCGCCTTCCTGCTGCAGACGATGCCGCACGGCAGCACGGATGCGGGCCAGCAGCTCTTCCATGCCGAACGGTTTGGTCACGTAGTCGTCCGCACCCAAATCGAGCGCCGCGACTTTGCCTTTCTCGTCATCGCGGCTGGACAGTACGATCACCGGAACAGGCGAGCCGCTTTCGCGCATCTGCTTGAGGACTTCGAGGCCGCCCATGCCGGGAAGCCCAAGGTCCAGCACCAGAACGTCGACTGCATTGCGTTGGAGCATCGCCAGACGCGCG
>JBQCFD010000276.1:0-3112 GCA_051959625.1 Rhizomicrobium sp.
TACTACGAAAAAGATTCCCCGTGTTGTGGGCGCCGCATGCACGCAAGCGCAAGACCTCGCAGCGGCGTTCTACCGCCGCATCGTGGACAAGGTTGTACTGGTCTCCTCAACGGAAACGGCGGAGGCCGTGAAACTGACGGAGAACATCTTCCGCTCTGTTAACATTGCGCTCGTCAACGAGTTGAAGATGATCTTCACTCGCTTCGGCATAGATACACATGAAGTGATCGACGCGGCGTCCTCGAAGCCGTTTGGCTTCATGCCATTTTATCCGGGCCCGGGTGTGGGTGGCCATTGCATTCCGGTCGATCCGTTCTACCTGACGTGGAAAGCCCGCGAGGTCGAACTGCCGACACGCTTTATCGAGCTTGCCGGCGAAATCAATTTGTATATGCCGCGCTATGCGATTGAGATTCTGACAGAAGCTTTAAGCCGAAAGCTGCAGAAGGGCTTGCATGGCGCGAAGGTTCTGCTTCTCGGCCTGGCGTTCAAGAAGAACATCGAAGATGTGCGCGAGAGCCCCGCCCTCCGCGTATTCGAGCTTCTCAAGGAGAAAGGCGCGAATGTGTCGTTCTACGATCCGTTCGTCGACGTGCTTCCGACGTTCCACATGCCCGAAGCAATTGCCGGCGAGAGATCGATCATATGGGACAAGGCAGGGCTGAAAGGCTTCGACGCCGCCATGATCCTCACCGATCATGACGACGTCGATTACGCCGCCATAGCTTCCGAAATTCCTGTCATCGTCGATACGCGCAACGCAATGGCGCGCAAGAAACTGGCTTCCGAAAAGATATTCCCCGCTTAGGCCTCAGTCCGGGAAAACACACCCCGCCATCCGTACTCGCGGAAGCGGGAGATGCGCAGACCCAGCGAGCGTGGAATGTTGACGATTTTCGCTTCGATGTAGGTGGCGAAATTTGTGCTCGCCATCTGGTCGATCGCAATCATCATGAGCGTGAGGAAAATCAAGAATCCGATGCGGTAGATCAGAGCCACCTGGATCACCTGCGGTGTGCTCGGTTGGACAGGGACCACGGGGGTGTCGATGATCTGCGCGGCAAAAGGCAGGTTGTTGTTCAGCAACATCTGCGTTTGCTCGGTCTGGGCCAGCATGGTTATCAGGACCGAGCGCTGGTCCGCATTGTTCGTCTTTGACAGCGCTCCCGTCAGGTAATCGATCTTGGCTACATTCTTGGCCGCGATGTCCTCACGGACCATCGCAACAGCCGTATCATGAATCATGAGCACAAAATCGAGCGCCTTCCGCGGATCGGAATCCGTCATATTCAGCGTCGTGATGCCGGTGGTTTTGTCCGTCGAGAGTTTCACCTTCGACGAAATGTAACCCTTCAATGACTGAATATCCGGCGGCGGATCGACCGGCCGCCCAAACAGCTTGTCAAAGAATCGAGCTATCGACCCGCGAATGCCCGGCGTAGGTTTCCAACGATGGTGCTTGGCGTCCCATCGTGAAATGTAGAGTTGTTTGATTACATGGTGTTCCCGCTCGACCTTCTCTGCGAGCTTCACCGATGTCAAAGCAAATACGTAACGGCTCCAGTCCGGCGGCCCCACCGCCATGCTGCCGCCCGACATGAACAATGAAACCAGGCCACTGACACCGCCGGTTCCTTGGGGGCCGGTGTCCCCCACCGGGCCGATATACACGGTAACCGTGTATTGCTTTGGTGTATGCGTTTCGTAGTAGAGAGCCCATACAGAACCTATGACGATGGCAATCACGAACAGGCGCCAATGCCGTCCAATATTGCGGAAATAATCCCCCAGCGAGAACAGATGATCGAGGCCGCCCCCGCCAGCACCCTGTACGGCGCGCGCAAATTCATGTGCCGTGGTGGTTTCCTGGTCTTCGTATCTGGCCATCAACTACCTCTGTCCACGCAGATGTGAGAACGTCTGCTCTACGCCATGCTCGTCATACCATGCAATAAGATCATGCAAACCTTTGCGAAATGGCGTGTTGGGTTTCCACCCGAATGCCTTTTCCGTTTTTGACGGGTCTAGGAGAATGGACGCCACATCGTCCGGATCGGCCGGCCGAACCTCCACAGGTGTATCCAGCTTTATGCCGATTTCTGCCGCCACGGCATCGAAAATTTCCTTAATGGAAATATCAGCGCCAGTGGAATGGTGGAAAACGCCTGTGGGGGCACTTTTCGCAGCGATGCGATCGAAAAGATCCAGGAAATCCGCCATCGCCACGTAGTCGCGCCGGGTGTCCGTCACGAAACATTTCTGCCCGGCCTTCAGCCGCCTATAGAAGGTGGGTATCGGGCCAACATAGTGGTGCGGGCCGTAAACACTCGCCATGCGCAGCGAGACATAGGGAAGTCCGCTTGCCATCAGATAGAGCTCGCCGGCGGTCTTCGAGATGCCGTAACTCGTGAACGGCGCAAGCGGATGAGACAGTGTTACCGGCGTCTCGCGCGGTTTGCCGTAGCAAAGCGCCGTCTGGAAATTCACGAAGCGCTTGGCTCCTACCGCTATCGATCCCTGAACGAGATTGGCCGTACCGGTTACGTTGGTCGAGATGTCTTCCAGCCAGTTGTCAGGATCCTTATACGAAGCAGCCGAATGTACGACGAGATCTGGCCTGAAGGCGGACATCTGGTCCTGAACGAAGTCTCGATCCGCTATTGTCCCTTCGACGAAGCGAATCTGATCAAGCCCGACAATTGCGCCCGTACTTCCCGTCTTAAAATTGTCGATGCCCAGCACCTCGTCGCCGCGCGCGAGAAGATGGCCGGCGATATTGGATCCCAACGATCCGGCAACACCCGTGATGAGAACGCGCATGGCCCGCTATTTGTCCATCTTGAGATGGGTATAACCGCCTTCGACGCCATGGGCGGCGTAGTAATCGACGGTACGCGAAACGATTTCGCTGAGTGGCGTAAATTCGATCTTGCCGAAATCCTGAACCGTACGCGACGGGTCCAAAAGGATCGACGGCGCATCGTCGGCGCCCAGGGGCCGAAGCTCTGGCTCCGGGCGGTCATTCAGTTTCATCGCCGTGACCATCGCGTCATAAAGCTCACGGATGGCAATATCGGTGCCCGAAGAGAAGTGATAAGTGCCGTGCCCTGTG
>JBQCFD010000277.1:0-12844 GCA_051959625.1 Rhizomicrobium sp.
GCCGGGGCGCGAGGCCTTCCCAGGCGATGTGTTCTATCTGCATTCGCGCCTGCTCGAACGCGCGGCGAAGATGAACAAGGACAATGGCGGCGGCTCGCTGACGGCCCTGCCCGTCATCGAAACGCAGGCCAACGACGTGTCGGCCTACATTCCGACCAACGTGATCTCGATCACCGACGGCCAGATATTCCTCGAGACGGATCTCTTCTATCAGGGCATCCGTCCGGCGGTGAACGTCGGTATCTCGGTGTCGCGCGTTGGCTCATCGGCGCAGATCAAGGCGATGAAGCAGGTGGCCGGATCGATCAAGCTCGAGCTCGCGCAATACCGTGAAATGGCGGCCTTCGCGCAATTCGGCTCCGATCTCGACGCGGCAACGCAGCGCTTGCTAAACCGCGGTTCGCGCCTCACCGAACTTCTGAAGCAGCCGCAGTTCTCGCCGATGCCCGTGGAAGAACAGGTCATCTCGATCTTCGCGGGCGTGCGCGGCTATCTGGACAAGATCACCGTCGCCCAGGTCGGCAAGTTCGAAGCGGAACTGCTGCGCAATATCCGCGCCAAGAACCCCGGCATCCTGGAAGCGATCCGCAAGGACAAGCAGATCACGCCGGATACCGAGGCCAAGCTCAAGGCGGCGCTCGACGCCTTTGCGGCGACTTTCGCGTAGGGACGTTCCCGTGGCCGGTCTTGCGGACAGAGTGGTGCACCATCTCAAGCGGCGGTTGATCCCGCCGACGACGCCGCTCACGGCGTTGCCGGCACTCGACATGACGCGCGTGGTGGACCGCGGCTGCTGCCCCTATGACGGCTATCAGCGCGGCACGGGGCTCGCCCATGGTGACCTCGCAAACCGGGTCTGGAACGATCCGCTGTTCCGCAAGGCGCTCGCCATCGCGCGCCACGATCCGGTGCGCACGATGTGCACGGAAGAGCGGTTGATGAACCTCTTTCTGCTCATCAAGTTCTTCCTCAGGGACTTGCCGTCGCAGAACATCATCGAATACGGCACCTATCGCGTCGGTTCGGCGCTGTTCATGGCGGCGCTGCTGAAAGACCTTTATCCCGGCGCGCGCGTCTGGGCTCTGGATACATTCGAGGGCATGCCGGCGGGCGAGGATGGTCTCGACCTGCCCCCGCCGGACGATTTCGCAGCGACGAACCTCAACATCATCCGCTTCACCGCAGAGCAGAACGGCCTCGATAACGTCACATTCGTGAAAGGCCTGATCCAGGACACCGCCGAAGGCGTCTACAAGGAAGCGGGCTCTGTCGCGCTCGCGCATATCGACGTCGTGCTTTACTCGGCAGTGGTCTATGCGCAGGAGAGCGTGTGGAACGCGATGGAGCCTGGCGGTTACATTGTTTACGACGACGCCACGGAGCCTACTTGCCCCGGCGCTACCCGCGCCGTGGAGGAGATGATCTCCAAGCGCAATATTTCGCTCGAACAGGTCTATCCGCACATGGTGCTGCGCGCGCGCATGCCCCATCGGGCGGAAATCCAATAGGACACCGATGCCCAGCTTAAAGTCCTTCCGCAACCGCATCGCAAGCGTCAAGGCGATCCGCAAGATCACCAAAGCGCAGCAGATGGTCGCCGCCTCCAAGCTCCGCCGCGCGCAGGATGCCGCCGAAGCGGCGCGTCCCTATGCCGAGAAGATGAGCGCCGCCATCGGCAATCTCGCCAGCGGCATGAAGGACAATCCAGGCGCGTCGCCGCTGCTCGTCGGCACCGGCAGCGATAAGCGTCACCTCGTCATCGTGGCGACCGCCGACCGCGGATTGTGCGGAGCGTTCAACACCAACATCGTCCGCCTGGCCCGCCAGCACATCTCGCAGCTGCTGCGCGACGGCAAGGATGTGAAGATCATCACCGTCGGCCGCAAAGGCCGCGACCAGCTCCGCCGCCAGTACAGCGACCGGATCGTGGAGTCATTCGACTTCATGGGCATCAAGCAGATCGCGTTCTCGAATGCGCTCAACATCGGCCGCGACGTGCTGGGCCGTTTCGAGCGCGGCGAGTTCGACGTGGCGACGATCTTCTATTCGAAGTTCAAATCCGTCATCAGCCAGGTGCCGACCTCGCACCAGCTTGTCCCCGCAACGGTCGAAGAAGGCACGGCACCGGCCGCCGGTACTGTCTATGACTATGAGCCGGACGAAGGCGAAATCCTCGCCGATCTGTTGCCGCGCAATGTGAGTGTGCAGATTTTCCGCGCGCTGCTCGAGAACGTGGCCGGCGAAATGGGCGCGAAGATGAGCGCCATGGACAACGCGACCCGCAATGCGGGCGACGTGATCGACAAGCTGACGCTGGTCTACAACCGTACGCGTCAGGCGATGATTACCAAGGAACTGATCGAAATCATTTCGGGCGCGGAAGCGCTCTGATTGGAGCACGGGCGCGTTGCGCCCAACGGAGAGAATACGATGAACGCGAGAACAGACAGCAACAAGCTCGGCCACGTTACGCAGGTCACCGGTGCCGTGGTGGACGTACAGTTCGAAGGCCACCTGCCGGAGATCCTGAACGCCCTGGAGACGGACAACAACGGCCAGCGGCTCGTTCTGGAAGTGGCGCAGCACCTGGGCGAAAGCACCGTGCGCACCATCGCGATTGACGCGACCGAGGGCCTCGTCCGCGGCCAGAAGGTGACCGACACCGGCGCGCCGATCTCCGTTCCCGTCGGTGAAGGCACGCTCGGCCGCATCATCAACGTCATCGGCGAGCCGGTGGACGAAGCGGGTCCGGTGAAGTCCACGACAAAGCGCGCCATCCATCAGGAAGCGCCCTCCTTCGCCGAACAGTCGACGGAAGCACAGATCCTCGTCACCGGCATCAAAGTCATCGATCTGCTCGCGCCTTATGCGCGCGGCGGCAAGATCGGCCTCTTCGGCGGCGCCGGCGTGGGCAAGACCGTGCTCATTCAGGAGCTGATCAACTCCATCGCGAAGAACCACGGCGGCTACTCCGTGTTCGCCGGCGTGGGTGAACGCACGCGCGAGGGCAACGATCTCTATCATGAGATGATCGAGTCTGGCGTCAACAAGGATCCGAAGACAGGTGCCGAAGGTTCGAAATGCGCACTGGTGTACGGCCAGATGAACGAGCCGCCGGGCGCGCGCGCCCGCGTGGCGCTGTCAGGCCTGACCGTCGCCGAATATTTCCGCGATCAGGGCCAGGACGTGCTCTTCTTCGTGGACAACATCTTTCGCTTCACCCAGGCGGGTTCGGAAGTGTCGGCCCTGCTCGGCCGTATTCCTTCGGCCGTGGGCTATCAACCGACGCTCGCGACCGACATGGGCGCGCTGCAGGAACGCATCACCACCACCACCAAGGGCTCGATCACCTCGGTGCAGGCCATTTACGTGCCTGCTGACGACCTCACCGACCCGGCTCCGGCAACGTCATTCGCGCACTTGGACGCGCAGACGGTGTTGTCGCGCGCTGTGTTCGAAAAGGCGATCTTCCCGGCAGTGGATCCTCTGGATTCCAACTCGCGCCTGCTCGACCCGCGCATCGTGGGCGAGGAGCACTACACGGTGGCCCGTCAGGTCCAGCAGATCCTGCAGAAGTACAAGTCGCTGCAGGACATCATCGCCATCCTGGGCATGGACGAACTTTCGGAAGACGACAAGATCACGGTTGCCCGGGCCCGGAAGATCGAGCGCTTCCTGTCGCAGCCGTTCTACGCGGCCACGGTGTTCACCGGCATCGAGGGCATTTCGGTGAAGCTCGAAGACACCATCAAGAGCTTCAAGGCCGTCGTGAACGGCGAATACGATCATCTGCCCGAGCAGGCGTTCTATATGGTCGGTACGATCGAGGACGCTGTGGCGAAGGCCCAGAAGATGGCGGCCGAAGCGGCGTAAGGCAGAGAATAGGCAATGGCTAAGATCGCTTTCGACTTGGTTTCCCCAGAACGGCTTCTTCTCTCCGAGGAAGCCGACATGGTCACCGTGCCCGGCGCCGAAGGCTATATGGGCGTGATGGCGGGCCATGCGCCGATCGTCTCCACCCTGCGCGCCGGCATGATCGACGTGCAAAAGGACGGGCGCGATAGCCGCTTCTTCATCCGCGGCGGCTTCGCGGAGATCAACCCGGAAAAGATCGTGGTCCTCGCCGAAGAAGCGATCCCGATGGAGGAGTTCGACATCGCCGTCCTGGACCAGCGCATCAAGGACACCGAGGAAGACCTCATTGCCGCCAAATCGGACGCCGAGCGCGCCCGCATTTCGGAATCGCTGGATGACCTTCGCCTCATCCGCGCCGCGTTCTGAGGCATATCCACCAGCCGCATCATGGGCTTAAATCGCCGAAAGGCGGCGTTTTGCTCGGTCTTTCCGGGTTCCAAGCCGGCAACAGCCTTTGGTATAACCCGTTGAATCCGTGGCGGGGCGTGGCGGACGGAAAGGCGTGGCATGTCAGAGGGTGTTGTCTTTGCGGCGGGATGGAAACTGGACGATGTCCAGTGGTCGAGGTTCGACGCCTCCAAGGTCGATCCCGGCCTGCTGCAGGCGGTGAAGGCCGCCTCGCTGGTCGAACTCAACGCGCCCGACTACGTCAAATACCTCAAGCGCGTTTTCAAAGATGGGAGCCGGCAAACGCTGGACGATATCGAGCGATGGGGCGTTGAGGAGACGCAGCACGGCCTTGCGCTCGGCCGTTGGGCCGAGATGGCCGATCCCAGCTTCGACTTCAAGGCAGCCTTCGCGCGATTTCGCGAGGGCTACAAGGCGCCCCATTTCTTCAGTGACGACGCCACCTCGGTGCGGGGCAGCCGCCGCGGAGAGATGGTGGCGCGCTGTGTCGTGGAATGCGGCACTTCTTCGTTCTACAGCGCCATCCGGGAAGCATCCGAAGAACCGGTGCTCAAGGAAGTCGCCGGCCGGATCGCCGCGGATGAATTCAGGCATTACAAGCTCTTCTTCGAAACTCTTCAGATGCAGGACGAGCCGGACCTGCCCTTCTGGAAGAAGCTGATCGTCGCGCTGACCCGCGTGAACGAGTCCGACGACGATGAACTGGCATATGCATTCTATGCCGCCAATATCCCGCCATCGCAGCCATACAAGCGCGAAGAATATGCCCGGGCCTATTATGCGAAGTCCCTGACGCTCTATCGCCGCCACCATGTCCGCAAATTGGTGCAGATGATCGCCAAGACCGTCGGTGCCGACCCGAATGGGCGACTTACACAGGCCGCTGGCGCGGTCGCCTGGCGGGCGCTGCGCATGAAGGCCGGCCTCAATGCCCGCGCGGCGGGCGCGCGGGCGGTGGCGTGATCGCGAAGACGTTTTCGCGGGCTTGATCGGCCATCGGGCGGCCCCCATATCCATTTCATCATGACGATTTGCTTGCGAACCACATTCCGAGCCGGCCGCCTGCACGCAGGCCTTTGACCCGGACGGCACTGCCGTCCGGGACGATCCCATTCATTCCGAGTAACCGCGCGATCGCACGCGCTGGAGGATTGTCATGTCACTGCCTGCCCTGCCTGAAATCTTCATTCCTGTCCGCGACAAACGTCGGCTCAAGCAATTGGTCGCCCGCGCCAGCAACGAGCGATCGTCCATTGCACCATTTTTGCGCTCCGAGCTTCACCGCGCGAACGTGTCGCCCGGCAAATCCTTGCCGCAGCATACGGTCGTGATGAACAGCTGGGTGACGTTTCGAATTGATTGGGGGCCGCAACAGCGCGCTCGAATGCTGTTTCCGCAAGACTGTGCAACGGCGAACGACCAGATCAGCATCCTGTCGCCGCTGGGTGTCGCGTTGCTCGGTTTGCGCCGCGGCGATGTCATGCCGTTTTTCGCGGAAAACAGAACGTTCCGCGTCGTCACCGTGCTCAACGTCGAAGTCCCACCCGCCAACGACGGGCGAGATCAAACAATCAGCGACCCGGAGTGATGACAATGACCGAATGGCGTGAATTGCCGAGGATCACGATCCCCGCCGCCGACCATGAACGGTTGATCCATCTCGCCGAGACCGCGCGGTCCACCAATCCCGACATAGCCGAATATCTCGCGCGAGAACTCAACCGGGCCGATATCGGAGAGGGCAGTTCGGATGGGGCCCGCATTCGCATGGGATCACGGGCAGAATACAGGGACGAAGGCACCCAGCAAACCCGCTCCATCAGGGTTGTTTATCCCTTCGAGGCCGATCCTGGCGCCGGTCGCATTTCGGTGCTTACGCCGATCGGCGCAGCCTTGATCGGATTGTCGAAAGGGCAGTCGATCGATTGGAGCGACCGCTCCGGCAAACCGCGAAGGCTGACGGTTCTCAAGGTAGAAGAGCCTGGCGCCGTTTCCTTGCGCTATCGCGATATGTGAGCGCTACACCCCGCGCTTTACCATCATCTGCTTGATCTCGGCGATCGCTTCGGCCGGGTTCAACCCCTTGGGGCAAGTGTTCGCGCAGTTCATGATCGTGTGGCAGCGATAAAGGCGGAATGGATCTTCCAGATTATCCAGCCGTTCGCCGGTCGCCTCATCCCGGCTGTCGGCCAGCCAGCGATAGGACTGCAGGAGGGCCGCAGGTCCCAGATAGCGCTCGGGATTCCACCAGTAGCTCGGACACGAGGCCGAGCAGCAGGCGCAGAGGATGCATTCGTAGAGCCCGTCGAGCTTCGTGCGATCCTGCGGCGATTGAAGGTGCTCCTTTTCCGGCGTCGGTGTTTTGGTCTGCAGGAACGGCCCGATCGACGCATATTGAGCGTAGAAATTGTTCATGTCCGGTACGAGGTCTTTCACGACCTTCATGTGCGGCAATGGATAAATGCCGACCGAGCCGGAAACATCGGAAATTGCCTTGGTGCAGGCGAGCGTGTTGAGACCGCCGATGTTCATCGCGCAGGAACCACACACGCCCTCGCGGCAGGAGCGGCGGAAAGTCAGGGTCGTGTCGATCTCGTTCTTGATCTTGATGAGCGCGTCCAAGACCATCGGCCCGCAACTGTCGAGATCGACCCGGTAGGTGTCGACCCGCGGATTTTCGTCCACGTCCGGATTGTAGCGATAAACGCGAAAATCTTTCGTGCGCTTGGGCTTCTTGCCATTGGCCGTCGTCGGGGCGGGCCAAACCTTGCCCTTCTGGACCTTGCTATTGCGGGGCAACGTGAACTGGACCATCGAATCCTGCCGTTCTATAGCGCTGTTTTTGCTTAGCAAACGGGCGCCAACCTGGCAACGCGGCGCATTTTCCCGGGGTCAGGCCAGATTGATCTGCTCGAACATCCAGCCGATTTCGACCGGCTCGTGACGCACCGTGCCCGACAGGACAAGCTGCTCGGCACGCCGCACCATATCAGTGCCCATGTAAATGCTCTCGTCGACGTTGATCTGTGCTCCGCCGCAGCGGAAGCGCCACCCATCGCCATTCGGCAACTTGAGCAAGATGCCGCCGCCTTGGCTGGGCGACACCCGCACGTCTGGATGGATGTGGAACCGCACCGAAAATGGCGTACCGTCCCGCGGGCGCCCGGCCCTGGCTTTTGGAAGCAACCGGTCCACACCGGAAAGCGAAAGTCCGTTCGGCGAAAGCGACAGCACCCGTTCATGCACGACGCCGAAATCGTATGCGTAGCCGTCATGCCGGCCCTCCACCACGGCGCCCTGCGGCGTCTCGCGGCGACTCGTCTCCACGGTGAATGGTTCGCCGACAAGCCTTGGACCGATCATATCGCGGGCGAAGCCCGCCGGGATCACACCGGCGTAGGATGTATCGTCCAGCACCAAGGTGGAATGTGCAGCGGTGGCACGCAGGGCTGTATCCCAGCGGGGATTGCGGCGTCCCGCCGTTCCGCAATTCACGACGACGCGATGCGGCCCATGGCTGAATTCAAATGAAAGCGCGCCTGCATGTGCGTTATTGGCATAGATTCCCTCGGCCGGCTTGCCACAATCCATGATCGCAAGCGTGCGCGCGGCCGCGATGCGCTGATAGCCGGAGTGCGGTGCATGCGCGAAAGGTTGCCCCCGCACTTCGTCCCGTGCCAGAAGGGCCGCCACCATGCGCGGATCGCTTTCGCGCCCGCCATTGAAGAGCGCCAGCCCGCCATCGCCATGCCGGAAGAAACGCAGCATCGGCGCCATGCGATCATGCGCGCTGCGGATCGCTTGCGGCACCTCTTCCTCGATGCCCGACAGGGCGTCCATCACCATCACGACGAGCCGGTAGGCGCTCGCGAGATTTTCCGGAGAGCGTGAAATATGCCCGCCGTCGGGCAGGATCTGTCGGGCGAGTTCGTCCTCCAGCCGTTGCAACCCGATCGCCAGCCGGCGCGGGTTGTCCTCGAGGCATGCGCCGGCGAGCGCCTGGGCGGCGGCGGCCTCCAGCCGCGGCATACCTTCCGGCGCCTCGATGCCGATGCGCATGAGAAGTTTCGCTTGCTCGCGCAAACTGACGAACAGCCTGGACCGCCACAGGAGGTCGGAGTTGGTGAGGACGAAGCGGCCGTGCGAGAATATGTGCATCAGCCTGCGTGCAATGATCTGGGGCGCCATGGCCGGCTCCGAATAGCGGCCATTGCGGGCGATCCACTGCGCAACCAGCGTCGTCGCCAGGTCGCGGGCCGCGTCGCCGCCCGCCGAGGCCAGCGCGGGCAGCCAGACGAACTCATGCAGGTCGTTCGCCCATGTCCGCGTCGGCGGCGCGACGTCAAAAACCGATTTCCCTATTGCATCAACAGTTTCGCCTGCAAAGCGAAAGCGGCCTCTCAACATCGCGTCCGCGTCTTCCAAACGGCGCGGCAATGCATCATAGGGGTAGACCACGATCCGGTCCGGCATCTTTCCCTTGAGAAGACGCCGGTAGAACCAGTTGCGCCGGCGCATTACCCGCCAGGGCGTCAGTAGCCGGTAGAGAAAGGCGTGCAGGACTTCAGGCAGGAGACGGATGGGGACCGACCGCCGATGCGCCGCCACCTGCGTCAGCCCCGAAGCGCCGCAATATTCGCTGCGTAGTGCGCCGAACCACCCTTGAAGACGGACGTCCCCGCAACAAGAACATTGGCACCAGCGGAGATCGCCATCTTCGCGGTCTCCGGTGTGATTCCGCCATCGACTTCGAGGTCGATCTGCCGCCCGGACTTCGCGATGCGCTCTGCCGCCGCCTCGATCTTCTTGAGCTGACTGGTGATGAAGCTTTGCCCGCCAAACCCAGGATTGACCGACATGATGAGCACCAGATCGACGAGATCCAGAACATTGTCGATGGCGTCTATCGGGGTGCCGGGATTAAGCACCACGCCAGGTCTCTTGCCGAGAGAGCGGATGAGCTGCAGCGTTCGATGGACATGTGGTCCAGCTTCGGGATGGACGGTTATGCCGTCGGCTCCGGCGTTCGCAAAGTCCTCCACATAGGGATCGACCGGCGAAATCATCAAGTGGACATCGAAAGGCTTCTTGGCATGCGGCCTGATGGCCCTCACAACCGCCGGCCCGATCGTGATGTTGGGCACGAAATGGCCATCCATCACGTCGACATGAATGAGGTCCGCGCCCGCCTGCTCGATGGCCTCGACCTCATCCCCCAGACGCGAAAAATCCGCCGAAAGAATCGATGGTGCAATGCGGACTCTCGCTGTCATGGAAACGATTAAGTGCCGGATTCTACGTGTTCTCGCAAGGAAAAGCGCTTTTCTGTCCCCAACAGGGCAAGCGCGAAAACCGGGAGCCACATCAGCCGTGACTGGTAGCGCGCATGCGGGTTGGAAAGGGCGCCACAGATGAAGGCATTGCCCAAAAGGGCCGTGATGACGAAGCCGAGGAAAATGGCCGAGTTCCAGCGTCGACGCCGCACCATCATCGCAAATGCGGCCAAAATCCCGATCTGCGCCAATGCCGCCACCGGAAGATGGATGTCGTTGACTTCGTGAAAATGGATCAGTCCGCGCTGCTGCCGGGCCCTCATGTACGACTTCATTTGGCTTGGGATGAACCGGTCGAGATCGGGGTACAGCGCCCACTCCTGCGGCTCAATCTGGTCACCGGTGTGAAAGGTGACGATTTGCTCAGCGGTGTCGCGAATCGTGGCCAGTGCCACCGCGCCTGGATAGCGGGTGAGTATGTCATCCACGGCGCGCTGGGATTCCGCCGCCGTGCCCCGGAAGTGGCCAAGCTTGGCGAATGGACTGTCCGGGAACCAGAGCCAGCGGTCCGCTGTCTTTGGAAGTTGGTCCCGATAGGCGCAGAGCTTGTAACCGGAAGCCGGACAAGTGTCATTCAAAAGGCGCAGCACCAGCCCGTCCTGCAACATGCTGGAAAACACGAAAACCGACCCTGCGCGGGTAAGAAATATCTTGCCGGTGAGCGCAGCATTGCTTGCGAGGATCAGCGTCACGCCCAGGCCCCCGCTCAACAGGGGCAATGCGAGATTGGAAAGACGCAAACCGGCGAGTCCATGGCGCGCGATGCTCGCGAGCTTGAACACCGCGACAACGAGCACAAGACCGACAATCAGAATGACATGCGAGGGGTGGGTGGCCGCTGCAAACCCGGCGATGAGAAACATCGCCGTCGTGCGCCCTCTTCCAAGATCACGCGGATGAAACGCCAGCAGATAGGTGCACAGCACCGTCGGCGCGGTGAAACAATCCGGTTCGATTTGCCCCACATACCAGGGAAGCCCAGTGACGATCGTCAGCGCCGCGGCGACCGCGACAAACGCACCGATCCCCATCTTCGGCGCGACGCAGCGCGCCGTCTCCACGATCACAAAGGCCGTGATGGCCGCCTGGATGACTGCAATGCACCAGAGGCTCCAGCCACCGCCTCCGACACTTAGGAAAAGCGAATAAACCGGCGAGCGCTCGACGACGAAAGCGTGCCCCAATCCCTGCAGGATATAGGCCCCCGTGTCGTAGAAAATGAGCGGGAAGCCGTTCCAGAGAGCGACGCTCAGCAAGAGCGGCAAGGTCAGGAGCCAGGCGAAGACCTCGGCTGCCGGGCCGGCGACCGGCGCACGCAGGACCTGAAGCACTCTGTCCCGCGGCGTGGGCACGCTTGGCTCCGGCTATCAGCCCTGGAAGAATATCTCGGCCCGGCTCGCGTCCGCGCCCGGCTGATTGTCGCCCACGGCGTCGATCAGGATCCGGTTGGCTGGAACGCCATCCTTCACGAGTTCACGCATGACGGCGGTCGCCCGCGCCTGCGAGTTCTCGAAGTTGATCTGCAATCGCCGCGCCTCCGACAGCCTCGTTGAGGCGCTGGAGGCGTGCCCGACGACCCGGATATAGCCGGTGCCGCCGCGCGAATTGAACGAGTCCGCTGCTGCCCTCACTTGCGCTCGTGCATCGGCGTTCAAAATTGTGGTGCTGCCGCTGAACGCTATGGTCGCGGCCGGTGGGAGTCCTTGCGGATTGGCATAGACGGCCGGTGCCACAGCTCCACCCTGCAGTGCATCGAAATTGGCAACAACAGCGCCAGTCATCTGCTCAGGGCCGCCCATGGCCCGTTGCGGCACTGCGGGGACCGCAGGTCCGCCGCTGCCGCCGGCGATGTACGGCGCGCCCGAAAGACCCGCCGCGCCGCCATTGGACGCGGTCTGCTGGTATCGCGCGATGATGGGCATCGGGACGAATTGCGCGACGGATGCGTCGAGCGGTGGTGCTTTTGACGGCTGGAATCCCAGCGCGGCATCGCTCATCGCCACGGACTGCGCACCGTTTACGGAACTCGCAGGCACGGCAGGCTGAGCGCCAGGAGGAGGCGGCGCCGAAGCGCTGGCCACGGTTGTCGTCGGTGCGGCGGCCGGCGTCGCTGCGGGTGTGCCGGCCGTTGCAGCCGATGCGTCGCTGCCCGGTGGGGGCGCGGCGCTGTCATCCGGACTGCTGGTGTCCTCAGTGGTGTCCGTTGCGGATGACTTCGATCCAGTGTGGACCTGGGCGACCTCATCCGGCGGCGGCGCCGCGCCGGGCGGGGGCGCAGCTGTTTCGTCGCCAGCCTTTAGCGCATCGGTACTGTATTGCTGCTGGTTGCGGTCGGCGGCAAGCGAATCCGCAACCTTCTTCTGATCGTCTGCGGTCGAAGGCGCAGCCGGCCGGTCGGGCGTGTCGGCAAGTTCGGGGAATTGCCCGTTCGAATTCGCATCCGCCGACGCCGACTGGTCGGCTGGCGCTGCAGACTGGTCCGGCGGTGGCACAGTCACATCGGTCGACGCGGAAGATGAGCCGGCATCGCCGCCGAGCCAATCAGGAATGACCGAGCAAGCGCCAAGGGATGCAGCGATCGCGATCACCGCACCGAGGCGCGTCAGTTTTCCGGCCACATCGCCAAGCGTGAAATCCATGGGTCCTCCAACCGCTGTCGCGTTCCAGGGGCAGGAACCGCGCAAGCGCCCGCGAGTCTCTATACAAGCCCGCCCCCGGCCTTCCAAGGGAAAGTGCGAACAAAATCAAGGCCTGGGAGCAATATTCTGTTGAAGGCGGAGGCGGCCCGCGCCTTGCGGTTGCGCGGGCGCTCACGCTATCAGGAACGACGGTTTCAGGATCGCGATATGGCGACATCCAAGAACGGCCCCACGACAGCCTCGTCCAGTTCCGGCACAGCGGCCGACGGCTACAAAATCGGCGATCCCGGCACTTTCGCGCGCAACATGGTGCAGGTCGGCATCCAGTCCCAGCAGTTGCTGACGGATTTCCTCCGCCGTCAGGCCTCCAGGGCCGGCAGTGGAGATCCTTTCGATCCGCTCAACATTACTGGTGCGTTCACGGAACTGTTGCGGGGCATGGTCGCAGACCCCGGCGCGATGATGGAGGCTCAGTTTCAGTTGTGGCGGGACTATATGGGCCTGTGGGAGCGTACCGCGCGCCGCATGATGGGGGGCGACGTGGACCCC
>JBQCFD010000278.1:0-3643 GCA_051959625.1 Rhizomicrobium sp.
CAGCGAGTACCGCAAGCTCGATCCGTCGCCGCTGGAGGAGTTCGTGTTCTACGACCATCCGTCGGGCCGCAGCCGCATCTTTCGCGCCATGACCTGGAAGGCCGAGCATCTGAACGACTGGGACATCAAGAACGGCCCCAAATCGCCGCAATAGGTCGGGCCCCGATCGCTCTCGTTCCAAATAACGCCAGTAGTCATCGCCCGGCCCTTCGTCTTTTTGCGAAGGGGCCGGGCGGCCCAATTTCTTTCAAGAGAGCAAATATGAGGAACCGGGATCGCTCGCGAGAAGCGGCCGGGTGATGACAGATGGAGCGCAGGAGATTGCGCTCTAGATCTTGACCAGCTTTTCAAATCTGGCGATCAGCGGGTCTTCGGTCTCGAACACATAGTCGACCGTTTGCGCCGTGACCGATCCACTGGCGCCGCGCCGGCGCAGGATGGTGATCGCTTCCGCCAGGTTTTCGTTCGGGCAGAGCAGGGCGTACTCGCCGCTCATGTTGCCGCGCGCAGGCCTGGAAAGGACGGACGCGCCGATCTTCGCAAGCGCCTGCAGCGCCGCGTCCGGCTTTCCGTTCAGGCGCGCGCGCAGCACGTGGGACGCTTTCGCGCGTTCGCGGGCGGCGAGCCGCACCAGCAGGCTCTTGGCGGCGCTTGCGGTCGCGCCGGTCCACTTGGCGCACAGGCTGGCGGCGAGGTGCGACTGGCTCTTGAGGATGGTGCCGTCTTCCAGCGTCTTGAGATCGTTCGCGGCCAGCGTGGCGCCGGTGGTGGTGATGTCCACGATGGCTTCCGCAGCTCCGGCTGCCGGCGCGCCTTCGGTGGCGCCGGCGCTTTCCACGATGCGGTAATCCGCGATGCCGGCCTTGGCGAAGAACATGCGCGTGAGGTTCACATATTTCGTCGCGATGCGAAGCCGGCGGCGGTGGCGCTGATAGAACGCCGCGCACACATCGTCGAGGTCGGCCATGGTCGAAACGTCGATCCAGGCTTGCGGCACCGCGACGACGACATCGGCGAAACCGAAGCCGAGCTTCTTCACCAGCGCGACCTTGCCGTCGCCGGGCTCGGTTTCCCGGATCAGGTCTTCGCCGGTGATGCCCAGATGCACATCGCCCGACAGCAGCGCCGAGGCGATCTCCGATGCCGAGAGCAGCATCACGTCGATCTGGGGCATGCCGTCGATCACCGCGCGATAGCCGCGCGCGCCCTGGGCCTTGCTCATCGGCAATCCGGCGTCGGCGAAATAGGCGTTCGCCTGTTCCTGCAGGCGGCCTTTCGACGGGATGGCGAGAACGAGCTTGCTCATCGCTTCGCCTTTCCTTGCGCGGCGACGGCGGCGAGTACGCGCTCGGTGCGGATGGCGCAACCGATGGCGGGGATGTGCTTCTTCGAGCCGAGTTGCTCCATGAGCGAGTCATAACGGCCGCCGCCCGCGATCTGCACCGCGCCTTCGGCGTCGCGCGACCACAGCTCGAACACGAAGCCGGTGTAATATTCCATGTTGCGGCCGAAGCGCGCCGCGAAGTTCACCTGCCTGGGATCGACGCCCAGCGATTTCAGTGTGGCAAGCCGCGCGGCCATCGCCTTGAGCGGCGTCTCCAGCGACACGCCCGCGGACTTCGCCAGCGCGCGCATCCTGTCGATGGATTGGGTCGCGGGACCGGAGATCGCCAGCAGCTTCGCCAACGCGTCGGCGATCCAGGGATCGAGCTTGAGGGCCGCGGCGTCCGCAGCCTGTTCGATCAGCCGGTCGACGATTTCCTCTCGCGAGCGGCCGCCAAGCGGCGCCTTGCCGATCATGTCCATCAGGCCTTCAAAGGCGGGTCGCGCCTCGCTTTCGCTGAGCGTTCCCAGATGGGCCAGCAGTTTTTGCGCACTCGTCGTGCTCTTGCCGGAGAGCCGGCTGAGCAGCGCCTCGAAATATCCCGTGCGCCAGAAGTGGCGCTTCAGGCGCATCCGCCATTGCGGCGGAATGTCCAGCGCATCCACGAACGCGGAGAAGAGCGAGAGGTCGCCGAGCTTCACGGTGAAGGCGCGCAAGCCCGCCGCGCGGACGGCTTCGATCGCGAGCGACAGGATTTCGGTTTCCGCCGCCATGCGATCCGAAAGGCCGAGCAGTTCCGCGCCCGCCTGATAGAACTGCGTGGGCCGGTCCGGCTCGTTTGGCTGAAAGCGGAAGGCGAGGCCGTGGTAGCAGAGCCGCGCCGGAAATTTGCCCTTCGCATCGAGCCAGTTCTTGCAGATCGGAATGGTGAGATCGGGCCGCAGGCAAAGCTCGTTGCCCGCCGGGTCGGTGAGGGTGAAGGTGCGCCGGCGGATTTCCTCGCCGGAACGGTCGAGGAAGATTTCCGCCGGCTGCAGGACGGACGGTTCCTGCCGCGCATAGCCGCGCGCCGAAAGCACGCCGAGGATTGCGGCTTCCGCCGCATCCAGCGTCGCGATGCGTTTCTCGCTATAGGTGGGGAATGCGGTCATTTTCCGCGTGCCAGCATCTTGCGGACTTCGGCGACGAGGGCAGAGCGGTCCACCGTCGTCTGCGCCTCGCGGTTGCCGACCCAATCCGCGCGGTTCTCGATGCTCTTCGCCAGTTCGGCGCCGAGTGCGAGGTCTTTCAAGGTCACCTTGTTGTTCGCGCGCTCGTCGCTGCCTTCCATGACGGCGATGGCCGCGCCGCGCTTGTCGGCATATTTGAGCTGGTCGCCGAACTTCTTTGTGCCGACATAGGTTTCGGCGCGAATGCCGGCGGCGCGCAATTCGCCTGCCATCCTGAAACTCGATTGCACATCGTCCAGCGCCAGCACGACGACGAGCGGCGACAGCGCCGCTTCATTGCGATCCTTCAGCGCGGAAAGCAGGCGCGAAACCCCGATGGAAATGCCGGTCGCCGGAACCTGCTGACCGGTGAAGCGCGCGACGAGGTCGTCATAGCGTCCGCCACCCGCGACGGAGCCGAACACGACCTCTTCGCCGGCATCGTTCTTCACGCCGAACTGCAACTGCGCCTCGAACACGGGGCCGGTGTAATAGTCGAGGCCGCGGATGATGGAGGTATCGACCTGAACGCGGTCGTCACCATATCCCGCAGCGGACGTAATGCTTTTGATCGCCGTCAGGTCTTCCATGCCCGCTAGCGATGCGGTATCGGCGGAGCCGGTCAGCAGCTTCATCACTTGCGCGATCTGATCTGCGTTCAGTCCTGCGCCTTTGGTGAAATCGCCGGACTCATCCTTGCGGCCTTCTCCAAGCAAAGCCGTCACGCCGCGTTCGCCAAGACGGTCGAACTTGTCGATGGCGCGCAGAACCGTTCCGCGCTTCGCCATATCGATATTCGAAGACGTCAACACGCCGTCCAGCAATTTGCGGCTGTTGATCTTCATCATGTACTCGCCGCGCTTGAGGCCGACCGCTTCCAGCGCATCGCAGGCCATCATCAGGAGTTCGGCATCGGCGGCGGGCGAGTTTGAACCAACGGTATCGGCATCGAACTGCGTGAATTCGCGGAAGCGGCCCGGGCCCGGCTTCTCGTTGCGCCACACAGTTCCCATCGCATAGCGGCGGAACGGCTTGGGCAGGTTCTGGAAATTCTCCGCCACATAGCGTGCGAGCGGCGCGGTGAGATCGTAGCGCAGGCTCATCCACTGGT
>JBQCFD010000279.1:0-2780 GCA_051959625.1 Rhizomicrobium sp.
ACAACGACGAATTCTGATTGGTCGGCTTGAAGCGATTGCTTGGCGCGGCCAATATCCCGGCATAACAGATTGGGAAACGCCCAAGGGAAATATCATGTCCGATACGCTCATTCCCGTCCCCGCCGATGCGAAAGCGCGCACCTTCATCGATAAGACCAAGTACGAAGAGATGTATGCGCGTTCGGTCAAAGACCCGGACGGCTTCTGGGGCAATGAGGCGAAGCGGCTGGATTGGGCGCAGCCGTTCACGAAAGTGAAGAATGTCTCGTGGGACGCCAAGAACCTCCACATCAAATGGTTCGAGGATGGCGCACTGAACGTCGCCGCCAATTGCATCGACCGTCATCTGCCCAAGCGCGCCAAGCAGACGGCCATCATCTGGGAGCCGGATGATCCGAAGGCGCAAGCCAAGCACATCACCTATGAAGAGCTGCACCGCGAAGTCTGCAAATTCGCGAATGTGCTGAAGGCGCACAAAGTCAAGAAGGGCGACCGCGTCACCATCTATCTTCCGATGATCCCCGAAGCGGCCTACGCGATGCTGGCCTGCGCGCGCATCGGCGCGATTCATTCCGTGATCTTCGCCGGTTTCTCGCCGGATTCGATCGCAGGCCGCATTCAGGATTGTGCCTCGACCATCGTTCTCACATCGGACGAAGGCCTGCGTGGCGGCAAGCCGATCCCGCTCAAGAACAACGTCGACGAAGCGTTGATCAAATGCCCGGATGTGACGGACGTGATCGTCGTGAGGCACACCGGCGGCAAGATCGACATGAAAGCGGGCCGCGACACCTGGTATCACGACGCGGCGGCGAAAGTGTCCGCCGATTGCCCTCCTGAACCGATGAACGCGGAAGATCCGCTGTTCATTCTCTATACGAGCGGTTCAACGGGTAAGCCGAAGGGCGTGCTGCACACGTCCGGCGGCTATCTGATGTATACGGCCTTCACCCATCAATACGTGTTCGATTACCACGAGGGCGATATCTATTGGTGCACGGCGGATGTCGGCTGGGTGACGGGACACAGCTATATCGTCTATGGCCCGCTCGCGAATGGCGCGACCACGCTGATGTTCGAGGGCGTGCCGAACTACCCAAGCACATCGCGTTTCTGGGAGGTGATCGACAAGCACAAGGTCAACATCTTCTACACCGCGCCCACCGCGCTGCGCGCGCTGATGCGCGAAGGCGAAGCGCCGGTGAAGAAGACCTCGCGGGCGTCGCTGCGCCTGCTGGGCAGCGTGGGCGAGCCGATCAATCCGGAAGCGTGGCTCTGGTATTACAGGACGGTCGGCGACAGCCGCTGCCCGATTGTCGACACCTGGTGGCAGACGGAGACCGGCGGCATCCTCATCTCTCCCCTGCCCGGCGCGACGGACATGAAGCCTGGCTCCGCAACGAAGCCGCTGTTCGGAATTCGCCCGCAAATCGTGGACGCGGAAGGCAAGGTTCAGGAAGGCGCGACGAGCGGCAATCTGGTGCTGCTGGATTCATGGCCCGGACAGATGCGCACCGTTTATGGCGATCACCAGCGCTTCATCGACACCTATTTCAAAACCTATCCGGGCAAATACTTCACCGGCGACGGCTGCCGCCGCGACGAGGACGGTTATTGGTGGATAACCGGCCGCGTGGACGACGTGATCAATGTATCGGGGCATAGGCTGGGTACCGCGGAAGTGGAAAGCGCGCTCGTGGCCAACACGCAAGTCGCCGAAGCGGCGGTCGTCGGCTTCCCGCACGACATCAAGGGTCAAGGCATCTACGCCTATGTCACGCTCAAGACCGGCGTGCAGCCGACCGAGACGCTGAACGACGCGCTCAAGCAATGGGTGAGCAAGGAGATCAGCCCCATCGCGAAACCGGACGTGATCCAGTTTGCGCCCGGCCTGCCCAAGACCCGTTCCGGCAAGATCATGCGGCGCATCCTGCGCAAGATCGCGGAAGGCGACACGTCCAATCTCGGCGACACGACCACGCTGGCAGACCCGAGCGTCGTCACCGACCTGGTGAAGAACGGGCCGAAGAAATAATGCCGGCGCAAAGCGTCCTCACCCTCACGTGGTGGCGGAACATCACGCTGATGCAAGTGATCCGCTTCATCGGCGAAGCGCTCGCATGGGCCTGGGCGGTTGTCGCAGGCGGCGGCGGCTTCGGGCTCATCCTGACGGAAGGTGCTCTTCCGCTGACACACGGCTGGTATGCGATGTTTTCAGGCTTCGCGTGGTGCCCCGCGACAGCGTGGCTGCTGAAGCGATATGCAAAGATCGAAGTGCCATTCCTGACGCGCTTCCTCGTCGCGCTTCTGATCATTCTGCTGGGACGCCTCGCGCTGATCGTGAAGATCTGGCCGCTTGGCTAGGCCTTCCACTTCCACTGGATAAGAAGCATCACGATTACGCCGAGGCCACCGAAGGAGCCGAGGGCAAGCGGCAAGAGCGTTATCTGTTCCTGCCACTTCGCTGCGACATGGCCCGCGCCCGCGATGGGCAGCGCGCGGCCCGTGCCCCAGATGCCGCCGAGCAGGATCGCGGCCCAGACGATGTAGAACGAAATCCACAGGACATGCGCGAGCGGAGCGCTCCAGCCGTTCCAGAAGGTCAGCCGCTCCCACAGGAAGCCGAAAGCGATCAGCGCCACGCCCATCTGCGTCGCCGCAAGATGCGCCGAAAGGCCGATGCGCGGCGCCTTCAGCGCGGGAATGGCGAAGCCTGTAAGCAGGCCGAGCAGGAACAGCAGAACGCCGGTGAAACACAGAAGGGACGTCATGCGCGCCAT
>JBQCFD010000280.1:0-2665 GCA_051959625.1 Rhizomicrobium sp.
CGATGCGATCTGCGGAAAATCGCAGACATCCAGCATGTCGGCGTCGCACAGCACAACAGCGCGGAAGATGGTGTTTTCCAGCTGGCGCACGTTACCCGGCCAGCTGAACTTCTCGATCAGATCGGAGGCTTCCGGCGTTAGTCCCGCAACCGCCTTGTTCTCTTCCGCGGCAAAGCGGGAGATGAAGTGGCGTGCGAGCGCGGGCACGTCTTCGCGGCGCTGGCGCAGCGGCGGCACAAAGATGGGGAACACGTTCAGGCGATAATAGAGGTCTTCACGGAACTGGCCTTCACGAACGCGCTCCGCCAGATCGCGGTTGGTGGCGCTGATGATGCGCACATCCACCTTCACCGGGCGCTTGGAGCCGACGGGATCGACTTCGCCTTCCTGCAGCGCGCGCAGAAGCTTCACCTGCATGTCGAGGCGCAGCTCGCCAATCTCGTCGAGGAACAGCGTGCCGCCGTCCGCTTCCTGGAACTTGCCCAGATGCTTGTCGGAGGCGCCGGTGAATGAGCCTTTCTCGTGCCCGAACAGGATGGATTCGATCAGGTTCTCCGGAATGGCGCCGCAATTCACCGTGATGAACGGCTTGCCCGCACGTTCCGACGAGCCCTGGATCGCGCGCGCGATAAGCTCCTTGCCCGCGCCGCTTTCGCCTTCGATGAGGATCGGGATGTTGGACTGCGCCGCACGCTGGCCCAGGCGAATGACCTGCTTCATCTCGCCGGAGGAGGCGATGAGGTCTTCGAACACAAGACGGTTTTCCGTCTACTTCTTCAGGCGCGTGACTTCGTTCGACAGTGTGCCGATCTTCAGCGCGTTGCGAATGGAAACGGTGATGCGTTCGGGCGAGGCCGGCTTCACGAGGAAGTCGCTGGCGCCCGCGCGCATCGCTTCCACGGCGGAATCGATGCCGCCCTTGGCGGTGAGCACGATCACGGGAAGATCCGGATGCTGCGCGCGCATCTTCGCCATGACCTGCAGGCCGTCTATGTCCGGCATCACGAGGTCGAGAAGCATGAGCGAAATCTGGTCGCCGCGCGGCCCGGTAAGCAGGTCGAGCGCGGGCTGTCCGCCGGGGGCGGTCACCACCGTCATGCCCGAGCGCGTGATCGCAGCTTCGAGCAGGCGGCGTTGAACCGGATCGTCGTCAACAATGAGGATTGTCTGCGCCATGTTCCGTAAGCCCTCCTGGCGCATCCAGTGTCGGCCCCCAATGGTAAAATCCGCTTTAAAGGTCCCGCTTTGCGACACCTTCCGCACAGCGAGAAAAGCATTTAAATCGGGGATTTCTCAGCGAAGGCGGCGAAGATGGTGAAGGAACTCTTAGCGAAGAGCCCGGATATCAACATCTCATGAGCAAACGCGAAGATGGCATAGGCAGACGCATCTCGCGTTTTGCGCGAGTCTCGAGCGGTTTGGCGGGCGTTGCAGCGCGCGGCGCGGCGCGCTCGTTCAACGGAACGCGTGCCATTTCGGCACAGAACGCCGCCGATCTCACGCGTGTTCTTGGAAATCTGCGCGGGCCTGTGATGAAAGTCGCGCAGTTCGTCGCCACCGTGCCCGGTGTTTTGCCGCCGGATGTCGCAGCGCCTTTGCTCACGCTTCAAACGAGCGCGCCGCCGATGGGCGCGAGTTTCGTGCGCCGCCGCATGGATGCGGAATTGGGCAAGGGCTGGGACAAGAAAATCAAGTCCTTCGACAAGGAAGCCGCGGCCGCCGCATCATTGGGGCAGGTGCATCGCGCAGTGGCGAAAGACGGCACGACGCTCGCCTGCAAACTGCAATATCCCGCGATGGATGCGGCGGTGGATGCCGATGTGCGGCAGCTGAAGACGGCTCTGATGCTTCAGCGCAGTTTCGACGGCACGATCGACACCACCGAATTCGGCAAGGAGATCGCCGAGCGTCTTGCCGAAGAACTCGATTACGCGCGCGAGGCGGCGCATATGCGGCTCTATGCGATCATGCTGAAGGACCGCGAGGACATCGCGGTGCCCGAACCGGTTGCGTCGCTCTCCACCAAACGCCTGCTGACGATGACATGGCTGGACGGCCGCCCCATCGCCGAATTCGAAAACGCCAAGCTCGCCGTGCGCAATACGGCATCGACCGCGCTGTTCAAGGCATGGTGGCGGCCTTTCGCGCGCTATGGCGTGATCCATGGCGATCCGCATCTGGGCACTTACGCAGTGCGGGGCGATGGCGGCATCAACCTGCTCGACTATGGCTGCATCCGCACCTTCACGCCGGAATTCGTCTCCGGCGTGATCGGGCTCTATCGCGCCTTGCAGACGAAAGATGAGAAGCTCGCCGCGAAATCCTATGAAGCATGGGGTTTCAGGAAGCCGACACCGGAGATGGTGAAGATCCTCAACATGTGGGCAGGCTTCATCTTCGATCCCTTGCTCGATGATCGCGTGCGCGTCGTGGACAACGGCGTGCCTGCCGCCGAATACGGCATCAAGCAGGCGAACGACGTGCACACGAAGCTGAAAGCGATGGGCGGCATTCGCCCGCCGCGCGAATTCGTCTTCATGGATCGCGCCGCCATCGGCCTCGGCGGCGCGCTGATCCGACTCGGCGCAGAACTCAACTTCCCTCAACACTTCGAAGAAGAGATTTCCGAGTTCGACGTGGATGCGCGCGCCCAACGCCAGCGCGC
>JBQCFD010000281.1:0-3918 GCA_051959625.1 Rhizomicrobium sp.
GCCCCCCATACCCATCCCCCACTCAATGAAGATTCTTCAGTTCATCTTCAGAAAAATCGAACTCATAAAACGTCTTCGGGCAGTTCGCCTTTGCCTTCTCGAGAAGCGGTTTGGCGGTACCGGTCTGTCCGCGGGCGAGCCAGTACTCCGCGACGTAGAAATTTGCTTCGCACTGATGATTCGTCACGTCGTCCGCACTGCCCTTCGCGGCGGCGGCCATGACGTCATCCGGTTTGATCTTCCCCAGATAAAGATCGAACACCGGCGCGGGCCAGTCACTGGGCTCCATCGATCTCAATTCGACCATCGCGCGCTGATTCTGCGCGTCGCCTGCGCGGGCGCGCATCATCGCGGCCCACAATGCGACGTATTCGAATTTCGAATTGAGCTTGATCGCGGTCTCGTAGTCGTCCGCTGCGGCGGCGAAATTTCCCTTCGCCCACCAAACCTCCGCGCGGGCCCAGTAGGCCCAATTTTTCGGCTGCGCCGCGACGATCTCGTTGCTGTCCGCGAGCGCCAGATCGTATTGAGAAAGGCATGTGTGGGCCTTGAGCTGCAACAGCAGCGCGTCCAGATATCCCGGCTTCGCTTTCAGCGACGCCGCAGCATCGCTCGCCGCATCGGCGCAATCGTGCTTGTTCAGCCGCGCCGATCCCCGATTGAGGTAGGCCACCGGTATCAAGCCGGGATTTAGATCGCCGGCATTCAGCGCTTTGGTGAACTCGGCAATGGCGAAATATTCCTGTCCGCCATGCAGAAAAGCGTCCATCGCCAGGCTGTAATCGTCATACCCCGCCGCCAGCGCTGCATTGCAGCAGGCAAGCCAAAAGACAAATATCCACCCGCGCACTCCTGCCCCTCCCCAAGCACGCGAGAAGAAAAGTCTTACAAGCCTGTAAGAAAGACAAGAAAAACTCTTACAGTCGATTGGAAATTCTACGCCGCATCTTTCGCGCGGGGGTCGTAGTTGAGGATCGGCGACAACCAGCGTTCCGCGGTGGCAATGTCCCAGCCTTTGCGCTTCGCATAATCCTCCACCTGATCGCGCTCGATCTTGCCGGTGCCGAAATAGCGGCTGGCGGGATGGGAGAAATAAAGCCCGCTGACCGCCGAACCCGGCCACATGGCGAAGCTTTCCGTCAGCTTGATGCCGGCTTTCGCTTCCGCATCGAGCAGCTTGAACAGCGTGCCCTTCTCCGTGTGATCGGGCTGCGCGGGATAGCCGGGCGCGGGACGGATGCCGCGATAGGCTTCCTTGATGAGCTCTGCGCTGGTGAAGTTCTCGTCCGCCGCGTAGCCCCAGAATTCCTTGCGCACGCGCTCATGCATGCGTTCGGCGAAAGCTTCCGCCAAACGGTCGGCCAGCGCGCGCAGCAGGATGGCGGAGTAATCGTCTTTCTCCGCTTCGAATTTCTTGATGTGCTCTTCCTCGCCGATGCCGGCCGTCACGGCGAAGCCGCCGATGAAATCCTCGCCCTGGCCGATGGGTGCGACGAAATCGGCAATCGCCTGGTTGGGCTTGTCGCTCTCGCGGCTCATCTGCTGGCGGATGGTGTGCAGCCGCGCGACCGGAAATTTGCGCGCCTTGTCGCCGTAGACGACGATGTCGTCGCCGTCCGAGTTCGCGGGCCAGAAACCGACCACGGCCTTCGCCGTAAGCCACTTCTCGTCCACGATCTTCTTCAGCATCGCCTGCGCGTCCTTATAAAGACCGCGCGCGGCTTCGCCGACCTTGTCGTCCTCGAGGATGGAAGGAAATTGGCCGGTCAGCTCCCAGGTCTGGAAGAACGGCGTCCAGTCGATGTAGCGCGCGATCTCAGCCAGGTCGTAAGGCCCGTATTGCCTGGTGCCGAAATAGGTGGGCACCGGCGGCGTGTAATTCGCCCAGTCGATCTTCTCCTTGTTGTCGCGCGCCTGCTGGATGGTGAGGCGGCGGCCCGGCGACCGCGCCGCCGAGTGCCGCGCGGCGATCTCTTCATATTCCCTGCGCGTGTTGGTGACGAAATCGGCCTTCTGCGTCTTGCTGAGCAACGACGACGCGACACCGACTGCGCGGCTGGCGTCGGCAACATAGACGGTCTGCCCGCGCGCATAGCCGGGGTTGATCTTCACCGCCGTGTGCACCTTCGATGTCGTCGCGCCGCCGATGAGCAGCGGGATGTCGAAGCCCTGCCGCTCCATCTCGTTGGCGACATGCACCATCTCGTCCAGCGAGGGCGTGATGAGGCCGGAAAGGCCGATGATGTTGGCCTTCGCTTCGCGCGCGGTGTCGAGGATCTTCTGTGTCGGCGTCATCACGCCAAGATCGATCACCTCGTAGCCATTGCACTGAAGCACCACGCCCACGATGTTCTTGCCGATGTCGTGGACATCGCCTTTCACCGTGGCCATGACGATCCTGCCGGCCGGCTCTTTGGCGCCACCTGCCGCTTGTTCTTCTTCCATGAACGGCAGAAGATGCGCGACGGCCTTCGTCATCACGCGCGCGGACTTGACCACCTGGGGCAGGAACATCTTGCCCGAGCCGAACAAATCGCCCACGACATTCATGCCCGCCATCAGCGGACCTTCGATGACATCCAGCGGGCGCGCCGCTTCCAGGCGCGCGGCTTCGGTGTCTTCCACCACATAAGCGTCGATACCGTGCACAAGCGCGTGGGAGAGACGCTCGTTCACCGGCAGATTGCGCCAGGCCAGGTCTTCCACCTTCGCGGCCGCGCCGCCACCCTTGTATTGCTGCGCCAGTTCGAGAAGCTTTTCGGTTGCGTCGGGCGAGCGGTTGAACAGCACGCCTTCGATCGCTTCGCGCAGAGGCGTCGGAATATCCTGATAAACGGTGAGCTGGCCGGCGTTGACGATGCCCATGTCCATGCCCGCCTTGATGGCGTGGAACAGGAAAATGGAGTGCATCGCCTCGCGCACCGTGTCGTTGCCGCGGAAGGAGAAGGAGAAATTCGACACGCCACCCGACACATGCGCCAGCGGCATTTCCTGGCGGATGACGCGCGTGGCCTCGATGAAGGCGTGGCCGTAATCGTTGTGCTCCTCGATGCCGGTGGCCACCGCGAAGATGTTGGGATCGAAGATGATGTCTTCCGGCGGGAAGCCCACCTTGTTCACCAGCACGTCATAGGCGCGGCGGCAGATCTCAACCTTGCGCTGAAGCGTATCGGCCTGCCCCGTCTCGTCGAACGCCATCACGACGACAGCGGCGCCGTAACGCATCACCTGCTTCGCATATTTGACGAACGCCTCCTCGCCTTCCTTCAGCGAGATGGAGTTCACGATGGGCTTGCCCTGCGTGCATTTCAGGCCCGCCTCGATCACGCTCCATTTGGAAGAGTCGATCATCACGGGCACGCGCGCAATGTCCGGCTCGCCCGCCGCCATGTTGAGGAAGCGGCGCATCGCGGCTTCGGAATCGATCAGGCCTTCGTCGACATTGATGTCGATGACCTGCGCGCCGTTGGCCACCTGATCGCGCGCCACCGTCAGCGCGCCTTCGTAGTCGTTGGCGGCGATGAGCTTGCGGAACTTGGCGGAGCCGGTGATGTTGGTGCGCTCGCCCACGTTCACGAAATTGGTGTCCGGTGTGAGCGTGAACGGCTCCAGGCCCGAAAGGCGCATGTAACGCGGCTTCTCCGGAATCTTGCGCGGCTTGATGCCCTTCACCGCTTCGCCGAAGGCCTTGATGTGCGGGGGCATGGTGCCGCAACAGCCGCCGACGATGTTCACGAGGCCGCTTTGCGCAAACTCGCCGATCATCGCCGCCATCATCTCCGGCGTTTCGTCATAGCCGCCGAATTCGTTGGGCAGACCGGCGTTGGGATGGGCGCTGACCAGCGTGTCCGCCGCCTGGTTGAGATCGTCCACATAGGGACGCAGTTCCTTCGCGCCGAGCGCGCAGTTCAGGCCCAC
>JBQCFD010000282.1:0-15030 GCA_051959625.1 Rhizomicrobium sp.
AGAAGGGGCAGACCGTCACCGTCACGGTCACGGAAGTGAACGACGGCGGCATCGAAGTCAGCCTTGCGGATGGCGTGAAGGCATTTATCCGCCGTGCGGACCTGTCCCGCGACCGCAACGACCAGCGCCCGGAACGTTTCCAGGTGGGCAACAAAGTCGACGCCATGGTCACCGCCGTGGACAAGTCCAGCCGCAAGATTTCGCTCTCCATCAAGGCGCGCGAAATCAGCGAGGAGAAGGAGGCGGTCGCCCAATACGGCTCGTCCGACTCCGGCGCGTCGCTGGGCGATATTCTGGGCGCGGCGCTGAAGAAGCGCGGCAAGAAGACCAAGGACGAAGACGGCGAAAAGTAATCGTTCGTTCACCTTGTTTGATACGGAAAGGCGCCCGGCAAAACCGGGCGCTTTTTCTTTAACCGCGGGAGGCTCGCGCGAGGACCTATTAACGCCGCATTATCGCCACCTCCCCTAAAAGATCAGCAGGGGTACCGTGTTCTACCTACCGGGGCGGCGTGGATCCGATCGCGAAAAATTCCGGCAGTTCTTGTAGCCGAGCTGTTTCTCCCGCCACGCTGGCGGCATTGATCGTGCTCGTCTACACCTCCGGCGTCGGTTCATGGGCGCTCGACCAATATACGGGCCAGTTCACGGGCATCTGGATTGCGAACGCGATCCTGGTTGCCATTCTCATGCGCCATCGCAATCGCGATTGGCCCCTCATCATCGTGGCGGGCTTTGCAGCCAATGTCGCCGCCGACACTGTCGGATACGGCCTGGCGAACGCAACGATCTACTCCTGCATCAACCTGTTGGAGATTCTCGCGCTCACCGTGCCGCTGCGATATTTCCAACTCGATCGGGACTTCACGCGCCCCAATGCGCTGCTCGTATTCTATGCCCTGGCCATAGGCCCGACGCCCATGTTGGGCGCGCTCATTTCAGCCGCCTATTTCCATTTCGGGCGCGGCGAGCCGTTTTTCGAGAATGCCGCTAGCTGGTACGCAGCTGACGCGCTCGGACTCGTCCTCATAGTGCCGGCGTTGATGACCGTGCGCTGGACGGCGATCAAAGCCATGTTTGCGCGCAACCACGCCGCGTGGACCGGCACGCTCACGGTGGTAATGCTGGCAACCATGCTGCTCAACTTCCTGGCGCGCAGCTATCCGCTCGCATTTCTGTTCTTTCCCGCTGCGATGCTTTTGACGTTTCAACGCGGCTTTGCGGGTGGCATGCTCGGAACGCTTATGGCCGGCACTTATCTCATGATGCCGGCGCTTTTCGGTCATTCCGCCGGGCCGCTGCAATACCATCATGTCCACGAGCAGGTCATGATCGTGCAGATCTTCATCGCCGTGATGGGATTCTCGGTCGTCCTGGGGGGGGCGGCGCGGGAAGAGCGGCGACGGCTCGAGCAATGGCTCGCTGCGGCAATCTCGCGCGCGGAGAATTCTCGCGAAGAGGCCCTCGTCGCGAAAGATGCCGCTGAAAAAGCGAGCCGTTCCAAATCCACGTTCCTCGCCAACATGAGTCATGAACTGCGTACACCGCTAAACGCGGTCATCGGGTTTTCGGAGATGATGAATGGCGAGATCTTCGGACCGCTGGGAGACAGACGCTACGGCGAATATGCAAAGCTGATCCAAGGTGCGGGACAGCATCTGCTCGATCTCATCAACGATATCCTCGACATGTCCAAGATCGAGGCCGGCAAGCAGGAGCTTCACCGCGAGAAGCTGAACCTCGAAGACGTCATCGCCGACAGCATGCTGATGGTGCGGGAACAGGCAACCATCGGCGAAGTACATCTCGAAACCGATATGATGGCAGCGCCCGCCTACATCTTGGCGGACCGGCGCGCGATGAAGCAGATATTGCTCAACCTGCTTTCGAACGCCGTGAAATTCACCCCGGCCGGTGGACGTGTCACTGTCGGCGCGAAACAGGCGGGCACGCGCGTGGTCTTGTCCGTTTCAGATACCGGAGTTGGCATTCCCGCCGACCAGATCTACAGGCTCGGCAACCCCTTCGTTCAGATACGCAACAGCGCAGGGACCTCACAGACTGGAACGGGCCTCGGCCTTGCCCTGGTGCGCGCGCTTGCCGAATTGCATGACGGCACATTCAAGATCGAAAGCGTCGAAGGACGAGGAACCACCGTCAGTATTTCACTGCCGACAGTGGCGCGAGAGAGCCTGGCTGCCTAGCTCATTGCGAACAAGCGGCATCTCGCTCGACGCGGATGGCCGTCACCAATACTCGCAGAGAAATTCCGAAAAAAACCACGTCCGCTATTTCAAGATCGCGCGGATGAAGCAAAGCTTCCTCGCACCGGCCGTCGGCAATCAGTTCGGCGCGCAGACACCCTGGCAGCACCCCCTCTGACAGAGGTGGCGTGAAGAGCTTCCCGTTTTTTCGCACAAAAATGTTGGTTCGGCTTCCTTCCGTCAGTCGGCCATGCTCGTTGATGAAAAGCAGTTCGTCGCAACCGCGCGCCTGTGCGAGCGCGCCTTCATATGTCTCGCGCCAATTCGTCTTGTGCCGCAGAAGCGGATCGCTACTGGCCATCGCGACCGGTGCAATGCTGTAGCGCCAGCAGGCAGGCGTGGCGGGCAACACCGCTGTCGTGCAGGAGAATGACCCATCTTCCCGCAAGGCGAGCCGCACGCGACAATCCTTATCGGCGTTCCGCACGGCCCCTTTCATCGCGCACAGGGCATCTTCGGCACGAAACGGGATACCAAACGCCATAGCGGAATGAGCCATACGATCCAGGTGACGATCGCGCCGGACGAAACCGCTCGACGGCGAGAAGCGGAGCGTCTCGATCAATTCAAGCGGCCTATGGGCGACATCGTAGAACTGCGACTTCAGCAGACATTCGGCGAATTCGGATGGCGCATCGGAGTCGTGGACGATAGCACCACCGATACCAAGCTGCCCGTACCCGTCCGCAAGCGTAAGAGTCCGAATGGCAACGTTGAACAGTGCCGATCCGTCAGGTGCGAAGTGACCGATGGCGCCGCAATAAACGCCGCGAGGGCTTTCTTCGAGCCCACGAATGATCTCCATGGCCCGGATCTTCGGCGTTCCCGTCACAGAGCCACAAGGAAACAACGCGCGTGCAGCCTGTTCCACGGTGACATCCGGCTTGATCTGCGCGTGGACGGTCGAAACCATCTGATGGAGGGTAGGATAAGTCTCGATCGCGTAGAGACCTTGCGCCGAAACGCTTCCAGTCTTTGCGATGCGACCGAGATCGTTTCGCAGGAGGTCGACGATCATGAGATTTTCGGCGCGATCCTTGACGCTGCCATGCAGCTTCGCGCGCGCGAGGCAATCATCCATTGGGTCGACGCCTCGGCGTGCCGTACCTTTCATAGGTCGCGCCGTGATTCTTCCATCGCGCGAAATCTCGAAGAACAACTCCGGTGACAGGCTGAGAATGTGGCGCACGCCGTCGTCGATGAACGCGCCATATGCCGCCTGCGACCGGTCACGAAGTTGCAGATAGAGCGCCATCGGGTCGCCATGGGCAGCGAACCATGAACGGAAGCTCAGATTCGCCTGATAGATGTCACCCGCTTCGATATAGGCGTGAACCCGGTCGAATCGCGACCCGTAAGATTCGGCGCTCCATTCATGCACCAGCCGGCCTGCGTAGCATCTGCCTTTTGTCCGTTCGGTCAGCGCTGCACGGACCGCGGTCCCTTCGATTTCCTCGCAGCGGTTGAAAATGCCAAACCAGACCAACGGCACATTCCGCTGCTCGGGCAACAGGTGACGCAGACGAGACTCGAGCACGTAGCCAAGCTCGTAGGAGAAATAGCCGGCGACGTATTTCCCCGCATTGCGCGCATTCTCGAGTGTAGCGAGCGCTGACGCGACCTGATCAGGATCGTCTGTCTGCACCACCGCAATGGGATCGCTGAACCGGCGCAGCCGCTCTCCTCCGGGACGGGCATCATCCAGGAGAATTTCGATCTCGCGGCATGTCATGGCTGCCCACCCCTACGGAATCTCGTTTCTGCCGCGACAGAACGAACGCTGCAATGCGTGGTTTTGCGAAACCCATTTGCCCCACAATTTCGTGAACAAAGAGCGGACACTTGATCTGCGGCAGATCGTCCCCACATTGTATTCAGAGGCGGTGCCTTCGGGGCCGCGAAATTGACCGGAGGTCCATAGGACCGCACGGCAAAGCCGCTCAAGGAGGGCTTTGAGATATGAATCGAAACGGAACATTCAACAGCCCATTCCTGCTGGGCTTCGAGCACTTGGAACGCCTGCTCGAACGTACGGCCAAAAGCGCCAGTGACGGCTATCCGCCTTACAATATCGAAGATTCAGGCGGTGACAGGCTCAGAATAACACTCGCGGTTGCGGGGTTTTCTTCCGACGACTTGAATATCACAGTCGAGGACAATCAGCTCGTCATCCGCGGCAAACAGAACGAATCCGCCGACCGGACGTTTCTTCATCGTGGCATTGCGGCGCGCCAGTTCCAACGTGCGTTCGTGCTCGCGGAAGGAATTGAAGTGACCGGCGCAGAATTGGAAAACGGCCTGTTGTCCATTGAGCTCGCACGGCCGCGGGCAGAGACGACGGTGCAGACAGTCCAGATCAAGACCAAACCGAACGGTAAAGGTTCGTGAGGGGAATGAAAGGAAGGTCGCTATGACCAACAAGAACGAGATCTACGAGGTCGACGAGGCGAATGCCGGTCCGCAAGCCGCGCGCATCGCCTACATCAAGCCCACGGACGTTGCGGAAGCGCAGCGCCTCGGCATCATGCCGGCCGGCATCAAGCTCCCCGACAACGTGAAGCTCTATGTGCTTCACGCCGTCGATGGAACGGTGCTTGGTTACACCGACTCTTGGGACACTGCATACGGCGCAGCGATTCAGAACGAATTGACTCCGGTGTCGGTGCACTGAACAGCACGCGATTATAATAGAAAAAGGCCGGAGACGCTCTCCGGCCTTTTTGTGTTTTGCATGCAGATGCTACGCGGCCTGAGAACTCGTGCTGCCGTTCGTCTTCTCCGTAAGAAGTGCGTAGAGGACTTCCGCATCTTTCGTTGCGCGCAGCTTCTCGCAGGTTTGTTGATTGCGCAGAAGCCGCGACACGCGTGCCAGTGCCTTAAGGTGGTCTGCTCCGGCGCCTTCAGGAGCCAACAACAGGAAAACGAGGTCGACGGGCTGATTGTCCACCGCATCATAGGCGATCGGCGTCTCTAGTCGCGCGAACATGCCCACGATCTTGTTCAGGCCCGCAAGACGGCCATGGGGTATCGCGATGCCCTGCCCCATTCCGGTGGAACCGAGACGCTCGCGCTCAATCAGAGTTTCGAAAATGCGTCGTTCCGGTATCCCGCTGAGAGTTGCCGCGCGCTCCGCCAGTTCCTGGAGCAATTGCTTCTTTCCCTGGGCCTTCAACGAAGGAAGGACGGCCTCAGGCGCAAGCAGATCGGTGATTTCCCTGTGACCCTTCTGAACGCGACAGTCTGGCGGAACCGCTCTTCAGCGTATTACCCTTTTGATGATGATTCTTCAAGCGGCGCTTGTAACGGCGCAGCTGTTTCTCCAAGCGATCGATCACGGATTCGAACGCCGCATGAGCGTCTTTGCCCGTGCCCTCCGCCTTCAGCACCGTGCCTGTATCGAGATGCACCGTGCAGTCGGCGCGAAATCCCGGGCCTTCGTGACTGAACACGGCCGTTGCCTCGGCGCCGCCGTCAAAGTGCTTTGCAACCGCGGTTTCCAGACCCGCGCGCACTTTTTCGGGAAGCGCTGTACCGATTTCGACTTGCTTGCCTGACACCCGAACGTTCATGGCTTGTCAATGCACCAATCGGAGTTCCGGTTGCGCAATGTTCCCTGCATTGCCGGAAGCCCCATCGAAAAGGCGGCGGGTATGTAGTCCCGGTCCACCCCAAAGTCAACGTCACTGCAAAAGCCCCGGAAACGTCAGCGGCCCGCGGCCACCCCCAACTCAGACGCCTTCATTCTACGCCGTTCCACCGAAGATGGAATGCGCATGGCTTCACGATATTTCGCGACGGTGCGCCTTGCGATGTTGACACCGTCCGCTGTCAAGAGCGCAACGATACGGTCGTCCGAGAGAACGTCCGCGGATTCGTTGTCGATCATCTCGCGAATCCGGTCGCGCACCGCCTCAGCGGAGTGCGCCTCGGCGCCGTTAACCGACTGGATTGCCGCGGTAAAGAAATATTTCAACTCGAAAAGGCCGCGCGGCGTCGCGATATATTTGTTGGACGTGACCCGGCTCACGGTGGATTCATGCATCGAGATCATGTCGGCCACGGTGCGCAGATTGAGAGGGCGCAGGTGGCGGACGCCGTAGGTCAGGAATCCGTCCTGCTGACGGACAATTTCGCTCGCCACTTTCAGAATCGTCCGCGCGCGCTGATCCAGGCTCTTCACCAACCAGTTCGCATTGTTGAGACAATCAGTGAGATAGGTTTTTGAGTCCTTGTCCCGTGCCGCCGCTGAAACCTTCGAATAATAGCGCGCATTCACGAGCAGGCGCGGCAAAGTCTCGGAATTGAGCTCGACATGCCAGCCGCCGTCGGCCCCTTCGCGCACGAACACGTCTGGCACGACCGGCTGAACAGGCTCGGTCCCGAATGCGAGACCCGGCTTTGGCGTCAGCGTGCGAATTTCCGCGATCATATCCGCGATGTCTTCGGCGTCGCAGCCGCATGCCGAGCACAGGCCCGAGATGTCGCGTTTGGCCACCCGCTCCAGATTCTGCAGGAACGCCTGCATGATCGGATCAAGGCGGCCAAGTTCTTTGAGTTGCATCCCGAGGCACTCGGCCAAGTCCCGGGCTCCGACCCCGGTGGGCTCAAAGCCCTGTATCACGGCCAGAACCTCTTCGACCGTTTGACGGGGCACCACCAGCCGTCCCGCCAGTTCGTCCAGATCGGCCCGGCAATAGCCGGCTTCGTCGATGGCATCGATAAGCGATGCGCCGATCAATCGCCGCTCGCCGTCTAATGCCGCGATGGAAAGCTGGTCGGTCAAATGATCGCGCAATGTTTCGGCTTGTGCGAGCGTCCGCTCAATTGCGTTTTCGCCGTCCTCACCTAGCGCCGGACCGGCGTTGCGCAGGTTGGACCAATCCGACGGGGACTGCTGTTGCGCTGCGCGGTCGGATCCGAAATCCTCGCCGTGCATATCCTCGCGCTCAACATCCATATCCGTGGACTTGGAAAAGTCTTCGCGGGAGAGAACGGAATCGGCTGTCTCGCCTTCGGCGGGCGCGGCATCATCCTTACGTTCCTCGGCGGGACCGGGCTCACGCTCGTCGCGTTCAAGCAGCGGATTTTTTTCGAGTTCCTGCTCGACATATTCAGCGAGTTCGAGATTGGAGAGCTGCAGAAGCTTGATGGCCTGTTGCAACTGGGGCGTCATGACCAGGGATTGGCCCTGACGGATCTCCAATCTTTGTGCCAACGCCATACGCCGCCCCCGCCCGGTTCGCTACAAAGAGAACCGTTCGCCGAGATAGATTCGGCGGACTTCGCGGTCACCCACGATTTCGGCGGGCGATCCTTCTTTCAGAACTTGGCCTTCATGAATGATGTAGGCGCGGTCAATGATGTCGAGGGCATCACGCACATTGTGATCGGTAATCAGAACGCCGATGCCGCGGTCTTTCAGATGACGAACCAGATCGCGGATATCATTGACGGCGATGGGGTCGATACCGGCCAGCGGCTCGTCGAGGAGAATGTAGGACGGATGAGTAGCAAGGCAGCGCGCGATCTCGACGCGGCGACGTTCGCCGCCAGAAAGCGCGATCGCCGGGGTGTCGCGCACATGCGTCACGCCGAATTCCGCCATCAGCTCCTCGACCATCGACTCCAGCCGCGCCGGATCGTTCTCCACCAATTCCGCTGTCGCGCGGATATTCTCTTCGGTGGTCAAACCGCGAAAGATGGAGGCCTCCTGCGGCAGATAGCCGATGCCCATGCGAGCGCGGCGATACATCGGCATGGAGGTGACGTCGTGCCCGTCCAGTTCGATCGTGCCGTAGTCGGCGGGGACCAGCCCGGTGATCATGTAAAAGGTGGTGGTCTTGCCGGCGCCATTGGGACCGAGCAGCCCCACGACCTCGCCACGATGCAGGTTTAAGCTCACTGCGCGCACGACAGGCCGTTTCTTGAAACTCTTTCCGATCTTCGTGACGACCAGACCGCCGGAGCCTTTGACGACGCGCACGGACGCTTCGCCGTCGCGGCGATTTTCCTGCTGGTTCGGGCCTTCTGTCATCGTCATGGCAAGAACTGTGCCTTTTCCAATTTAAGGAAGCGTAAAGCCTACTGTTGCTGGGATTTACCGCTTGTTTGGGATTTGGGCTTCTTGGCCGTTCCGTCTTTCGGCGGCGGGGTGAAAAGCGCCTGCACACGACCTCCTTGTGCGCCTTTCGCGGTCAATTGGGCCTTGCCGGTATCCATGTTCATCACCAGGTGCGTGCCGCGCATCACGTTTTTCTCCTTCGTGAGCACGACTTTGCCATCGAGCGTGATGTCCTTGGTGTTCAGATCGTAACGGCCCGTATCGCCCGAGGCGTTGCCGGAAGTGGAGGTGAACACCACATTGCCTGCGCCATCGATGAAACTCGGCTTGTTGTTCACCTCATGGACGCTCACCGTGTCGGCGCGAAGCTTGAAGTCACCCTGCACGACGACGACGTTGCCCTTGTAGGTGCCGACCTTGGTGTTGAGATCGCCGACAAACGTATCGGCGGACACGTTGATAGGGGCGTTGGTGTCGTGCTTGCCCATGTCGATACCGCTGCTTTGCCCTTGCGCAACAGCGGGAACGACCAGAAGCAATAAAGCGATGGCGCCCAAGTAGTTTCGCGGATTCATGCCTTCTTCTTCAGAGCTCCCGGATAGATCTGCATATGGACGTTCCCCATCAGATGAATGATGGGTTTGGATTTCTGCGCCGGCGCTTTGCTGATGGTAGCCGGGCAAACCACCGCCGGCCCGCCCGAACGATGCGACTTGGAGGGATGGCTGCCCGGCTTTCGCGATCGCGCGCAGGGATCGGTGAGTTTGTCGATACGAAACCTGTCAGCCACGAAGGTTCCCGAAGGCCCCTGTCCTTTGACATGATGCGGTCCGTAGGCGATGCCCTTTGCAAGGTCGATATGCGCAAGGTCGGTGTGCATCTCGTAGCCCTGATCGGTGAAGACCGCGATCGCGCCATTGAGCCACAATTGCCGCGTGTTGGCGTCAAGAAAACCCCGCGGTGCGGAGGCGTTCAGCCATTGGCCGTCCTTTAGACTGATGTCGGCCTGGACATCGTAGAGTTTTGCCTGCCGCAGGTTCTTGGGATTTTGCGTCGCCCGATCGGCAGTTACGGTAAAAGGATTGCCTTCGCTGTCGGTTCCGTGAAGCTTTGGCTTTGTCATCGATAGATCGCCCGCGACAATTCCCATCTTGTCGAAGGTCATAGCCAGGCGCTGGTTCTGACGGGGCATCAAGGCATAACCGATGACCAGCCCGATCAGGATGAGTCCCGCCAGCAGCAGGGCGCGGCGCATAATATTGACGAAGCGCGTGTAGCGCTCTGCATCGTCGATCGTCGATCGCGAGCGCGCGCTGAAGTCGAACTTCCCCCGCTGCGGTCGTGCTTTGCCGATCGGCTCGGCAACGGCACCGGTCACGGCCCGGCGGTTGCTCATCACTGAATTCCCGCGCGCAGGCAGTCGTGAACGGTGAGCAGGCCGAGCGGCTTTTTGACCTTTGCCTTCGGATCGACGACGAACAGGCTGGTCACCTTGGCGGTGTTCATGAAGGTAAGCGCTTCGGCGGCGAGCATGTCCGGGCGCACGGTCTTCGGGTTGGCCGTCATCACGTCGCGAGCCTTGCGGTCGAGAAGATCGCGCTCGAGGTGGCGGCGCACATCGCCGTCCGTAATGATTCCGATGAGCGCACCCTTGCCGTCCACGACACCAGCAACGCCGGCGAAACCGATCCCACCGGAGGTCATCGTCATGATCGCATCGCGCATGGCGGCGTCGGGACGGATAAGCGGCAGTTCACCGTTCTTGTGCATGATGTCCGAAACCCGGACGAGCATCCGTCCCAGAGAACCGCCAGGATGGAACTCGCGATATTGGTCGGCCGAGAACCCGCGCCGCTCCATCAGGGCCACCGCCAGGGCGTCCCCCAGAACAAGCATCAGCGTCGTGGAGGTCGTCGGTGCGAGACCCATGGGGCAGGCCTCGTGCGCCTTGGGCAGCACCAGGGCCACGTCGGAAGCGCGCAGCAACGTCGATTCGGCGTTGCCCGCGATACCGATCAGCGGAATGCGGGAGCGCTTGGCATAGGTGATGAGGTCGCCGAGTTCCGCCGTTTCGCCACGGTAGGAAAGCATGACGAGCGCGTCATCGCGGGTAAGCGCACCGAGATCGCCGTGGCTGGCCTCTCCGGGGTGAATGAATTGCGCGGGCGTTCCGGTGGACGAAAGCGTGGCGGCGATCTTGCGCGCGATATGCCCGCTCTTGCCCATGCCGCTGACCACGACACGGCCTTTGACGCGACAGAGGACATCCACGGCATGGCTGAAATCGCCGTTGAGCGTATCGCCCAGCGCACGGATGGCCTCGGTTGCGAATTCCAGGACGCGCCTGGCCGCTACGGCATCGCCGTTCTTCTCGCGAGACTTGCGAGGAAGCACATCAACGGCGGCAAGACGGTCGGCGGAACGCATCGCGAGTTTCCAGTTCAGATCGGGTCCGCGGTCCGTGCCCCACCGAAGCCGCGATTTTCTCACGAGGCCTCCGGACGGGAGCCAACGCGAAATTCGTGCCAAGACGTAGAGCAAATTATGGGGGCTGGCGAAAGCCCCTTCAAGGCGCGGCGAAAAAGACCGTTAAATTAGCGAAACCAACGCCTTAATGAGCGAAAATGTCGACCTCGGACCACCCCGCGAGATCGAGTTCCGCCCGGGCCGGCAGGAAGCCGAAGCAGGCTTTGGCGATCTCCGTCCGGCCTTCGCGCGCCAGCATGCCGTCCAACACGTCCTTCAGCCGGTGAAGATAGGCGACGTCGTTGGCGGCATAGGCGAGCTGCTTTTCTGTCAGCTCCGGCGCCCCCCAGTCCGAACTCTGCTGTTCCTTCGAGAGATCGGTCCCGAGAAGCTCCTTCACCAGATCCTTGAGCCCATGCTTGTCGGTATAGGTCCGGACAAGCTTGGAAGCGATCTTGGTGCAGTAGATCGGCGCGGTGATGACGCCCAGATAGCGGCGGAAGACCGCCACATCGAAGCGCGCATAATGGAACAGCTTCGTCACCGCGCGGTCGTTGAGCAGAGCATTCAGATTCGGCGCGTCGTATTTGCCGTCCGTGAACTGCACCATGTGCGCGGTGCCGTCGCCGGAGGACAATTGCACCAGGCACAGCCGGTCGCGGATCGGATTGAGGCCCAGTGTCTCGCTGTCGACGGCCACAACGGAGCCGAGATCGAGTCCATCGGGCAGATCGTTTTTGTAGAGCTTGGTTTTCATGACCGCGGCCGTGCTGTGGCGACCGCAGAACCTAGGGGCAGCTTGGCTCCATTTCAACCACGGCGGAGATTCCGCGCGGCACGATCGAGGTGACGGTTTCCGGTTCTCCTAGCGTGCGACGAGCTTGCGGTAGAGATGCCAGGTGGCGTGGCCCAGCGTCGGCACCACGGCGACGAGACCGATGAAGAGCGGAATGGAGCCCGCCACTAGCAAGCCGGCCACGATCAAGCCCCACGCCGCCATCGGCACCGGATTCTCCTTCACCGCGCGCATGGAGGTTGCGATTGCGGTGTCGAGGCCGACATCGCGATCGATCAGCATCGGGAACGACACCACGCTGATCGCCATCGCGAGCAGCGCGAAGAGGAAGCCGACGCCGATGCCGACGACGATCATCGTCCACCCGGCCGGCGTGAGGAACACGTCATGGGCGAATGTGCCGAGCGAGGTGGCCTCGTTCGGTCCCAATGTCAGCGCGTAGATCCCCCACGCGACGGCGAGCCATACGAGGAACAGGATCACCAGCATGACGCCGAGCGCAAAGATGCCGCCGATCGCGGGCGCCTTGAACACCTCGAAGGCGTTGGCCCACGTCACCTCGGCGCCCTGCTCGCGCCGGCGGCTCATCTCGTAGAGGCCGATCGCGGCGAACGGCCCGATGATGGCGAAGCCGGATGCAAGCGGGAACACCAGCGGGATGAAATTGGAGCCGAAGGCGAGCCGCGCCAGCACCAGCCCCACCGCCGCATAGATGACGCCGACGAACAGCACGTCGCTGCGATAGGCCTCGAAATCGTCGAAGCCCTTGGCGAGCGCCTCGCGCACGTCGGCGACGGCGATCCTGCGCACCGATGGCGCCGGCGAATGGGCGGTGTCCTGCATATGATCGAGCGTGCGCCGCGCGGTGGCGATGGCGTGACCGGCGTTGACGATCTGCGCGCCGCTCCACTCGATGGGATTGCGGATGGTGTTGGGCATGTCGCTTCCTCCCGAACCTTTCTGCGGCTGGGGAGGCGGCTGGCGGTCAACCTGGCCGTCGGTCGCGAACCCGCAACCTTCTTCTGGTCGGACATCATACGCCCTTACCGCGGCGAGATCACCCCTCGCGCGGCAGGCAAACGACCCAGGGAACAAGCTGTTTGACTTCGCTTTGGGCGGCACCTAAACATCGCGCCCTCAAAAGCTGTCGGCCCAGATGGCGGAATTGGTAGACGCACTAGTTTCAGGTACTAGCGCCGCGAGGCGTGGAGGTTCGAGTCCTCTTCTGGGCACCACTTTTCAAGCAGACAAAAGAAAAGCCCCAGTGAGTCCGCGCCGCTTGCACGAGCGCGCCCCTTGAGGCCTTTCGGTTTCCAGCTACGCAGCAAGCTCTAGGAAGGCCATTTCCAGGCCAACCAGTGAGCGCCTTCGCTCCAACCTCCCCGGTTTGCATGCGGATCCGCCAATCCGGAAAAAGCTGTTCTCGTGCGAGCTGTTATCCAGCACCGAAAACCGGCGGCCGCGCGGGGTGCCGCAAGTGGCCCCCTTACCTGTCTGTCTCTTGCGATGATTAGAGCGTTACGGCTGTCGTTCTCCCGCCAGTATCCGCGAGAACATATAGCGAACAAATAGGACCGATGCAAGCAAATTAGGAAAAATTATCCGGAGCCGGTGAAATACGATTGTATTGACGATGTCATTACGCCAATATGGCAATCTGAAGGAGACAAAGATGGCCAATCCGGTTCTGAAAGACGACGTGATCCAAATCCGCGCATCCGCCGAAACCAAGGCGATGCTGAATCGCGCGGCTGCATTGCGCGGCCAGAAGCTGTCGGAGTTCATGCTGGACAGCGCGCGGCGTCAGGCGGAGGACTCGATCCTCGACCAGCGCGTCTTCTTTCTCAACGAGAAGGCCCATGCCGCGTTCGTGAAGATGCTGGATGAACCCGCCAAACCGAACAAGGCGCTCAAAGCGCTCATGTCCCGCAAGCCCGCCTGGCAGCGCTGACCTAATCCCGAATGTCCGCCGTCATCCTTCCGCCGGAGCGATTGACCGCGCGCCACGACACATCCGGATTTTCCAACGGAAAGCATCCCTCGCAGGATGCCTGGCTGAAAGAGCGGGCGCTGGAAAGCGAAGGACTTTCCGCCCGCACCTATGTGATCTGCATCGCACCTGCCCGCGTTGTCGGCTATTACGCGATCGCGACGGCGATGGAAGAACGGCACGCGCTACCGACGGCGAGGTTGCGCCGCAACCTGCCCCATCAGGTGCCGCTTCTGTTGGTCGGGCGGCTGGCGCTGGACGTTTCCGCGCAAGGCCGCGGACTCGGCGCCGATCTTCTGGCGGACGCGGTGCGCCGCTGCTGCGCGGCCTCCGAGATCGCCGGCGCCCGCGCGATCGTTGCCCATGCCATCGACGATGACGCGGCGCGATTTTACCAGCATCACGGCTTCGTCCCCGCGCCGCTCGGCGAACGCGTCATGCTGTTGCCGATTGAGGTGGCGAGGAATGCGCTGGCGGAGTGAGCGTCAGCCACAGAACGGCAGGAAGTCAAAACGCTACAATTCGCAATCGGTATCCTGTGGACGAATTTCCGCGCGCACGATTTGGAATATCAAGCCGGGAATAGGAAGAAATATTTTGAAGGATTTTCTGCAGAAATCCTATTTCCCCCTGATCTGCTGCGCGCTGTGGGGCATCACTTCGTCCAGCAGAGCGACGCAATCTCGATAACCTTCCATCCCAAGTTCGTAAGGATCGGGAATGCCGCCTTGGTGCTCGTTCGCGACCATCACGCTCGCCGCGTTATCGCCCAACGCGGAGCGGACCTTGTCGGCCTCGTCGTGGCCGACGCAAACGATCCACCGGTATGCGCTCAAGTCGAGATCGCCGATCCACCGGCTGACATGGCCGCTCAAATCGACGCCGCGTTCCTTCATGCAAGCCACAGAGCGATGATTGGCGGGACGGCCTGCCAGCTCCCTGCTCAGGCCTGCGCTTTCTACCGCGAAATCACCGCCAAGGTGCTGCTGAAGCACCGCCCGCATCATGGGGCTGCGGCTGATGTTGCCGACGCAGACGCAAAGAACCTTTTCGATCATGCGATGATGAGCCGGGCCGTCAAGTTTCGAGATATGACGAGAAAATATAGCAAGAGGTTGCCCATTGCGGGAGGTACGGCGAGCAGATTTAAGAAATATCCATCGTGTCACCGCATTCGTCCGATCCACTCCTGTAACTTTCCGGTTACACCCGGTTGACAAAGGACCGCGCCGTAACCTATAAATTACACATGATCGAGGTTCGCCAGCACCCCGACTTCAAGACATGGCTCGACGCGCTGCGGGACAAAGCGGCGCAAAGGAAAATCGCCCGGCGGATTGTCCGCGTTCAGGCAGGATTGTTGGGCGATGCCAAATTTTATTTCATCAAGCGCGGGACCGAAATCATCATTCTGCTGTGCGGCGGCGATAAATCCTCGCAGCGGAAAGACATCA
>JBQCFD010000283.1:0-5382 GCA_051959625.1 Rhizomicrobium sp.
CCGGTGCATGAGATTGCGGCCAACGGCCCGGCCGACTGGTGGGCGGAGCTCAATCTCGCCGCCCGCGATGCCCTGCAGGTGAAGAACTACCGCGCCGCCTACGATATCGCGGCCAATACTGGCCTCACGCCGGAGACAACGGCGAATTCCGGCATCGAATATGCGGAGGACCAGTTCCTGGCAGGCTGGATTGCCCTGCGCTTTCTCAACCAGCCGCAGACCGCGCTTACGCATTTCCATTCGCTGGCGCGGGCGGTCAGCCGGCCGATCAGCAAGGCGCGCGCCTATTCCTGGATCGGCCGGGCCTGGGAGGCATCAGGCAATCTTTCCAATGCAGCCACGGCCTATCATACGGCCACGCAAGCGCCGGAAACCTTCTACGGCCAGCTCGCACTGGCCAAGATCGACTCCACGCCGCACATCCGCCTCGTGGAGACACCGGCGGACGCGGCGACGGCTGCTTACGAAACCGACAAGCTGAGCGCCGCTGTTCAGGTTCTCGCCGATCTGGGACAGGAAAGCCTGCTGCGCATCTTCGCCGTGCAGGATGCCACTGCCTACAGCGATGCGGCTCACATCAAGGCGCTATGCGCCGATCTGGTGAAGATGGGCTTCCGCGAGATCGCGGTTCGTGTCGCCAAGCAAGCGAGCTACAACGGCATCTATTTCTGGAATTACCTGTACCCGACAGTCACCGTGCCGGCCTATCTCGGCAATGGCACGGCGCCGGATCAGTACTATGTCCATGGGATCATTCGTCAGGAGACGGAGTTCGATCCGACCGCAGTGAGCGCACCCGGTGCCCGCGGCCTGATGCAGGTGATGCCATCTTCCGGCCGCATCGCCGCGCAGCAGGCGGGATTGACCTTCCGCCTCAACGACCTCACCGCCGACACGACGTACAACATGCAACTCGGGATGACGGAGCTTGGCGCGCGCATTTCCGACTATGGCGGATCACTGGTGCTGGCCGCGGCGGCCTACAATGCCGGGCCCGGCAATGTCAGCAAATGGTTGGACACCTATGGCGATCCGCGCAGTCCGACCACGGACCCGATCGACTGGATCGAGTCCATTCCGTTCAACGAGACGCGAAACTATGTGCAGCGCGTCCTGGACAACATGGAAGTGTATCGGGTGCGCCTCTCGGGCGCCGGACAGACGCTGCAGATCGTGAGCGATGTCTATCGGCCCAGAGCGCCGGACGTGAAAGTGCTGCATTATGCGCCGGACAGCGCGGCCTTGCCCGCCCCCACGGCGAAGCCTGAGGCTCAGAACAAATAGGCTCGAAGGATCAGATTGCCGAGGGCTCGCGGAACAGGCTCAGCCATTCGCGTGCGAGCCGCTGGGCCTCGGCGATCTGGCTGGTGTTCATCTCCGCCGAGATCTGCGCGCGCCAGCTCTTCGCCAGCTCGCTTCCCTTGATTGCGGCAAGATTGAACCATTTGTGCGCGGCGACGTAATCCACTTCCACGCCCTGCCCGGTCGAATAGGCAAGACCCAGATTGTAGAGCGCGTCCGCGCGGCCCTTCTGTGCTTCGCTTTCGAATTGCGTCAGCGCATCGATATCAACGCACGCCATCGCAGCCCTCCCAGATTTCTTCCACCTCACATGCGGACTTCTCCCGCACGCGGTGATGGTGAGAGGAACAGGCTAAAGGCAAGTTAACATTGCCGCGCGTAAACGGTTAACGCGTGGTAACACCTTTGCGTTTATGTGCGTCAGCGCTGGCCGAACAGAATCTTCCGCCGCTCTTCTTCCGCTTTCGGATCGCTGGATTGCTGCTCGCGCAATTCGCGCCCCAGTTTGAAACCCTTTTCCGTCGCCGGGCGCGCGCGGATGCGCTGCATCCATGCCTTTACGTTGGGGAATTCGTCGAGCAGGCCTTCCCAGCGTGCGATAGCCGCCACCCAGCCCCAGCACGCCATGTCAGCGATCGAATAATTGCCGGCAAGGAAGTCGCGTCCCTCGAGCCGTGTATTCATCACGCGCAGCAGCCGGTGCGTCTCGTTGTGATAACGGTCATAGGCATATTCATTTCCCTCGCGCTTGGCGTAGTTGCGGAAGTGGCTAGCCTGCCCGGTCATGGGACCGAGCCCCGCCATTTGCCAGAACAGCCATTCGTCCACCGCCACGCGCTTGCGCTCGTCCTTCGGATAGAACTTGCCGGTTTTGCGTCCGAGATATTGGAGGATGGCGCCGGACTCGAACACGGAGATCGGCTTTCCGCCAGGCCCATCCGGATCGACGATCGCTGGCATGCGGTTGTTGGGCGATATATTCAGGAATTCAGGCGTGAACTGCTCACCCTTGCCGATGTTCACCGGCTTCATCTCGTAAGGAAGCTTGCACTCCTCCAGCATCATGCTGACTTTCCAGCCATTGGGCGTCGGCCAGTAGAAGAGCTGGATCGGCCGCTGCTTCGCCTTCCTAGCCGGTGCAGCCCCGCCCGCGCGGCTAGCGGTCCTTCCGTTCGCTTTACTGGATTTTGCTTTTTTCTTCGTTGCCATGACGAGCCTCAGAGTCCGATAGCGCTCGCCTGCATGATGCCCGAATCACCCCCAAAAGGAATGGCCGCAGGCTCCATTCGGAACCCGCGGCCATAAAACCGTACTGACTTGCGTCAGAAGGTTATTTCTTGGCTTTCCGGCGCTTCTTGGCCTTCTTCGCGACCTTCGCCTTCTTCGCCTTCTTCGTCTTTCTCTTCTTTGCAGTCATTGGCATGTGAAACGACTCCTCTAGAGTTCGAGAGGCAGCGCGACTCGCGCCCCCCAAAACGTGAACAATATGAGGGGGTTGCAATTTCAAATGCAAGCACACCGGGCGTTTCCAAAAATCGCGCAAGAGACGATGTGTCGCGAAACCCTTATTTTATCGATGTTTCCTGCATTATTCCGTACACAGACAATCCGCATACGAATTCACTTGCGAAAATCGCGCCTCCGCCATTTTTGTGCGAATCACCCTTCGTCGGGCAGATTGAGTCGCGCCTTGAGCACCAGGTTGACGGCAGCGGGGTTCGCTTTTCCGCCGGTCTGCTTCATCACCTGACCGACAAACCATCCGGCAAGCTTCGGCTTCGCCTTCACTTCTTCGACCTTGTCGGGGTTCGCGGCAATGACAGCATCGACCGCCTTCTCGATCGCCGATGTATCGGTGACCTGCTTCATGCCGCGCTGTTCGACTATCTGAACCGGATCGCCGCCTTCGCTCCACACGATATCCAATAAGTCCTTGGCGATCTTACCGGAAATCGTGTTGTCCTCCATCATGCGGATGATAGCGTTGTTCGCCGCGGCGCTGACCGGCACGTCGGTGATCGACAGGCCGTCGCGGTTCAGCCGACCGAGGATCTCGTTGTTCAGCCAGTTGGCTGCAACTTTCGCATCCACGCCCCGCGCCATCTGCTCGTAGAAGTCTGAAAGTTCCTTTTCGGCGACAAGCACACCGGCATCGTAAGCGGAAATCCCGAAGTCCCTGATGAAACGCGCTTTCTTCTCGTCTGGAAGTTCGGGCAGTGACGCCTTGATGCGGTCGATCCAGGCCTGTTCGATCTCCAGCGGCAAAAGATCGGGGTCGGGGAAATAGCGATAGTCGTGCGCCTCTTCCTTGGAACGCATGGAGCGGGTCTCGTTCTGCTTGCTGTCGTAAAGGCGGGTTTCCTGAGAGATCGTGCCGCCATTCTCAAGGATTTCCACCTGGCGGCGCGCTTCGTATTCCACCGCCATCTGCACGAAGCGCATCGAGTTGACGTTTTTGATCTCGCAGCGCGTGCCAAGGTGCTTGAAGTCCCCGGTTTCGCGGAATTTCTCGTAGCCGCCCACCTTGCAGACCGACACATTGACGTCCGCCCGCATGGAGCCTTCATCCATATTGCCATCGCATGTGCCCAAATAGCGGACGATAGCCCGCAGCTTCTTGAGAAATGCGGACGCTTCCTCGGACGAACGCATATGCGGCTTGGACACGATCTCCATTAGCGCGGTGCCAGAGCGGTTCAGATCCACATAGGAGTGGTCCGGATGCTGGTCATGCAGGCTCTTGCCCGCATCCTGCTCCAGATGCAGCCGCTCGATCCCGACCCGGATGCTCTCGCCATCCTTCATGTCGAGCAGGATCTCGCCCTCGCCCACGATAGGGTTCTTATACTGGCTGATCTGATAGCCCTGCGGCAGGTCCGGATAGAAGTAGTTCTTCCGGTCGAACACAGAGACATTGTTGATCTTGGCCTTCAACCCCAACCCGGTCTTCACCGCCTGTTCCACGCAGAAGCGGTTGATGACCGGCAGCATCCCCGGCATGGCCGCGTCGACGAAGCTCACCTGAGAATTCGGCTCTGCGCCGAACGCAGTCGAAGCGCCGGAGAACAGCTTGGCGTTGGAAAGCACCTGTGCATGGACTTCCATACCGATGACGATTTCCCACTCGCCGGTTTCACCTTTGATCGTCCTGGCTGTCTGCTTGCTCATGCCGCCCACCAGTGCTGGGGCTTCGCCGTGAAATTGGCCGCCAATTCGACTGAGCGGCCGGCGCGCAGTACCGTAGCTTCGTCGAAGGCCTTGCCGATGATCTGAAGTCCGAGAGGCAGCCCGTCCGCGGTCAGCCCGGCCGGGACCGCCAGCCCCGGAAGCCCCGCCAGGTTCACGGTCACGGTGAACACGTCGTTCAGATACATGGAAACGGGGTCATTGCTCTTTTCGCCCATGGCGAAGGCCGGACCTGGCGTTGCGGGCGTCAGCAGAACGTCGCACTTTTCCCAGGCTCGTTCGAAATCGCGCAGGATGAGCGTGCGGATCTTCTGCGCGCGCGAGTAATAGGCGTCGTAGTAGCCCGCGGAGAGGACGTACGTGCCGATCAGAACGCGGCGGCGCACTTCCGTGCCGAAACCTTCGGCCCGCGTCTTCTCATAAAGATCGACAATGTCCCGCACCGGTTGCCTGGTGCGGTGCCCATAACGGACGCCATCGTAGCGCGCGAGGTTGGACGAAGCTTCCGCCGGCGCCACAATGTAGTAAGCGGGCAGCGCGTATTTGGTGTGCGGCAGGGAGACATCGATAATCTCCGCGCCCTGAGCTTTCAGCCACTCCGCCCCTTTTTGCCAAAGCGCTTCGATCTCCGGCGGTGCGCCGTCGATGCGATATTCCTTCGGGATACCGACCCGCAGGCCCTTCACGCCATTTTCCAGCCCGGCCTCATAATCGGGAACCGGCATATCGACGCTGGTGGAATCCTTCGGATCCACGCTCGCCATATGACGCAACAGGATGGCGGCGTCGCGCACCGTGCGGGTCATTGGTCCCGCCTGATCGAGCGACGACGCGAACGCTACCGTGCCCCACCGCGAACAGCGGCCATAGGTCGGCTTCATGCCGACAGTGCCC
>JBQCFD010000284.1:0-24287 GCA_051959625.1 Rhizomicrobium sp.
TTTCGCCGTTTCCACTGCGCGGGGGTGGGGGGCGCCATTGGGTTGGCGCCCGCCGCCACGGGGGCTTGCGCGGTTGTGGTGATTGGGGGGCGCGCCCGCGCGGGCCCGATACCAGGTGTCGCCATTGTCGGCGAACCCGAAGATCTCCATGCCGGCGAGCAGTCCGGTCAGACCTTTGGGATCGAAACCGATCTCGAGGGATTGCGCGAACGCGCTGTCGCCCAGCGTCGTGGCTTGCAGGAAGGCGCGCCCAAAATCGGGACCGCCCAGGGCATAAAGTTCGGACACCGGCAGCTTGTCGAACGCGATCTGAGATGCCGCGCGCAGGCGAATGACCCAATCCTCCCCGATCAGATGGTTGTAGCGCCCCTGCAACACGAGCTTGCGGAATTCCGGCGTCTCGGCCGCCGCATTGGTCACGCGCGCGCCGAAGGCGCCGAGGCCGAAACTCACGTTGGCGCCGAGCGCCAATGCCCAGCGCGGATCGGCGAGGCTGTAGCTGGCTGCAAGGCGCGCGGCGCGGATGTTCTCATTGGCGACGGCGAGCCCCAGGAGCGCATTGGTGGAGTCGATCCCATCCACGCTTCCAGAGAGCAGGAGATTTTCCTTGTAGCCTCGGATGAGCGGATAGGACGCACCGAATTGCAAAGTCTGAGCGTCGCCGGTGAGCGACAATGCGCGGATACGTGTACGCAGATAGCCGAAGGCGGCACTGGCGCGCAGTCCATCCTCGCCCAACGCTTCGCTGTGCGAGACCGCATAATATTGATAGCGGTTGAACAGCGTCGACGTGCCGAACGATGCGGTCGTCTGCTCACCCTCGCGCAGCAGATTGAACAGACTGACATCGGCCTGCATCTGCCAGCGGCCGAGCAAGGAATTACCGCTGTCATTGAGCGAAAGCGCCACGTTGTAGCGCTTCTGGCCAAGCCCGAGCGACAGCCTGACGGCGCCGGCCTTGTCGCCGCGCAGCAATTGCGCGTCGACGGTGAGCCCAGGCAAATCGCGGATCAGCGAGAGATAGCGCTCCAGCGTGGAGCGCTTGAGCGGATGCTGGGCGGTGAGCTTCTCGGCCAAGGCGACGATGAGCGAGACGTCTCCGCCGGTGTCGCCATGCACATCGACATGCTCGATGTAGCCTTCGGTTACGATGAGATGCAGAACACGGTCACGAAAATCCTGCGCCGGGACCGTGACGGTGTAGAGCGCGATGTCGCCGGATTGCGCATAGGCGTCGGAAACGCGCTGCGCGATGTCGCCGATCGCTTTCGCATCCGTCATGCGCCCGATAAAGGGATTCGCTGCTTCGGACAGGATATCGGGGGCGAGGCTGGTGCCTTCGATCTGGACGCCCTTGAGAACGAAGGGCGAGACGGCGGCGGTCTGGTTTTCCGGCTTGGGTTGGGAGACCGGCTGTTGCTGCGGTTTGGGCTGGGCTTCGGACCGGTCGGTGCGGGCCCGGTCGATGATAAAGGGGCTGGATTGTGCGAAGGCTTCGCCCGCCAGGAAAACGGCCAGGACAAAGCCGATACAAGCCCAGGAAAACCGGATCATCGCCCCTCCACCCTGACGGCGGACCAGTCCGAATCCGTCCGCGGAAAGGTTCTACATTTGGAGGGGTTTTACAACCTAAGATAGATTATGCACGCAAATTCAACCAATGACCAATCCCTCCGCCTCGACGCAAAACGGCAGCCGGAGCGCCAATGCCCTACGGCAAGCCTGGCCTGCTCGATACCCATCCCCAAAAGCAAGTGAGCGGGCACAAGGCCCGCTCACAGGATGACAAAACAGGTGGGAGCCTAGTTGCTCAGGCCGCCAAGAAGCGGCTTGCCGCCGAGCAGCGAGGTATTTCCGAGAAGCGATGTGCTGCCGGCATTCAAAGTGGCCGGCTGACCGCTCGACTGCACGCCAACGCTCGCGACGCTTCCCTGATTCTGCGTGGACGAATCCGCGCTCGCGCCGAGAAGTGGATTGGAGCCGGTGACCAGATCGTTTCCAGCCGCGGACACATTCGCCACCGAACTCGTCGCCCCGAGCAGACCGGAAACCGCCGACGTCACCGGTGCCGTTGCATCCGCGCCGCCCGTGACGGCACCCACGGTGTTCGTCACTGCGCCGACGCTCGATGACGCTGCCGACACGGCATCCGTCACAGGGGACAACGCAGGCACAGCGGTTGTGGCCGTGGAGAGAACGGGGCTCGCGGCCGTCGTCACAGTCGACAATACCGGCTGTACCGCAGCCGTCACCGTCGACAGCGCGGGCTGCACCGCGGCTGTCGCCGTCGAGATCGCCGGATTGGCCGCAGCCGTTGCCGTTGACGTGACGGTTGAAACAGGCGCCGTGATCCCGGTGCCGCTGGTGATTCCGGCGAGCAATGGTTGAACCGTCGCGCCGCCCGGCAAGGCGGTCACGGTGTTCGACACGCTGCTGAGCGCGGGCGAAACACCTTGTGGAAGCACCGACACTGCCGCGCTCTTGCCGCCACTCAACAGGTTGAAGCTCGCGATCGTTCCGCTTGTCGTCGCCGGCGAAAGCAGGCCGACGCCGAGCGGTTCGCTCGCCGCGCTGTTGAGCGTCGTGCTTGCGGTCTTCGCCTGCAGCGGAAGCGGCAGGTCCAGCGACTCCGTCGGCAACAGGGCGTTGCCGGTGGTGACGATCGGATTGAGTGCATTGTTCGCCGCGGTGAAGAGCCGTTGTGTCGCGGGCTGTCCGGTAAGCGACGGCGTGGAGACCGTCGTGCCGCCGGCGGTAATCGTCACGAACCCGTCGCCGAGAGGCGTGTTGGACGCTTGATCCCCGCCGCCATTCGATCCGCCATTGCCGGAGCTGTCATTGCCGCCAGTGCTTGCGCCGCCGCTCCCACCGTCCGATCCCGCAATCGTGCCGACGCTTTTGCCGGACGACTGGCCGATATTGCCGCCACCCGATCCGCCGGCGGAATGCCCGCCCGCCGAAGAACCGGAGCCGTTGCCCGCGACGATGATGAGACCGCCGCCGTCGCTTCCGCACGCCGCAAGCAACAGCGCGGAAGCAGCAACCGTGATCACAAGTTTCGTGAAGAGAAGTGTCCGCATGAAGGTCCTCCACCTATTGGACGTCTTCCCCCGGACGGGTCATCTCTACTTCGTTGTATGTATAAAAGCAGTAAGCGCGGACAGGCGCGGTTGTGTCGAAATGAAAACAAGGGCAGGGCCGCGCCAGGTCTTCGTGTGGAATCCGCTGCTTATGCCTTTAACTCTTCATTACCCAAACAGTCAGGTCATATACTTGTGCGCGGCGAGCGGCGGGGCCGGGCCCTTTGCGCCGGAACTGGTGTAAGGTTTTGCATGACGTTTGCGATTGCCCGTCTGCTGAAAGAGCGCGTCGCCGCGTTTGCGGGCAACCACAGGAAAGTCGCGGCCTTTGGGCCAGGCATCGCAGGCTCGCTGCTGTTGCACGGCATCGCGCTGCTTCTGATCCTTTTATTGCTCATCCGCCATGCCGAGCAGATCGCGCAGAAGCAATCGCCTTTCGTGCCCGTCGACGTGGTGCAGCTTGGCGATGAAACCACGGCACCGCCATCGCCGAACCATGCACCGGTCCCGCAGCAGAAAGCGATGAAGGGTCCCGCCGGCGCGCCGAAGCCGCAAGCCTATGCCCCCAACCGCACGAAAGCGCCGGCAGACGAGCTGGAAGTGCAGCTCAAAAATCTATCCAAGCTGCGCCAGCCCGACAGCGACCTGAAGATCGAAAACGGCGCGGCGGCAGACAGCGCCACGACGAACGGCGCAGCCCCCGGATCGGTCACGGCCTACAGCGTGCGAGATTATATCCGGGCGCAGATCCTGCGCCGCTGGGTGTTCGATTTTTCCGAGCTCGGCAACCGCAATGTCTCTATCCCGCTGCGGGTCGCGCTCACGGGGCGCGGCGTGGTGATTGCAGTGGAAATTCTCAACCGCGATCGTTTCGTGAAGGACAGAATCTATCGTGACGTGGCCCTGTCCGCGCGCAACGCCGTGCTTCTGTCGGCGCCGTTCAAATTGCCCGACGGCGCGCCGAAGGAAGGCATCGACTTCACGCTCGACCTCAACCCGCGCGACACGCTGCGCTAGGGCAAATCGCGCGCGACCCGGAATCCGGAAAGCGAGGAATAGTCGAGTTCGCCGCCGTCGGCGGAAGAGCCGCTGCGCGTGGCCGAGCGGACGAAGATGGGCGTGTTGTCCCACGAGCCGCCCCGGATCACGTGCTTCGTGCAGTCGCCGCCAGCGATCCAGGCGCTGCCGTTTTTGGGCGCTCCGACATAAGAGGGATGCCAGCAGTCGGCCGTCCATTGCCACGCATTGCCCAGCATGCCGTAAAGCCCGAAGGCGTTGGGCTTGAATGCGTCCACGTCGGCCAGGACATGGAAATCGTATTTGCTGCCGCATCCGTTGCAGTTGGCATCGCCGCTGCCGACGTCGTTGCCCCACCAGCGGGCCGTGGTGGTTCCGGCGCGCGCGGCATATTCCCATTCCGCCTCGCTCGGGAGGCGATAGGGACCGCCGGGTTTGTAGCCGATATCGGGATGGGCCTCGCGCACGCGCGCATTGAGCCAGGCGATGTAGGCCTGCGCGTCTTTCCAATCGAGGCAGACCGCCGGCCATTTCGGCGGCTCCACGTCTTCCGGCGGATAGGCGAAACCCTTCTTGGGCACGTGCCAGGTCATGCCGGTGATCGCGTTGCAGGGCTTGGGCTGATAGCCGGTGTCCTGGAGGAAGATCTGGAACTGATGGCTGGTGACATCGAACTTGCCCAGCGCGAACGCACCGACGCTCACGATGTGCTGCGGCCCTTCGGCATCGAAGTGTCCCGCCTCGCTCTTGGGACTGCCCATCACGAAACGGCCGGCGGGAATGCCCACCATCACGGGGCAATCCGTGCACTCGGTGAACTCGCGCGACGGCTGTGCCTGCGCCGGCAGGAATGCGGACATCAGCAATAGGACGAAAAGAAATCCCAGACGCATCACAGACCCGTTGCAGCGAGGACCAGTTTAAGCACGGCCGCGCTGACGAACGCCACGAACAAAATCGCAATGAAAGCCGCGCCGAGCGCGATCGCGAGCAGGATGAAGCTGTCCTCGATCTGCGCGAAGGAGATCAGCGCGATGGCGAGCGTCGGCGGAACATAGGCGAAGGGTACGGGCACGATGATCGCCAGGGCGAGGCAAAGATCCACCGCGCCGATGAAGCGCGTGAACTGCTGCACACGTTCTCCCGCGCCGGACGGAAAGATGCGTTCCAGCCGCGCAAAGAACGGGATGAGCCGCCGCATCCATCTCGCGAACCCTGCGGTGGCGATGGAACGCTCCGCCAGCGCGCGCGGTAGGGCCAGCACATGTCGGCCCGCAATCATCTGCAGCGCCGGCACGGCGAGAAGAAAGCCGGAGACCGAAGCGATTCCGGGCACCAGCCCCGCGATCGCGAGGACCAGCATCACGAAGCCGAACGAGCGATCCTTCAGATGTTCTGCTATCCAGCCTGCGCTGATGCGGTCCGTCGGCGCTTCGTCCAGCAACCGCGCAAGCGCTTGCGATGTCTGCATCTGGCCGTCAGCCGCCGTATTTGTCCGCGGGCTGCAGCGATGCGCCGAGGCGCGCGATGGACACGATCACATGCGATAACGCGCGCATGTCTGCCGGCATTTCCGGACGCCACACGTCCAGCAGCAGGGCGATGCGCACGTCTTCGGCGCGGTTGATGAGCTCATGCGTATAGGTGTCGTCCCACAGCAATGAATCTCCGTCGCCGAGCCGGTAAGGCACGTTGTCCACCTGCATCACGCACCCGGGGAGGCCGTCATCGGCGGGGGGCATCGACAATCCGAGGTGAAAGCGCATCACGCCGCGAAACGGTCCGCGGTGCGGCGGGATATATTTGCCCGGCGCCAGGAACGAGAACGACGTCGACAGGACATCGGGGCATTGCCGCACGATGGATGCCGTCACCGGGCAGCGGTCGAGATTCTGTTTCACCTCGTGGCCGTATACTTTCATGATGAAGATGCGCCAGTCGCGATCGTCGTTCGCGGAATTGGTCTCTTGCGCTTTCATCAATTCGTGGAAGCGGGGAACGGAGGAAAGCCTTTGGCGCACCGCGAGCGCCTCCTCCCGGATCTGCCGCCAGGAATCGACGAAGAGCCTGTTTTGCGGAAAATAACGGTCGGCTTCGAGTATCGATGGCCCGTCTATGCGCCGGTCGTAGATTCCGCGCACGGTATCGGCAACACGATCATAGAGAGATGCCATTGCGCCGATGACCGCCTGCAGCGGAACGTTGAATCGCCGGCGGACAATAGCGCGATTTGGGAAGGACCGGCCAGCCGATTGGGCCCAATGCAGGCAGCTGATCCAGCGCTCGACCACGTCGTGGATGTCGCGCTGACGGTTGCGCCGGTGCCATGGATCAATGCGTCCGTCGCGCCATTGTCGGTTGCGCGCGCTGGTGACGGTGGAATTGGCCGCCGACACCGCGAAGGCACCTATGGAAATGGCGTTGTCGCCGGTTCCGCGGTCTTCCCGTCGCGTGTGCGGGCGCGCCCACACCGCCCCGGCCTCTTCCGGTACATATTCCTAGGAAAGCGATAACGAGTTGCCGCGACGGGGAGAGTAGTCGTTCGCAGGAACATGACATGCTGTGGCTGGCGCACCCGACAGGATTCGAACCTGTGACCTCCGCCTTCGGAGGGCGGCACTCTATCCAGCTGAGCTACGGGTGCGGACGGCGCCAGCTATAGCCTTGGCCGATGGACGCCGCAAATGCCGTTCCCCGCGACGCAATTCCGCCAGTTCCCGGAACGGCATGATGCCGCCGTCCGTTTCGCCTCAAACAACGAGGAGCGTCATGACCATCAGAAAAAACATTTGCGCGGCATTGTTCGGAACAGCGGTCCTCTGCCTGGCCACTGCTGCCTCCGCCGCCAGTTCATCGGAGTTCCTGACGGATGCGATGAAGGGCGACAATTCCGAGATCAAGCTGGGCCAGCTCGCCCAAGCCAAGGGTGGCAGCGAAGGCGTCAAAAGCTTCGGCCAAATGCTGGTGACCGATCATACAAAGGCGAAGCAGGACGTCACCAGCGCGGCAACCGCGCTCGGCATCACGCCGACGGATAAAGCAGCGCCCGAAGCCGAGAGCGAGTACAACAAGCTGAACAAGCTGTCGGGCAATGCCTTCGATCATGAGTTCGTGGCCTACATGATAAAAGACCACAAGAAGGACATCGCGAAGTTCAAGGCGCAGGCCAAGGGACACGACAAAACGGCCACTCTTGCGCAACAGCAATTGCCGACGCTCGAGAAGCATCTCCAGACGGCGGAGTCGCTCCAAATGCAGGGCAGCGCCGCGAAATAGCAAAAGTCGGAATGATTTCGGACGGGAAGCCCGCCCGAAATCGTTCGATCTCCGCGTTCAGGAGGCGCCGCCGGTGAGTTCCTTCATCAGGCGGTAGGTGAACTCGACGGTCTGGTAGAAATTGCCCTTCTCATCGCGTTCATCGCGGCCATGCGCCCGGATATCGTCGATGTCGTTCCATCCGCCGCCCACGCCATAGCTCGGTATTCCGGCCGCGCGCGTGAAGATCGAGTCGCTCGCGCCCGCCGCCATGGTGGGCATCACCGGAATGTCCTTTCCCCACATCTGGTGGACGACCTTGGCGACCTGGCCCATCACTTTCGGATCGGGAATGGTTTCAGGGGCCGGCTGCACCGGCTCCAGCAGCGAAACCTTGATGCCGGGATCGCCGGCCGCCTTCGCAAGCGTGGAACGCACCTGCTCCACGCTCTCGCCGGGGAAAACACGGCACTGGATGGTGGCATCTGCGCTGGAAGGCAATGCATTCTCCTGCACACCCGCCTTCAGCATGGTCGCGACGCAGGTTGTGTGCAGGATGGCGTTGAGGGACGTGTCCTTCGCCAGCCGCGCGGCCGCTGCCGTATCGACCGGCTCTTTCGAAAGCGCGATGAGATCGGTCTTGCGCTGTCCCGTCGCGGTTTGCGCGATCGTCGCGAAATAGGCACGCGTGGTGGCGTTCGTCTTGTAGGGGAACACGTAGCTGGAAAGCTTCACGAGCCCGTTCGCCAGCTGATAGATCGCGTTGTCGGGACGTGGCTCGGAGGAATGGCCGCCCCTGTTCGTCGTCTCCATCTTGAACGTCATATAAGTCTTCTGGACGGTCTCGATCGCGAAATCGAGGCGCTTGCCGTCCTTTATCTCGCCCGCGCCTCCGTCGGGATTCATCACAAGGCCGACATCGCCGACCAGGTCCTTGCGGTGCTGCACCAGGAATTGCGGCCCGTCCTGTTCCAGCCCCACTTCCTCATCCGCCGTGAACGCGACGACGATGTCGCGGTCAGGCACATAGCCTTCTTTCTTCAGGCGGATCAGCGAAGCGGCGACGGCGGCATCCTCATCCTTCATGTCGGATGTGCCGCGGCCATACCAGTAGCCGTCCTTTTCGGTGAATTTGTACGGATCGAGACCAGGGCTCCAATCTTCCTTCTTCGCATCAACCACATCCATGTGGCAGATCCACATCACGGGCTTTCCCTGGCCCTTGCCCTTGATGCGCACGACGACGTTCACCTGGTTGGGATATTTCGTCTCCGGCGCGATGTGGATGTCGGAGTCGGTGAAGCCGTTGGCCTTCAGATATTTCACGATAACATCGGCGGTTCCCTTGGTGCCGATGGCATGCACGGAGCGGATCTCGACGAGGTCACGGAAGATGTCGTGCGCGAGTTTCTGATTGTCGGCCGGCGGCATCGGGCCCGACGGCGGAATATTCGCAGGACCGGCCGCGCCCAGCATGGATGCGAGCAAGAGCACGGATGCGGCAGGTACGATGGTGCGCAAAGCGGTCACGATATTCCCCTTCCGAAGATTCGATCTGAGCGGTGCGAAGCTACGCCCCGATTGCCGCGTCATGCAATTGCGGCAATGGCAGCATCCACCGCCGTCATCGCATGGCCCCATACCAGGCGTTTCCATTCGGTGGTGTCGGGGTAGAACGCATCGCGGATTTCGCGCTTCACGCTCACCCATTCCGGATCGTTGGGCTTGGCGTTCAGATGCAGCCAGTTGTCGCGGCGCACCGCGGTGAACACCTCGCGCACCGGCCTGGTGCCGACCTCGAGCGCCGCGAAGGTGAGTTCCTTGCCCTTCATCCAGCGCGCGACCGCCTTGTCCACCGTGCCTTGCAAGGGCGGCGAGAGCGATTCCCCGGCTTCGCTCGATTGCACGCGCTCGCCCCACATCGCTTCGGCGCGCGCGTAGCCGGGACTGCCCGGCAGATCCTCCGTGATCATTTCGGCCGCGCCGAATCCGCCAAGGCCGGTATGGAAATCGATGGCGACAAGGCGCTTCACGCCTTTCAGTTCTTCGCGGAAAACGTCCTTCAGCATCAGATGCGACCAGCTTTCGCGCTTGCCGCCGTAATAGACGCCGCCGGGATGGGTGTACTGGCCGGTGGTGATCGCTTCCTGCAGTTTGAAGTCGCCATGCTTGCGCGCATATTCTCGCAAGGTTGCGTTCGCGGCTTTCATCGATTCCGGCGAAAGGCCGGTGAGCTCTATCGCTTCGTGCAATTCGTCATAGGCGGGGTTCTTCGGCGGGTTCTTGAAGTCCGCGAAATTGCGGTTGATGTCGGCATTGTCTTCGTTGACGCGCCGGTCCCAGGAGAAACCATACGGATTGAGCGCGTGCAGCAGAACGATCTTCGTTCCTTTCGGCGCGCGCTTCGCGAAACCTTCGCGCAACAGCCCGTGCTGCACGCCGGAGCCGAAATAACCTTCCACGCCATGCGTGCCGGAGATCAGCAGCAGCGCCGTCTTCGCGTCGCGGTCGCCGATGGTCGTTGTGTCGAGGAAGAGCGGCTTTCCGTCCGCGCCTTTCTCCGACGGATGCAGTCTCGTGGTGACGCCCAGATCGGCAGCTTCGCAAGCCGCGACAAAAGCGTGGCGCGCTTCGCGATAATCGTGCGGGAAATAGTTTTCGATTGCGGTCATGGCGGGCCTATAGTCCAGCCGAAATTTCAGAGCCTGTCGAGATGCGTGTGTTCGGTGAATTGGAGGAATTGCGTGAGCGGCCGATCCCGGATCAATCCGCGATCCGCAATCGCCCGTCCGGCTGGCGCGCCCGCGTCACGATCGATCGAACCGGCGCCGCGTTTTCCGAACCGCTCGTGGATATTCATGCGTACGGCGTCGCCGGCGAGAACTTTTATTATTCCACGCGCAATCCGCCCTATTGGCAGCGTATCGAGGGCTCTGTGCCGGATTTATTGGCGCGCGAATCCGTCGCGGAACGTCTGGCGGGAGTAAATGTGCGGCTCGAACAGGATGGTCTCGAACTTTATGTCTTCGATGCGTGGCGCCCGCGCGCGGTGCAGGCGTACTTCCATGACGTCTGGGTACCGCATGAGCTGAAGAAGCGCGACCCATCCCTCGACGGCGATGCGCTGATGCGCGAAGTCGGCCGCTACTGGTCCGCGCCCACCGCAAGCGAAGATGCGCCCGCGCCCCATTCCACCGGCGGTGCGCTCGATCTCACCTTGCGATGGAAGGGCGGCGGTCCGCTCTGGATGGGTTCGCTGTTCGACGATGCCAGCCGCATCGCCCACCGCGACCGGATGGAGACTCATGCCGATCCGATGAGCTTCTCCGACACCGAAGCGCGCGCCAATCGCCGCCTTCTCCACTGGGTGATGACGGAAGCCGGATTCGCCGGCTACTCCGAGGAGTGGTGGCACTTCTCCTATGGCGATCAGTATTGGGCCGGCATCGGCGGCGCTGCCGCCGCGCTCTATGGGAAGGCGAAAGACTAGCGCGCGAGCTTCGCCGGGGCGGTCTCTTCCGAAAGCAATGCTGCGATCAGGCAGAGGAACGTCGTGCCGATCAGCCACCAGGCCGGCGCAAACTTGTCGCCGGTGACGTGCAGCAGCCATGTCACGATAGGCTGCGTGGTGCCCCCGAACAACGCGACGCCGATGGCATAGACACTTGCCATGGTCGTGCTGCGCAGATTCGCCGGCAGCGCTTCGGTGAGCCAGACGAGACTCACCGCGCCGCCCGATTGCGTGAACAGGGCGAGCACGACTGTCGATGCAAGCAATGTCATCGCACTTGTGTGCGCGATGATCAGCAAGAAGGCGGGATAGGTGAGAAGGATGATCGCCGCGCGCGGCCAGATCATCAGGGGCCGTCGTCCCGTGCGGTCCAACAGCCATCCGGCGATCACGCTGATCACGACATTGCAGATCCCGAACACCAGCGTCGCCGCGAAGGATACGTTGGTCTTCAAATGCAAAACGATCTGCGCATAGGTCGACATATAAGCGAGTACATAGAAGCCGGTGGTCGATCCCATGATCGACAACAGCCCCAGGATCGCGATGCGCCAGATATGGCGGCGCGGCACGGACGCCGTCTCGTGCCGGGTCTCCAGGGTCTCGGGCAGATTGCGCCGCACGATAAGACCAAACGGCACCACGAGTACGCCGAAGAGAAACGCGATGCGCCAGCCATAGCGCGTCAATTCATCCGCGTTCAGAAGATTTGCCAGGATCACGCCTGCCAGGCCCGCGAGCACGGTCGCAAATCCCTGGCTCGTGAACTGGAGCGTGCCATAGAGCCCGCGCTTGCCGGCGGGGGCGGCCTCGACGAGAAACGCCGTTGTCGGGCCGACATCTCCGCCCAGCGCGAAGCCCTGCACCAGCCGCAGCACGACGACGATGATGGGTGCCGCAATCCCGATTTGCGCATAGGAGGGCGTGAGCGTCAGCCCCAGAATGCCTGCGCCCATCAACCCGAAACTCAGCATCATGGCCGGCTTGCGGCCCACGCGATCGGCGTAGCGCCCGATGACGGCGGCGCCGACCGGGCGCATGATGAAGCTTCCGCCGAAGGTGATGAGCGCCAGCATCAGCCGGATGAACGCGTCCTTGGCGGGGAAGAACGTCGCGCCGATCTGGATGGCGAAATAGGCGCAAGTGGTGAAGTCGTAGAACTCGAGCGCGTTGCCGGCGACTGCTGCAGCCAGATGGCGCTTCTTCAGCTCCATGCCGGTCGCTATTTCAGGATGGAACGGAAGGCGCCGTCCCAATCGCTGCCCGGCGGATTTTTCTGGAAATAATCGATCCGCCGGATATGCAGATCATAGAGCTTCTGGCTGGCGCCGGACAGTTTGCGGCACTGGTCGATCAGCTCGCGCGCTTTTGCCCATTGCTGGCTGCGCATCGATTCGAAGATGTGGTCATGAAAGGTCGCGAGCGCGCGGAATTTCGGCGAGGCCCGCACCAGTGGATTTCCCAGGATCGCGAACAGCTTCACCGTTTCGTCGCGCGGGCCGGCCGCGATGAAATCCACTTCGAGGAATGCATAGCCGCGCTCGGCAGCCTTGCGCGTGGAATCGGTGACGACGATGGCGGGGCCGTATTGTTCCGACAATTCGCGCGTGCGCTCGGCCAGAAGCGTGCAGTCGCCGGTGACCGAGTAGGACGTCTGGCCGTGGCTCATGAAGCCGCCGGCAATGGCCTGACCGGTGGAGATTCCAATTCCGATTTCCAGAACGCCAAAGGCCTTGCCGTCGAACCGGCGTTCCTGCGAAAGCTGCTCGTTCACGCCGGCGATCGCCACCGTCATGGCTTGCGCCGCGTCGCAGGCATGGATTGCATGCTCGCCGTCGTCCAGCGGCGCATTCCAATAGGCCATGAACCCTTCGCCGGAGAGATGGCCGATAGTGCCGCCATGTTCCAGCGCCGCGTCCACCAAAGGCGCCAGGGCGGTGTTGATCATGCGGGTGAAGTCCGCCGCGTCGTCCTTGAAGGATTCCGCGATCTCCGCATAGCGCCGCAGGCCGCAGGACAGGCACGTTACGGTGCGCGTTTCGCCGTCGAGCTTCAGCAGCGAGGGTTCCCGCGAGATGCGATCGAGCGCGGGCGTGGGCAGCATGCCGGCGAAGGAACGCTTGAGCCCGGCGCGCGTGCCCGCGATGTTGCCCAGCCGCGTCGCCAATGCGCTTAGCCAGCACAATGCGAGCGCCGCCGAAGGCGATGCGGTATCGAGCAGAATGTGATTGCCGGCGAACAGCGCCCAGCCAAAACTTTGTGCCGCGGCGATTGCGGCAAGCGTGACGGCACCTGCCCACCATATGCCCACACGGGCGAGAAGAACGATGATCGCAGCGCCAAGCACGCCCAGGAACACAAGCTGGGGTATGTAGCCGGCGCTCTCATGAAGAGACTGGCCGAGCAGCACGTTCTCCAGAACCTCGGCATGGATGTCGCCCACGCTTTTGAGGCCGACGGGTGTTTTCACGGTCGCCCCGGGCGGTGCGATCACCACAATGGTGTTCCGGAGATCCAGTGACGTGTTCATCACCGCGGATGCATCGAGCCGGCGCGCATCGCTGCCTTGCGCATACCATGGTGTGATGGCGCCATCGCGCCGTGTGGCCACGGAAAATCCGCCGAAGGAGATACTGGCGATCCGCGGTATCGCATCGATCCCGGGAATGGTTCCTTCTGCCGACTGGATATGCGGCGGCGCCAGCGCCAAACCGAGCGCCGCCATGTCCATCGACGCGACCGGTTTGCCGTTGAGGAGATGGACCAGACCCACCGCGCGCAGAACATGATCGCGATCCGGCGTCAGGTTCATCGCGCCAAGCCCGGCGCTCGCGCTTTCAATCAATGGCAAGGCACGGACAGCATCGTGCGCATCGGCGACATAGAAGAACGGATTGCCGGCGCCCTCCACCGTGATCGCGGGCCGGACCGGAACGCTGCTGTCGCCCGTGGCATCGCCAAGCGTGAAGCCGGTCACGGCCTTGATGCCGGACAAGGCCTGCGCGAAAGCCTCGTCGGCCGACACCATCTTGGTCAGAGCCGCGCGCGCTGCGTCGTACTCCGCACCGGCGGGCAGTTGCGCGGCGAAGCGCTGCGGCGACGCGGGGTCGCTGGAATCGAGCGGGAAGGCGTAAACGGCGACCGCCGCGCCATCCTTCTTCAACGATGTGGTGAGTTGCGCGAGTCTGTCGGCGGCCCAGGGCCAGCGCCCATATTGGCGGGCGGCGGCATCGTCGAAATTCAGAACGCGGATGTGGAGATGGCTGCGGGCAAATGCGTCCTCATAGGGACGTGGATCCTGATGCTGGTAAAAGGCGTATTCCGCACCCGACAGCCGCGCGGTGGTCCCGCCGACATCGAACGCGAAAATCGCGGCCGCCAACACGAGAAGCCCGAGCGGCACCATCCAGATCGAGATCGAGTTTGCCCCGCCGCGCATGGCTCCCCATCGGCGCAATCAGCCGGTATGCCCCGCCTGACGCCCGCCCATAAACCATATCCTATGGCGTAGAACCGGTTGAAAGGGAAGGAAAAATCGGAAGTTCCCCGATCGGGACCTTGATCGGCATAGGCTATAGCAATTCCGTGACGGGAGCGTCATTTTCCTTGATGGCATCCCCGCTTGAGCGTAGCCTGCCCTCGCCCACATCCAACAAAAACAGCGGAGAGGACGTCATGGAGAACATCACCAAGGACCCGGCTTATAACGCGGCAGACCCCACCGATTTTCCCGCGATGCTGGATGTGAACCGCTATGGCGCGCGCTCCACCGCGTTCGACAAGATCATCAGCGCGACCCACGACCATTTCTGGGATCCGCTCGACAAGAAATATATCGACTTCACCAAGCCCTTCGACATGACGAAGGAATATCTCGTCAATCCGGAATTGAACGGCGATTTGAAGACCGCAATCGGCGACAAGCTCGACGAAGGCCAGAAGATCAAGCTCGCCAACATGGACACGTGGTGGTCGCTCTCGTCGATCCTGCATGGTGAGCAGGGCGCGCTCGCGCTCTCCGCCTCGCTCTGCCACATCCTGAAGGATCCCGGTGCGCAGGAATACGCCGCCAACCAGACGCGCGAGGAAGCCCGCCACGTCACGGCGTTCAGCGCGTACATCAAGGCGCGCTGGGGCAAGCCCGTTCCGGTGGGACCGGCGCTCGGCAATCTCCTCAATGAGCTCGTTTCCTCGCCGCTGGTGTGGAAGAAGATCGTGGGCATGCAGATGCTGGTCGAAGGCCTCGCGATGGGCGCCTTCGCGACCATGTTCAAGGAGGCGCGCGATCCCCTGATGCGCCACCTGATGCAATTGGTGATGACGGACGAAGCCTTCCACCACAAATTCGGAAAGATTTGGGCCGATCGCACCATTCCGCACCTGTCCAAGGGCGAGCACGAGCAGATCGAGGACTGGGCGGCGCAGGTCTTCCAGGTGCTGCTCTACAATCTCGGCTCGCCGGACCAGAAGGAATGGATTTATCGCGAAGTCGGCCTTGATCCGAAGTGGTGCCAGCAGGCCTTCATGGAAGCGCTGACCGACACGGCCATCCGCGACGAAATGCAGGAAGCCACCAACATCTTCCGTGTTCTGGTGAAGACCCTGCTCAAGGCCGGCATCATCACCGACCGCACCAAACCGATCTATGCGGCTTATCTCGACATGCACGAACTCTACGCCGAAGGCGACCGCATGGTGGGCGACGACATCGCCGAGGAAGGCATCAAATACCTGCTGCAGCTCAACGGCGGCACGCAGCTTGGCGCCTCGCTGCTGGCGGCGGAGTGAGCTAAGATCGTCACATCCGAAAATGCAAAGAGCGGTCCTGCTGGACCGCTCTTTTTTGCTTGAGGGGGAAGCAATGGCGCGCAAACGCAAAGGCGACGGACAGACGGCACTCGTCACCGGAGCATCCTATGGCATCGGGCTCGACCTCGCGGAATGCTTCGCGAAGGACGGCTACAATCTCATTCTCACCGCGCGCAGCGCCGATGCGCTGAAAAAGGAAGCGGACAGGCTTGCCGCGCAACACAAGATAACCGCCACGCCGATTGCGCTCGATCTCGGCGCACATGGCGGCGGCACGACACTGGCGCAGGAAATCGCGGCCAGGGGGCTCTCGGTCGATGTGCTGGTGAACAATGCCGGTTACGGCATCGCCGGCGCGATGGACGGTTCGAAAGCCGATGAACAGCTCGGCATGGTCGATCTCAACGTCCGCGCGCTTCTGGAGCTGACGCAGATCTATTGGCCCGCCATGTTGAAGAACAGGCGCGGCGGCGTCCTCAACGTCGCTTCCACGGCCGCCTTCCAGCCCGGCCCGCTGATGGCGACCTATTACGCCAGCAAGGCCTTCGTCCTCTCTTTCTCCGAGGCGTTGTGGAAAGAAGCCGAAGGCACCGGCGTGCATGTGAGCTGTCTGTGTCCGGGTCCCACCGCCAGCAAATTCCGCGAACGCGCGGGCACCGGAAAGACCAATCTCTCCAAGGCGGGCACGCCCATGTCGTCCATGTCGGTGGCAAGACTCGGCTATCGCGGATTCCAGAGGAACACGCGCGTGGTCATCACCGGCCTGCGCAACAAGATTCTCGCCGGCGCCACCGCTTATCTGCCGCGCAATACATTGCTTGGAATCGTGAAGAACCTACAATCGCCGAAATGAGCAGAACCAGGATCGGCGAATTCGTCACGGTCACGCGCGCAGACAGTGTGGCGGTGGTCACGTTCGATCGCGGCGATGGCCGCAACGCGCTGTCGCGGCAGGCGATCCTCGAACTCACCGAAACGGCCAACAGTTTCCGCGACGATCTCGAAACGCAGGCTGTCGTCCTCACATCGAAAGGTGCGTTCACGGCGGGTGCCGATCTGAAGGATCCGGCGATGGACCGCCGCAAGGCAAGCGGGCTGCTGGAGCGCCGGCATATGGTGCGCATTGGTCCCGACCTGTGCGACGCCTGGGAGAAGATGGAGCAGGTCACCATCTGCGCCATCGAGAAATATTGCATCGGCGGCGGTGCCGCGCTGGCTGCGGCCTGCGACTTCCGCGTCATGGCGCGCTCGGCCACCATGCGGCTGCCCGAGATTCCCCTCGGCATGAACATGAGTTGGCATTCGGTGCCGCGCATCGTCTCGCTTGTCGGGCCGTCCCGCGCAAAGCGGTTCATACTTTACGGCGAGGATGTCGGGGCGGAGGAAGCCGCGCTCTGGGGCCTGTGCGATGAAGTGGCCGAAGATGGCGAAGCCCTGATCGTCGCCACAAAATGGGCGAAGAAAACCGCGAAGTTGCCGCCCAACTCCGTGCGCATGACCAAGCAATCCGTGAACGCCGTGGCGAATGCGCTTCATGCGGCGACGACCTTCATGGATGCGGATCAGTACGCGTTGGCCACAACGAGCGAAGATTATCGCGAGGCGATCAAGGCGTTCCTCGAAAAACGCGAACCGAAATTCACCGGGAGATAGATGTGACAGGACGGGTTGACGGCAAGATCGCGCTTATCACGGGTGGCGCGCAGGGGTTGGGCGAGGCGGCGGCGCGGATGCTGGCGAAGGAAGGCGCACGCGTCGCCATCACTGACGTGAACCTCGAAGGCGCGCAGAAGATCGCAGATTCGATCAACCAGACGCACGAGGGCGCGGCTGTCGCGATCAAACATGACGTCACGCAGGAAGAACAATGGGTCCACGCGCTTGCCGAAACGCACAAGGCCTTTGGCGGGCTTCATGTTCTCGTCAACAATGCCGGTATCGGGCTCACCAAGGACCTCGAAGACATCACGCTCGGCGAATGGCGCAAGGTGCATGAGATCGACCTCGATGGCGTTTTCCTGGGCTGCAAGATCGCGATCCCGATTATGGCCAGGACCGTCAAGGAAACGAAACTTGGCGGGTCTATCGTCAATATCTCGTCGATCTCGGGCATCATCGCGGGCCACAACATGGCAGCTTACAATTCGGCGAAGGCGGCGGTGCGCCACCTTTCCAAATCCGTGGCGCTCTATTGCGCGCGCAAGGGCTATGGCATCCGCTCGAACTCCGTCCATCCGGTGTTCATCGCCACGCCCATCCTCGATCCGCTCGTGCAGCGCTTCGGCAAGGAAGAGGCCTATGCGAAGCTGGCGCGGCAGGTTCCGCTCGGCCAGATCGGCGAACCGAACGACATCGCCTATGCGGTGCTCTATCTGGCCAGCGACGAATCCAAATTCGTCACCGGCGCGGAACTGAAAGTGGATGGCGGCATTTCAGCGATGTGAAGATGCGTGAAGCTTCCGCGGTTTTCCCCCATCCCGAATCCGGCCTCGGCCTGCAAAGCCTCGCGCGCGAGATGGAAGCCTTCGCCGCCAGCGCCTTCCGCCCGCCGCCGCCATTGTCCGAATCCCTGCCGCGCGGCGACGGCCATGCGGTTCTGGTGTTGCCCGGCTTTCTCGCCGGCGACTGGACCACGCAGCGCCTGCGCGACGTCATCGCGCAACTGAACTATCGCGCCGAAGCGCCTGAGATATTCTTCAACGCGGGCCCCACGCGCCAGATTCTGGTGCGGCTGAACCGCAAGCTGCTCGATCTCGCTGAAATCTCCGGCGCCAAAGTGAGCATCGTGGGCATCAGCCTGGGCGGCGTGCTGGCGCGCCAGCTCGCGCTCGACAATGCGGAAGCCGTGCGCTGCGTGGTCACGCTGTGCAGCCCGATCCGCTATCCGGTGGTCACGCCGCTGCAGCCTTTCGCGCAGGCGCTCACACCGTTTCATGAATCGTCCTGGCTCGACCGGCGCGGCGAGATCGGCGGTGCGCTGCCCGTGCCGGTGACCGCGATCTATTCCGAAGAAGACGGCATCATCGACTGGCGGCAATGTTTGCAGGACGACGTGCCGGGTCATGTCAATGTGCAGGTGGGCGGCGCGCACACCACCATCGGCTCCAATCCGGATGCGCATGCCGCCGTCGCGCATGCGCTGTCGGCAAACATCGCCTAGTCCGCGCGGCAGCTTTTGCCGCGCATCCGTGCAGCTTTCTCCACATTTGTCGCGAGAGTGTCGCCGGTAAGATTTCATTCAACCTGTTTTTCGCCATGCGTCGCACGCCGGAATCCAACGTTACAGCGGCATAATCTTCGCTGGTTCTCCGGCGCCAGAAGAATTCGGGCACCCGCTTCAACCGGATTGCTTTTGGAGATTGTCATGGTCGCTTCCGTTGGTTCCGGCGCAACAAGCCAGTTGCTTTCAACCCTGCTGCAGAAGCTTTCATCGGCTTCGTCCACGTCCTCTTCCTCGTCGTCGAGTTCGACGACCACCGCCACGGTCAGCGCGTTCCAGCAGGCGCTTCCCGGCGACAGCCAGAATTGCCTGGCGCCGCCGCCCACGCCGACCCTGAGCGGCGATGTCCTGAACGCGCTCATGGCGCTGCAGGCGCAGGCCGGCGGCACTTCGCAGACAAGCGGCGACAGCCCGGTGCAGCAGCTTTTCTCGGCGATGGACAGCGACGGCGACGGCGAAGTCTCGCAGAGCGAGATGGAATCCTACATCGAGAAGCAGGGCGGCACGCAGGCCCAGGCCGATGCATTGTTCAATTCGCTCGATCAGGGCAATTCATCGTCAGGCGGCATCAGCGAAGGCCAGATGCAGAGCGCGGCCACGCAGCAAACTTCGCACGCCCATCACCACCATCGTCACCACGGCGCGGAGGGCAGCAAGACAGGCGATGATGTCGCCAACAAGCTGCTGCAGGCGCTCGATTCCAACGACGACGGCTCCGTCAGCGAAGACGAGTTCAGCAACTTCATCACCGCCAATGGCGGCACGGCGGCGGATGCGCAGAACGACTTTGCGGAGCTGGACACAAGCGGCTCCGGTTCGCTGACGTCGGCCGATTTCGCGAAAGCCTGGAACGCCTATCAGGCGCAGCAAAGCGCGCAATCGTCCGGCAACATGATGGTCTCGCTGCTGGATCAGCTCGGGAAGGCGACGTCCGTAACCGCCTAGTGCTTCTTCTGGATCGCGACCTGCGCCAGAAGCACGCGCGCGCCTTTTTTGTGCAGCGCCTTGTCGGTGAGGCGCTGCAGCCTGTCGGCGATCATGCCGACATCGGGCTGCTGGTAGGGCCGTACGGCCGCGGCGGTGAACGCCATCAGGCTGCGCACATATTCATCGCGCAACACCGGCATGCCGTGCTCGACTTCGGCGCGCAGGGCCGGATTGGGAATGTCGAGTCCGATCGCCACCAGCAACAGGCCCTCCGGGCGTCCTGAATCCACGATGGTGGTGTACATCGGCTCCACCATGATGAAACTTTCGGATTGCGTCTGCTTGTGCGCAGGCTGATCGTCTTCCGCTTGCGCGGGCAGGGCGGCCAGCATGAGGAATGCGAAAGCGAAGGATCGCATGGAGGTTCTCGCGCGTTCGCTTCCGAAAATGTGCCGCGAAGGTAAATTTGGCGTTTACGAAATAGCGATCAGGAGATGGCCTATGTTGAAGGTGACCGGGATTTCCCTTTTGGCGCTTGGACTTGCATCGGCCGCCTGGGCGGCGGGTGAGGGCGATTATCCGGGCAAGCATTTCTCCGTTTCACCCACCAATCTTGCCAAGCCCTTCGCCACGCCCGCCACCGACAATTCCTCGCAGACGATTCCGCGTCCCGCCGGTGTCGTGCCGGCCGCGCCCAAGGGATTCACGGTGTCCGTCTATGCGACGAATCTCTCCGGCCCGCGCTGGATGGCGGTGGCGCCGAACGGCGATGTGTTCCTGGCGGAGCCGAACGCCCGGAAGGTCACGATCCTGCGCGGCACGGAAAAGGCGACGACGATCGCCACCTTCGCCGACGGTTTCGAGAAGCCGCACGGCCTCGCCTTCCATGACGGCGCGCTCTATGTCGGCGACGCCAATGCGGTGTGGAAGATCGAATACACGGAAGGTTCGCTGAAAGGCGGCAAGAAAACGCGCATCACCAAGAAGGATTTCCCGAAGGGCGGGCATTCGACGCGCGACATCGCCTTCGGTCCGGATGGTTCGCTCTCTGTCGCCATCGGCTCGGCCGGAAACAGCGAGGAAGGCGAGCCGGCCGAGCGCGCGGCGGTCAGCAAAGTGAACGCGGACGGCACGCTCTCCGCCTTCGCGAGCGGCCTGCGCAATCCGGTCGGCATCGTCTTCTATCCGAACACGAACAATCTGTTCGTCACCGTGAACGAGCGCGACGGGCTGGGCGACGATCTGGTGCCCGATTATCTCACCCATGTGGAGAAGGGCGCGTTCTATGGTTGGCCGTGGGCCTATATCGGGCACAATCCCGATCCCACTTACGGCAAGAACCGTCCCGACATGGTGGCGAAAACGGTGGTGCCGGATCTTCTCTTCCAGTCGCACTCCGCGCCGCTGGGGCTTGTCTTCTATGAAGGCACGCAATTCCCCGCCGACTACAAAGGCGATGCGTTCGTCTCGCTACACGGTTCGTGGAACAACGCGCATCCCACCGGCTACAAGGTCGTGCATGTGAAGTTCGCGAACGGAAAGCCCGTCGGGGGCTACGATGATTTCCTCACCGGTTTCGCCAAGCCCGGCACGAGTCCCGCGCAGGTGTGGGGCCGCCCGGCAGGTCTTGCAGTTGCGAAAGACGGAAGCCTTCTCGTCGCCGACGATGCGGGCAAGACCGTGTGGCGCGTGGCCTATACGGGAAAATAGCCGCGCGATAGATTCCTCCGGCATCGGATCTGCCGGGGGATTTCATGAAGCGTTTCTTCCTGAACGAAGAGGGCAGGCTGCTCTACATCTGGCGCACGGTGATCTTCTTCGTGCTGTCGGTATTCCTTGCGCCGTTCCTGCTGCAATATGCGCTGCTGCCGGTGCAGAAATGGCTGCATGTCGGCGACGGGCTTTCTCCCGACGGCATCGCGTTCGGGGAAGCCGTGAATCTGCTCGTCGCACTCGTCTGCACGCTCCCCTTTGCGATCTATGAGCGTCGCGGTCTTCTGAGCTACGGCTTTCCGTTGCGCAGCATTCTGGGGCCGCGTTTGTGGGAAGGCTTCATCGTCGGCGTCGTGATGGCAGGGCTCGTCGCCATCGGGATGATTGCGCTCGGCGGCATGCAGATCAAAGGCTTCGCGCTCAACGGCAACGCGCTGCTCACCGCGGGTCTGGCATGGCTTGGCGCGAATGTGCTCGTGGGTCTTGGCGAAGAATATTATTTCCGCGGCTATTTCCTGCAGGCACTGTGGAAGAGCATCGGCTTCTGGCCGGCGGCCATCGTGATCGCGGCGCTCTTCGCCGCCGCGCATTACTTCTTCAAGCCCGGCGAGAACATCTGGGACGTCATCACCCTCGTCACCTTGAGTCTGTGGCTCTGCTACACGGTGCTGCGCACGGGCAATCTGTGGTTCGCGGTGGGCTTTCACATCGCATACGACTTCATGCAGTTTTTCGTCATCGGCACGCCCAACGGTGAGCGGATTCCGCAAGACCGCATGTTCGACGTGACGTTCAACGGCCCGGCCTGGCTCACCGGCGGCGTGCTCGGCACCGAGGCAAGTTTCCTCATGTATCCCCTGATTTTGGCGATCTGGGTCTATGTCTGGTGGCGTTTCCGCGGGCGGCCCGACTTCGTTCCAACCGCGCCTTGACGGGGTGACGGCGGCTCCCTAAAACCCGGCCTCTCGCGAGGCGGACCCCTCGCGAACCCCGGTTAGGGGCTGTAGCTCAGTTGGGAGAGCGCCTCGTTCGCAATGAGGAGGTCAGCGGTTCGATTCCGCTCAGCTCCACCAACCTGCGTGGCGAAGCCGCAAAGGTTGGTGTCCTCCGAAGCCTTGGCGAAGGAGGACTGGTACGGACCGGTTGGCAAGCCACCCTTATCTCCTTATCTCTCCATAACTTGCCCCGCACGGAACCGTGCCGCTAAAAGGTTTCCCTGCATCACGAAAGCACGCTCATGCCGGTACCCGTCTTCTCGCTTATTCTGCTTCTGCTCGACATCTATTGGTGGATCGTTCTGGCGGCGGTCGTGGCGAGCTGGCTTGTCTCTTTCGGCGTGATCAATGGCTACAACCCCGCCGCGCGTTCGATCCTGCGTTTCCTCGACACGCTGACCGAGCCGGTCTTCCGCCAGGTGCGCAAGGTGCTGCCGCCGATGGGCGGGCTGGATGTGTCGCCGATCATCGTCTTCATCGGCGTGTGGTTCCTGCAGCAGGTCGTCGTCTGGCTGGCCGACCGCTACGCGATTTGACCGGCTTTCGCTTCGCGGTGCGACTGACGCCGCGCGGCGGCCGCGATGCGATCGACGGCTGGGCGGCGGATTCCGCCGGCAAGAAACATCTCAAGGCGCGCGTCTCGCTGCCGCCGGAAGACGGCAAGGCGAACAAGGCGCTGATCGAACTTCTCGCGAAGGCTCTGGATATTCCCAGATCCTCCATCCGTATCGCGGCGGGCGAGACATCGCGGCTCAAGACAATCCAGATCGAGGGTGATAGGGCTGCGCTTCAGGCGAAGCTTTCGGAGCTCTGACATGACGGCGCGGATCATCGACGGCAAGGCGTTCGCGGCAGGCCTTCGCGCGAAGGTCCAGGAAGAAACCGCCAGGCTGAAGGCCGCGCATGGCATCGTGCCCGGTCTCGCGACGGTTCTCGTCGGCAACGATCCGGCGAGCGAAGTCTATGTCCGCAACAAGGGCAAGACGGCGGAAGCGATCGGCTTCAGGTCGTTTCACTATTCTCTGCCCGAAAACGCCAGCGAAGCCGATGTGCTCGCGCGCGTGAAGGCGCTCAACGACGACAAGGCGGTGCACGGAATCCTCGTGCAGATGCCCATGCCGAAACAGGTGCGCGAAGCCGCGGTGCTCGATCTTCTCGATCCGGCAAAAGATGTGGATGCGCTGACGCCTTACAATGCCGGCTTGCTGATGTCCGGCCGCGCCCAGATCGTCTCCTGCACGCCGATGGGCATGATGATGCTGCTGAAGGAATATGCCGGCGATATCGCCGGCATGAATGCGCTCGTCATCGGTCGTTCGCTCCTGTTCGGAAAGCCCGCGGCGCAACTTCTTCTCGCCGCGAACGCCACCGTCACCATGGCCCATTCGCGCTCGCGCGATCTGCCCGCGCTGTGCCGCAATGCCGATATTCTCGTCGCCGCCATCGGCAAGCCGTTTTTCGTGAAAGGCGACTGGGTGAAACCCGGCGCCACCGTGATCGATGTCGGCATCAACCGCGTCGACGCCGGCGACGGCAAATACAAGATCGTGGGCGATGTGGACTACGACGGTGCCGTGAAAGTGGCGGGCGCGATCACGCCCGTTCCCGGCGGCATCGGCGCCACCACCATCGTCAATCTGATGCGCAACACGCTGATCGCGGCCTGCCTGCAATCGGGCGTGCCGGTGCCGGCGATCTAGAGCCGCGCGCGCAGATCGCTCGCGATCTTGTCCGGTCCTTGCATTTCCTCGTAAGTCCCG
>JBQCFD010000285.1:0-7127 GCA_051959625.1 Rhizomicrobium sp.
GCGCCTCGCCGACCTCTTCCACGCTGAGACCCTCGATGCCGCGCAGCACGAACACCGTGCGGAAATTATCCGGCAGGGTGGCGATCGCTTTTTCGAGCATCGCCGCCATTTGCTTGCGCACGAGATCGGCCTCCGGCGAAAGGCGGCGCTCCGGCGAGCTCATGATCTTCTCGCGATATTCATCCATGACCAGGACGGACGACCCGTTGAATGCGGCGGCGCGGCGCTGGGCGGCGCGCCTGCGCGTGAGAGCCTCGTTGATGGCGATGCGCGTAAGCCAGGTCGACAACGAAGCCCGGCCTTCGAACTTTGCGAGCGCGCCCAGCGCCCGCAGATAGGTTTCCTGCACCACCTCTTCCGCTTCGGCCCGGTTCTTGAGAATGCTCCAGGCGGCGCGGAACAGGCGCTGGTTGTTGCGCGTCGTGACCAGACGAACGGCGATCGGGTCTTTCGCGGCAAAACGCGCAGCGAGTTCCACATCGCTCAGATTCCCGTAGTCCCGTGCGGCCAGCGCCATTTTCCCCACCTCGCCCTATTGGATGCCGTCGCCATGCCTGCGTTCCCGACTGATACGGCGGGACGCACCGAATGGATCGGCGGCAGGCGATTTCCCTACTGCGGAAAATGATTTACGGCGCGAAGGAGGAGCGGATTTTCACGCCCCAATGGCCGTCTTCGCGGGTGACGACGTAGACGGAGTCGAAGCCGCCGATGACGCTGCCATCCTTGCGATAACGCGTGAAGCGCGTATCGATGTGCACCTTGTCCTCGCCCGCATGGATGATCTTGCGATGCTCCCATGCGGAGTGGTCCCATTCCGCGAGCGCGCCCTGCCCGAACCGTTCCGGCTTCATGTCGCCCTTGTTGAGCGTGACGAGCTTGCCGGATGCGAGGCGGATGGACGGAAAATTAAACGTGGATTCGAACGCCGCCACGTCGCGCGCATTGAATGCGGCCATGAACTCGTCCAGGCATTTCATGGCTGCGTCGATGGAGGTCCGATGCTGGGTCATGTGGCGGGTTGGGCGCGGTTGAAGCTCACCGCGTTCTTCTGACTCCAATCGAGCGCCGCGGCAATGCCCATGAGGATCACGACGCCGCATGCCGTCGCCGCCGAGACCGCGAATTGCGACTGCCAGTCGCCATAGACCACCGACGCCACCGCATCGAGCAACACCCCGGCAGAGAAAATGGAGAGGGATTGCTGCCCGCAAAGGATGACGGCGCGGGACACTCTGTAACGCTGCAGGACCGCATTCTTCGGCATGTAACGCCAGGCCAGCAACGCGAGTGCGAGGAAGCTCAAGATGCGCGCTGGCTGGAGCGAATCCTTGGCGTTGGCGATATCGAAGGGATGCAGCGACGGAATCTGCGGCAGGAACGCGTGCCATGCGGCCGATCCCACCATGATCGCGACGGCAAATGCCACGATCGCTGTGGCGGCCACAACCGCCCGCGCGCGAAGCCAGGGCAGCATCCCGGCGAGTTTCCCGGACCCGAACGCAGCCCCGAGCGTAAACAGGAATTGCCAGGCGAAGGGATTGAAGAGCCAGCCCGCATCATCCGGCGCCGTATGGAACGTCACGCCGCTGAACTGCACCAGGAGATAGAGCGCAAAAGACAGGGCCAGCGTGACCGCGATATTCCTGCGCAACAGCCACAGCAGGAACGGCAGCACCAGGAAGAACACGACATAGGTGGGCAGGATGTCGAGGAAGGTCGGCTGATAGCGCAATGCCATCGCGTGCAACATCATCTTGGCCGGATCGGCGACGAACGGCGTCAGCCGGAAATTCTGCACCACAGAATCGTCTTCGGTCAGATAGGTGTAGGTCAACAGGAACGCGGCGAGCGCCAGAAGCAAGGCGATCTGCGTCGCGTAAAGGTCGCGGCCGCGGCGATAGATGCGCGCCGCGGCGGTGGCGAATCCGCGCGTGGCGAGCGTGCGGCCATAGACCAGCGCAGCCACGTAGCCCGACATGAAGAAGAACAGCTCCGAGGCGTCGCCGAAGGACCAGGCGTGCAGCGTGAACAGACTGAGCACGTTCCACGGGGCGTGATCCACGAAGATCATGAGAAGCGCCAGGCCGCGCAGAAAATCGATACGAAGGTCGCGCTCGTTCACGGCAGGATTTCCATTTCGCAGGACAACGCGAAACACCAGCCAAGTGCGGCAGCATCAAGGCAAGAATGGATCGGATTTCACGCGAAGAAGGATAAATGGCCGCTCTATTGCGGCATCCCTTCGAAAACCTTGAGGCCGTCAGGCAGTATCACCCAGTCCGGCTTGAACCTCGTCATGATCGCCATGGCCGGCTTGAACAGCGAGGTGTCGTCCAGCGTGCCGGCATAGATGGTGTTCCCATTCGGGTTGCCCGGCTCGCCACCAAAGACAAGACTCGAACATTTCGCGCAGGAAAACCGCTCCGACGAACGCCCATCGGCGTGGTGGAGCTGATAGAGGGTGTAGGGGCCGGCGACCTTCAGGGCGCGCGGCGGAAGGCCGACGAAGGGAATGAACCCGGAGCCGCTCGCCTTCTGGCAATCATCGCAGCAGCAATAGCCCATGAAAGTGGGCTCGTTGCCCGCCTCATAGCGCAGCGCGCCGCAGAGGCATCCGCCGGTGAAACCCTTCATCATTCAAACTCCGTTGTCATCCCCGGCTAAGCGGCGCGTCAGCGACGCGAAGGGAAGGGGACCCAGGTAGATCGGGAAGTGCGATCTCTCCGAGAAGGCGATCATAGAGATCGTTCCAGCCTGAATTGTTTTCCTCGATCAACCTGATCTTCCACGCACGATTCCATCGCTTCAATCGTTTCTCACGCGCAATGGCATCTCGGATATCGCCATGCATCTCGAACCAAACGAGCGTGTGGACGCCATGCTTCTTCGTGAAGCCCTCAACCAGGTCGTTTTTATGCTGCCGCGTGCGGTGCATCACGTCATTGGTGACGCCGACATACAGCGTACCGTTGCGGCGACTGGCGAGGATATAGACGAAGTAAAGGTGCTCGCGCATGGGCACAGCCTAACAGGACAGCCAACGCGATTTGAACCACCTGGGTCCCCTTCCCTTCGCTCCCTTCGGTCGCTCAGCCGGGGATGACAAGCGGGGCTATATTTTCTTCCAACCCATCTGTTCGCAGCTGACGACGCACTTGTTCATCGCGGGGATTTCGGCCTTTAGCAGGTTTCCCCGCCCCCGGGTGACCCCTGGACACGACGGTTCGCCAGGATTTCACAAATCTTGAGCGACAAAGCTTTCGCCCATCTACCATCCGCACCCGAATAACATCACGCTACTCACTATGATCAATACCGTTGCGCGAAGGGTTGCATCCCTCACACGTTCTCTTCCGCCTTGGGCGGCGGCAGCGCCTTGGGCTTGGTGTCCGCGTCGGTGATGAACTCGAAGGCGAGCTTGTCGTTGTCGCGATCGAGCAGGACGCGCACGGTACCGCCGTTCTTGAGCTTGCCGAACAGGATTTCGTCCGCCAGCGGTTTCTTGATGTGATCCTGGATCACCCGTGCCAGCGGCCGCGCGCCGAAGGCGTCGTCGTAACCCTTCTCACCCAGCCAGCGCGTGGCTTCCGGGGTGAGATCGAAGGTCACGTCGCGATCGGTCAATTGCGCTTCCAGCTCCAGCACGAATTTCTCCACCACGCGGTCGATGGTGTCGCGGCCGAGCGGGGCAAAGGAGATCGTCGCATCGAGACGGTTGCGGAATTCCGGCGTGAACAGCTTTTTGATCGCTTCCTCATCCTCGCCCGCGCGCTTGCCGCGGCCGAAGCCAATGGCGTCCTTCGCGGCATCCGACGCGCCCGCATTCGTCGTCATGATGAGCACGACATTGCGGAAATCGATCTTCTTGCCGTTGTGATCGGTCAGCTTGCCGTGATCCATCACCTGCAGAAGAATGTTGAACAGGTCCGGATGCGCCTTCTCGATCTCATCGAGCAGGAGCACGCAATGCGGATGCTGGTCCACGCCATCGGTGAGCAAGCCGCCCTGATCGAAGCCGACATAGCCCGGCGGCGCGCCGATGAGGCGGCTGACAGTATGGCGCTCCATATATTCGCTCATATCGAAGCGGATCAGCTCCACGCCCATGATGGAAGCGAGCTGCTTGGCCACTTCCGTCTTGCCGACGCCCGTGGGTCCGCTGAACAGGTAGCAGCCGATGGGCTTGTCGGCTTGCCTGAGCCCCGCGCGCGACAGCTTTATCGCGGAGGACAGCGCGTGGATCGCGTCGTTCTGGCCGAAAACGACGCGCTTGAGGTCTTCCTCCAGATTGCGCAGCTGTTCGGCATCGGTCTTCGAGACCGATTTTGGAGGGATGCGCGCAATCTTGGCGACGACTTCTTCCACCTCTTTCACGCCGATGGTCTTCTTGCGGCGCGACTCCGGCAGGAGCATCTGCGAGGCGCCGACTTCGTCGATCACGTCGATCGCCTTGTCCGGCAGCTTGCGGTCGTTGATATATTTGGAGGACAGCTCGACGGCCGCCTTGATGGCGTCCGCGGTGTAGCGGAGTTTGTGATACTCCTCGTAATAAGGCTTGATGCCCTTGAGGATCTTGATCGCGTCGGGGATCGTCGGCTCCACGATGTCGATCTTCTGGAAGCGGCGCACCAGCGCGCGGTCCTTCTCGAAATACTGGCGGTATTCCTTGTAGGTGGTCGAGCCGATGCAGCGCAGCGCGCCGGCGGCGAGCGCAGGCTTGAGAAGGTTCGACGCATCCATGGCGCCGCCGGATGTGGCGCCGGCGCCGATGACGGTATGGATCTCGTCGATGAACAGGATCGCGCCCTTGATGGACTCCAGCTCCTTCACGACGGATTTCAGGCGTTCCTCGAAATCGCCGCGATAGCGGGTGCCCGCGATCAGCGAACCCATGTCGAGCGCATAGATGGTGGAGTGCTTCAGGACGTCCGGCACTTCGCCTTTGACGATCTTGCGCGCGAGGCCTTCGGCAATGACCGTCTTGCCCACGCCGGGATCGCCCACGAAAAGCGGATTGTTCTTCTGACGGCGGCAGAGGATCTGCATCGTGCGCTCGACTTCCGCCTCGCGGCCGATGAGCGGATCGATGCGGCCGGACTTCGCCTTCTCGTTCAGGTTCACGCAGTAGGCTTCGAGCGCCTCGGTGCCCTGCTTGTTCTGCTTCTCTGTGCCGTCCTCGTCGTCATCGGATCCGGTGCCGCGCGCCGTCTTCTGCTGGCTCATGCCGGGGCGCTTGGCGATGCCATGGCTGATGAAGCTCACGGCATCGAGCCGGCTCATGTTCTGCTCTTGCAGGAAGTAGACGGCGTGGCTCTCCCGCTCCGTGAACAGCGCAACCAGCACGTTCGCGCCCGTCACCTCGTCGCGGCCGGAATTCTGGACATGCAGCACCGCGCGTTGCACCACGCGCTGGAAACCGGCAGTCGGCTTGGCGTCTTCGCCATCCTCGATCACCAGGGTGATGAGTTCTTCGTCGACATATTTCTGGAGCGATTTCTTGAGCGCGTCGACGTCGACATTGCAGGCCTTCATCACCTGCAGCGCGTCACCCTCCTCCGTGAGCGCGAGCAGAAGGTGCTCGAGCGTCGCGTATTCGTGATGCCGGTCGCTCGCGAGTTTGATGGCGCGGTGAAGGGCCTGTTCCAGACTGCGAGACAAAGATGGCATCGACGGCGCTACTCCTTCTCCATGGTGCACTGTAGAGGATGTTGATGACGGCGCGAAAATTCAATGACTTGCGCCACTTTTGTTTCCGCCACTTCGTAGGTGAACACGCCGCAGATACCCACGCCGTGGCGGTGGACATGCAGCATCACCTGAACCGCCTCTTCCCGATTCTTGTTGAAGAATCGCTCCAGAATATGAACGACGAATTCCATCGGCGTGTAGTCGTCGTTCAGGATGAGGACTTTGTAGAGGCTGGGTTTCTTGGTTTTGGGGCGCGTTTTCGTGACGACGCCGGTTCCATTGCCCGTGCCGTTGCCCGAATCGTCGTCGTTTTCGCCGTTGCTGCCGGTCATGTTCGCCAATTGTAGCGCCGACAGTTTAACGCAAAGAAGAAAAAAACGACCAACCCCTTTTTTGTGCAGGGTTTTCGCCGGATTCAGGCCGGGCGGCCGTCACAAAACGAAAGGGCCCGGCGTAGGTCGCACCGGGCCCTTTCTGGAGCCGTTCCGCATTTGGGGGGAGGAAGCCGCGGAACGATCGTTCTGGTAGTCTTACGCAGCGCGCGCCGACTGAACCGCGTCCACCCACGCCTGATAGCGGGTCTGAAGCGGGCTGAACGCGTCCTTCGCCGTCGCAGCGAAGATCTCGTTCACCTTCGTGACCTGGCTGACGTAATGATCGAACGCCGTCTTCGCGAAATCGGTCTGGAGCTCGAATGCTTCGTGCACCGACTTGGAGGCCAGCACCGCCTTCGCAGCGGCGATCGAGTCCTCGACCGACTGCTTGGAAAAGGCATAGAGCTCGTTGTGAAGCGTCTCGGCGCCCTTGCCGGCAGCGCTCGCCGAGGCAACGACGGCTTCGAGGTTTTCCTTGCCGTAGCCGAGGAATTTGTCATAGCCCTGCACAGCCTTGTCGAAGCTGGTCTTGAAGGCTTCCGCGCCGTTCTTCACGGCGGCTTCGATATGTTCGGCCCCTTCGTTGATCTTTTCGGCCGTCTTGGTCTTCGCCATTGTCGTTCTCCGTTGGTCTAGAGCACCGTTTGGCGGGCCAGAGGCCCTGCTGCAGTGCAACATGACTTATATGCAGTGCAGCAAATCCAAAGTCAAGGGGCGATGTTGCACCGCACAAAAAATTCTCGCGGGCAACCTGAAGTTCCCTCCCGGGACATCTGAAACCGTCTCTTAACCATTCGTAAACGCCCGGGATATAACGTCAATTTGGCTTTGGGACTTGCGAGTCAGGCCGCGTTTTGGTCCTATCGATTTGGGTGGGCGCAAACCTTTCAGGGGTTGGTTTATGTGGGCAGGGCAGCGCGCCACGTCCGGTGCGACAGCAGGGAGGAGCTTTTCCCTGGCTGTTCTTGCGCTCGCGACGATCCTGGCCGCCTGCCTCGGCTCTGAGCCCGCAATTGCCCGCCACCATGCCGCGCGCCACGCGCCTGCCCGCACCGACTGGAG
>JBQCFD010000286.1:0-8641 GCA_051959625.1 Rhizomicrobium sp.
GACATCGTCGCGCGCGGCGCCCTTGAGCGTTTCGATGAAACCGGCAAGCGACGCAAGCGGCGTGCGCAACTCGTGACTAACATTGGCGACGAAATCGGCGCGCATGCGCTCGATCCGCTCCGACTTGGTCAGGTCGCGGAGCACAACGAGCAGGGGGATTTGAAGGCCTTCCACATTCAGGCCCACAGGTGAAATGTGGGCCTCGATCCAGCGATCGAACGGCACACGCTCGCGATAGCGGACCTTGTGGATTTCGCCTTTGGCGGCAACGCCCAATGCATCGACAACGTCGGGCGCGCGGAGGAAAAGCGATCTCGGTCCCTGCGTCTGTGTGACGCCAAGCAGGTCACGCGCGGCGGCGTTCGCAAACCAGACGTTCTCACGGGAGCTTAGAAGGAGAACCGCTTCAGGAAGAGCTTCGATCAGTTGCTTGATCGTGGAAGGGCCCTCCATGACCTCCTCCAAAAGGACGTTGTGGCCTTGGGGCACCCACTCGTCAACCGACGGCCGGGCGCCTGAACTTCCCGGTTCGTACAGCAAGACCAGATTCGAGTCGATAAGTGGGACCGCCCGCCCAAGGGGAGGCGGGCGGCCCTCATCCGATGTGCTCAAGGCCAGGCCTTAAGACCACTCGTCCAGGAAGCTTCGATCTGCTTCACCGTTTCTTCCGGGATCGGGACGTAGTCGAGCTTCTCGGCCTGTGGCTGGCCGCTCCGCAATGCCCAGTCGAGGAACTTCAGCACGCCGCGATTCCGGTCAGGAGCATAGTCGCTGCGCATCGGCATGTAGGTGCCGGCGATGATCGGCCAGCTGTCCTTGCCCGGCTGGTTGGTCAGGATCAGATAGAAATCCTGCACGTGGCTGAAGTCCGCGTTGCGCGCGGCCGCCTGAAAGGCCGCCATGGTCGGACGCACACGCGCACCAGCAGCATTGATCATGTCCGTGTAGGTCAGATTGTTCTGCTTGGCATAGGCATATTCGACGTATCCGATGGAACCGATCGTTTGGGCGACGCTGGCTGCGACGCCGGCGTTACCCTTGCCGCCGACGCCATTGGGCCATGACACGGAGGTGTCGGAGCCGACATTGGTCTTCCACGCCGGGCTGACCTTGCCCAGATAGTTGGTGAAGTTGAACGTCGTGCCCGAGCCGTCCGAACGATGGACGGTGATGATCGCGATGTTCGGCAAACGCAGCTTGGGATTCAGCTTCTGGATCGCGGGATCGTTCCACTTGGTGATGTTTCCAAGGTAGATATCCGCGAGCGTCTTGCCGTCGAGCACCAGATCGCCGGCCTTGATACCCAGCAGGTGCACGACCGGGATGATCGAAATGATCGTCTGCGGAAATTGCACCAGATGGTTCTTGACCAGATCGTCATGCACCAGCGGCTTGTCGGAATTGGCGAAATCGACGGTCTGCGCTTCGATCTGCTTGATGCCGCCGCCAGAACCGATGGCCTGATAATTGACCGCTGTTCCAGTCTGCGATTTGTAATCCTGCGCCCATGCCGAGAGCAGGGGGTAGATGGCCGTGCCGCCCGCGCCGTTGAGCGTGCCTGCCGCTTGCGCGCCGGTCGTCACGAGTGCTGCGGAAAGCGCAAGCGCGGCCGTTGTCGCCGTAATTGATATTTTCATCTCTATCCTCATTCCTTGTTGAGTTTGAACGGACGCGGTTACTACCACCTGAGCTGGGTGAAGACGCCGACTTCGCTGTAAGTGCCGCTCTTTGAGCCGCCGATCGTGCCGTTGGAGGTCGAGATCGTGCCGTGGCTGGCCTCGTCGTGTTTGTAGACAAGCGAGATATCCACGATCTTGGCCGGGCTCCAAGTCAGACCGAAATTATAATACTTGTCATGCAGGCTGTCGTTCGTCTTGTGGTTCGGCGTGACGTAATCGTAGCGACCGAACACAGCGAATTCCGGCATGAACTTGTATGACGCAAACCCGCCCCAGCCATGGGAGGAATCGGCCGTAACCGTGGTCACGTTGTTCCAGTCATTGGCGCTGAAATATTCGACGCCCGCGTGGATATTGCCGGTCGAATAGGCGGCAATGGCATCGAAGCGGTTGGCCGTGTGATGGGTGGGCAGCGCCCCTTCGACATCCTTGCCCAGCTTGCCGCTGTAGCCGCCCAGGCCGAGAACGAAGCCATCGTAGTTGAGGTTGACGCGGCCTTCGACGTCCACGCTGTTGGAGCGGTTGGAACCGCCGCCGATCGGGATGACCTTGTAGCCCGCGCCGTTGACCACGGAGAACTGGTAGCCGATCAAACCGTCGGCAAGCTTGCCGAGGAAATGCGCGCCCCAGTCAGCCGAGGTGCCGAACTTCGTGCGGTCGATAAGGGTGTTTTCCACATAGCGGTAGCCATAAAGATCCTCGACGAACGGGATCCATGGCATGTCCGCCGAGCCGAGACGGAAGACGAGCATGTCGCCAGCGACCTTGGCCTGCAGGTAAGCCTTCTTGATGAAGATCTGGCTGGCCTTCGTCGTGCCGTCATATGTGACGTCGGTGGTGATGTCCGCAGACCAGATGTTGTCGAAGTCGTGGTCGACTGACACGTAAAATCGCTTGAGATCGAAATTCGCACCGGTATCGGATTGCTTCACCCCGTTCGACTTGTGCTCGATATTGCTGAAGTCGATATAGGCCCGCCCGCTGATTTTGGTGTTGTTCCACCAGCCTTCGAGCACGCTCGGCGCGGGCGCCGGGGCAGCGGCCTGCTGTTCGGCCGCGGCCTGGGCCGCAGCTTGACGCTGCTCGTTTGCCTGCAATTCCTGCTCCAGCGCGTCGATGCGCATTTGCAGTTCAGCGTTGCTCGGGCCGTTGTCCGCCGCGTAAGCGGCACGTGCCAGCGCGGTCGTCGCCAGAAGCGCCGCCGCGAAAATCTTAATCCCCTTCATTAACCTCTCCGATCGGTCTGACGATGAGCCGAAAGGGTCGGTTTGCCCATTCGCGCCCCGGAATCCCCGCTCATCCGGGCGGAATATTCCGGCGCCGCATAACGGTGCGGTGACGCAACCGTGAAGGTTTTGCGACGGTGACCTTTATCTTGGGCGCTGTGGCGTTAAGGTCTGTGACTCTTTAGCGATACGGAAATTTCGGCGGCCGCTTTTCCAGAAAAGCGGTGCGCCCTTCGCGGAAATCTGCCTGTCCGGCGGGGTTCGAAAACGATCCCGCCTTGTCCTCAGGCACCGGCGCGCCGGACAATATAAGCCGCACAGTGTCTTTCGCACCACGCACGGACCATTGAGAATTCGCCGCGATGAGCGCGCATTTGGCAGCCACGGCATCTTTCAGCGTACCGGGCGCATGGACCTCGTCCACAAGCCCGGCCGCAAGCGCTTCCGCCGCATCCATGATCCGTCCGGTGAATAGAATGTCCTTCGCGCGCGAAGCCCCAACCGCATTCACGAGTCGCGTTGTATCGCCGAAGCTGTAGACGATCCCGAGCTTGGCCGGTGTAATGCCGCACTTTGCCGTATCAGATGCCAGCCTGAGGTCGCAGGCGAGCGCGATCGCCATGCCGCCACCGATACAGGAGCCTTCGATCATCGCGACGACAGGCTTGGAGGCGTCGGTAATGGCTCGAGCGCCATCTTCAACGGCGTTGCGATATTGCAGGCTCCGTTCGCGGGTGGCGTAGACGATTTCGAATTCGGAGATATCGGCGCCCGCCGCGAAATGTCCGCCGGCGCCACGGATGACCAAGATTTTTGCCTCTGCCATGGCGTCGGCCCTGCGGACGGCCTGTGCCAAGTCCTTCCACATCGCTTCATTGAGTGCGTTCCGCTTTTCCGGCCGGTTGAGGGTGATCGTTGCCACGTCGTCGGCACAGGCGAAGAGAATGGATGTTTCGGAGGACATTGAGGAATCCGGAATGGCGTCTTGCGCTATGCTATGAGGGAGAGGCAAGAACGGGCAACCGCCGCGGAGGGAAAGACGTGAAGCTTGATGGCATCAAAGTCCTGGACCTATCGCAATTCCTGCCCGGGCCGCATCTCACGATGACCATGGCAGATCACGGCGCCAGCGTCGTCATGGTCGAGCCGAAGAACGGCGTGGGGGAGCCGGTCCGGGCGATGGGCACGCGGGCGGCCGACGGCACGAGCGTCTGGTTTCGCAACATTGCGCGCGGCAAGCGCAGTATTGCGCTCGATCTCAAAGACCCGGGCGACAGGACACGATTTCTCGAACTTGCGGACGCGGCCGACGTGATCGTGGAAGCGTTTCGACCCGGCGTCGTCAGTCGGCTGGGCGTCGATTATGAGACGGTGGCAAAGCGAAACTCCCGTGTTGTTTATTGCGCGATCACGGCCTTCGGACAGGATGGCCAGATGCGCGACAAGCCTTCGCACGATTTGGGTGTCCAGGCGCTGGCCGGAACGCTCGACCTCTCGCGCGGGCTTTCGGACGACAGGCCGAACATGCCCAATCTTGTCGCGGCCGATCTCGCGTCGTCGCTGACGGCGCTATCCGCAATCCTGATGGCGCTCTTGCGCCGCGAGAAGACCGGCAAGGGCGATTACATCGACATCGCAATGTACGATTCTCTTCTTGCGTGGACACCCAACGTCACGGGATCAGTTTTGGGCGAGGGTCGTCCGCCAGTGCCGCGCGAGATGCGGAACTACGGCGGGCAGGCGATGAACCGCATTTATCAGACGAAGGATGGCCAGAACATCGTGTTGGCCGGATCGGAAGCGAAATTCTGTGAAAACCTCCTGCGAGCGATGGGCCGGCTCGATTTTCTCGATGTGGCGAAAGGCGAGCCTGGACCTTCGCAGGCTCCGTTGATCGCTTATTTCACGGAGATATTCAGAACGAAAACCCGGGCGGAATGGGAAGCATTCCTTTCCGGTATCGATCTTTGTTGGGCGCCCGTCCGAAACCTCAAAGATGCATTCGACGATCCGCACACCAAATCGCGCGGCATGGTGTTGGAGGACAGCGAAGGCAACCGCCATATCGGACCCGCGATCAAGTTCCGCAACGAGCCAGCCAAACCCGATCTCCAGCTGCCGGGCTATTGCGAAAGCAGTGCCGTGCCGGCATGGAAGGGCGTATCCGGCACGAAAAGCTAGCGGGCTGTGCTGGTACCGCTTTCACCTTTCGCGGCTCTGTCCAGCGCGCGGACGGGTTCCGCGCCGACATGCATCTCTCGTGCGGATGGGCCTTGCTCGACCACCTCGTTGCGGCGGCGGGGCAGCGATTGCGGATACTCGGCCTGCAGGAATGCCAAGGTTTTCTCGCGGATCTCGCACCGCAAATCCCAGACCTTCGAGGCATCGCGGGCGGTGGCCAGCACGCGAACCTCGATCGTCTGCTCCGTCGTCTCGCTGACCTGCAGATTGACGACCTTGCCATCCCACAGTGTCGAAGCCCTGACGATCTCCTCCACTTTCGTTCGCATAGCGGGGATCGGCGTTCGGTGATCGAGATGGAAATAGACACTGCCGATCAACGTTGCCGAGGTGCGGGTCCAGTTCTGGAACGGATTTTCGAGGAACCAGCCAAGGGGGACGATCATCCGCCTCCAGTCCCAGAGACGGATCACGACATAGGTGGATGTGAATTCCTCCACCCAGCCGAACTCGCCATTGACGATGATCACGTCGTCGAGACGGATGGGTTGGGTGATGGCGAGCTGCACGCCGGCGATTAGGTTGCCGAGCAGCGGCTTGGCGGCGAGACCGATGGCGATGCCGGCCACGCCGGCTGAGGCAAATATGCTGACGCCGAACTGGCGCACCGCATCGAAGCTCATCAGCGCGAAGCCGAGCGTGAGCGCGCCAATCACGACGGCCGCCGTGCGCTTCAATACGCGCATTTGCGTGACGGCCTTGCGCGCCAGCAGATTGTCTTCGGTATCGACGCGGAAGTTCCGCATGTAGCGATCAGCCGCGATGTTGCTTGCGAGGATGGCGATCCAGCCTACGAGGATGATGAAGGCCGCGATCAACGCGCGATGAAGGGTCTCGTTCGCGTTGAGGCCAAGGGGCAGTGCAGGCGCCACCAGTACCGCCGCAAGGAAGATCAGCGCGAAGCGGAGCAGCGGCGCTGCGCGGCGCACCAGCTGATGCAGGATTGGATGGCGCTGGGGATGCAGAAAGCGGCGGCTTAACGCACGCAAGACCTGAAAGAGCAGAAGTGCAATCGCTGCGGCGGCCGCGAGAATGGCGATCGCGATCAGCCAGTTCGGCACGTAGAGCAGGGCCCTATGGATCGTGGCGGGGATCATCTCTCACCTTTTATCCCCCCTTGCTTTCCGGAAAGCGCCTTCAGGAACGTGTCGCAATAGGATGCAGCCGTGAGGCGCAGCACCTGTTCGAACAAACGCGCATGGCGCAACCTGCGTTCCGGGAGCGCCATGGTGAGCGCGGCATGCATCGCTTCTGCAATTTCGTCGGGATCGTTCGGATTGACGATCAACGCGTCCTGAAAATAGCGCGCGGCACCGGCGAACCGTGACAAGACCAGCACGCCGGGATCTTCGGCGTTTTGTGCCGCGACGTACTCATGCGCCACCAGATTCATCCCGTCGCGGAGCGGCGTGACGAGACCAACCCGCGCAATCCGATGAAAACCTGCAAGCGTGCCGCGGGAGACACCCTGGCTCATATAGCGCAGCGGGACCCAATCGAATGTACCGTGACGCCCGTTGATGTCACCGGCCATGCGATTGAGGAGCGGTCGCAGCGAGGCATATTCGCTTACTTCCTCGCGGGACGGCACAGCGACCTGGAGATAGCTCACATGTTGGCTATGTTCGGGAAAGCGCGTCAGGAGGCGGTTGAACGCTTCAAAGCGATTGGGCAGCCCTTTGGAATAGTCCAGACGGTCGACGCCGATCATCAGGTGACGGCCCGCAAGACTGTCGACAAGCCGCTTGTTGTTCTTGCTGACGGCGGCACGAGCCGCCTGGCGGCCGAAGGCCAGCCCGTCGATGCCCACCGGCGCCACCAGAGACTGAACGGGACGGCCGGGCACATGGATCAGGCCGTCGTCGGTTATGTCGTGCTGCAGCGTGTCGCGGACGGTGTCCAGGAAGTCGTTGCGATGTTCGTCGGTCTGGAAACCGACAACATCGTATTCGCACATGTCGCGCAGAAGACTGTCACCCTGGGGCAGCGCGTTGAACACGCTATGGGGAACGAACGGAATATGGAGATAAAAGCCGATGCGATTGCGCATCCCCATGCGCCGAAGGATGCCTCCGAGCGGGATGAGGTGATAGTCATGGACCCAGATGAGGTCATCCGGTTCGAGGAGTTTTGCGAGCGCCTCGGCATATAGCCTGTTGACGGCGCGATATCCGTCCAGGTCTTCGCGCCGGAACTCCATCAAGCCGAGACGGAAATGCAACAGCGGCCAAAGCGCGCTGTTCGCGAATCCAATGTAGAATTTCTGATAATCGTCCTCGGACAGATCGATGGTCGCGTATTCGATACCGCCATGGTGCTTGATGTGGACGGTACCGCCGGCGGGCGTTGTGTCTCCGCTCCACCCGAACCAGAGGCCCACGGAATCCATCACGTCCTGCAACACGACCGCGAGCCCGCCGGCGCGCTGGCCCTGTCCCGGCACGGGCACGCGATTGGATACGACTACGAGGCGTGCCATAGCCCCTGTTCCCATGTGCGGCTGAGGCGATAGGCGGAAAGTATAAGGCCCACCAGCGAGTAGGCTTGGGGGAAGTTGCCCCAGAGGTCGCCGGTTTTCGGATGAAGATCCTCCGACAGAAGACCGGCGGCATTGCGATGGGATAGCAGGTTCTCGTACAGCGCGCGGGCTTCTTCACCGCGGCCGATGGCGGCCAATGCATCGATGTACCAGAAAGTGCAGATGATGAAGGACGTCTCGGGAAGGCCGAAATCATCGGGCTCGTCATAGCGCATCATGAATCCGTTGCGCAGCAGATGTTTCTCGGTGACGGCAACGCTTTTCAGGAAGCGCTCGTCGTTCGGGCTTATCAGGCCGATCTGCGCAAGGAGCAAGGTGGATGCATCGACGATGTCTTCGCCGAACGCGCCGGATATCCATCCTTCCTTGGTGACGGCTTTTTCCAGAATGATATCGCGCAACTTGGCTGCTTCCGATTTCCAGCGCGCGACGTCGCCATCTTCGCCGACGCGCTGCGCGATCAGGCCCATGCGGTGAACGGCGGCCCAGCACATTGCGACGGAGTAGGTGTGCACCCGCGTCCGCCCGCGAAATTCCCACACGCCGGAATCTGGCTCCAGCGCTTTCGCCAGCGCGGCTTCTCCTACCGGTTTAAGCCGCTTGTAGAGATCCGGGCCGCCGGTGAGATTGACGCGCTCATCCCAGAATAGCTGCGCCGCGGACAGGATGACCGAGCCGTAGACATCTGTCTGTTTCTGGTTTGCGGCGGCGTTGCCCACGCGCACCGGGCCCATGCCCTTGAAACCCGCCAGCGCTTTGGCGTTCACCTCCGTGAGGTCGGTGCTTGTGACGATGGGGTAAAGCGGATTGACGTCCGCGTCCTTCTCGTTCAGCACGGTGTTCACCAGGAAGCGCACGAAATGTTCCATCGTGCGTGTGACGCCAAGCTGGTTCAGAGCATTCACGGTGAAATAGGCGTCGCGCAGCCAGCAATAGCGATAGTCCCAGTTGCGGGC
>JBQCFD010000287.1:0-2992 GCA_051959625.1 Rhizomicrobium sp.
TGCTGGCTCCAGAAGAACGGCACGGCGTCGAACTTCGCGGGCTCGCCCATCATGTTGAGCGCGGCGGTCTGCCCCTGCCGTTCGGCCACCACCCAATGCTCGACGCGGATGTTCTCGCCGGTGTGCGGATCGGGCCAGCGCGCGATGTCGCCTGCGGCATAGATCTCCGGCACGCTGGTCTGCAGGTATTCATTGACCTTCACGCCCCTGTCGAGCGCGAGGCCGGCCTGCTCGGCGAGGGCCAGGCGCGGCCGCACGCCCACGCCCATCACGACGAAATCGGCCTGCAGCACCTCGCCGCTTTTCAGGGTGACGTTCTTGCCGTCGATGGCGGCGACGGTGTTGCCGAGATGGAAGTTGACGCCGTTCTCTTCATGCAGCGCGCGGATGAAGTCGCCCATGTCCCTGCCGAGGATGCGCTCCATCGGGCGGTCCTCCGGCGCCACGACATGGACCTCGATCTTGCGCGCGCGCAACGATGCGGCGGCTTCCAGCCCGATGAAGCTTGCGCCGATGACCACGGCGCGCTTCGCATCCTTCATGCGCGCGATGATGGCGCGGGAGTCCGCGAAGGTGCGCAGCACATGCACATTTGCCTGCTTCGATCCGGGGAAATCGAGACGCACCGGTTCGGCGCCCGTGGCGAGCAGCAGCCGGTCATAAGCGAAGCTCTCACCCTTTGCCGTGACGACGTGCTTCTTCTTTGTGTCGATGGAGACGACGTCGGTGTTCAGCCGCAGGTCTATCCTGTTCTCTTTGTAGAACGCGTCGTCGCGCAGCGGCATCCAGTCTTCCGGCGCGCTGCCGGCGAGATAGTCCTTCGACACGTTCGGGCGATCGACCGGTGCATCGGCATCGTTGCTCAGCATGGTGATGCTTCCCGCAAAGCCGCGGCGACGCAGCATTTCGGCGGCTGCGAAGCCCGCGGCGCCGCCGCCGCCGATCACGATGGCTTTGGGCGCGGACGCCGGTGCCTTGCGCTCGGGATTCCTCGCTTCGTTCCTCTCGCGGACAAAGAGCTTTCCATCCTTCTGCTCGACCTTCCATGTCGAGAGCGGAAACGTCGCGGGCGCGCAGGTGGCTTCGCCCGTCTTCAGATTGAAGCAGGCGTGGTGCCAGGGGCAGCGCAGCGTGTCGCCGACGATCAGCCCTTCCGCCAGCGGACCATGATAATGGCTGCAATGCGCATCGATGGCGAAGATGCCATCCTCGGTCTGGGCCAGCACCACTTCAGCGTCGCCGACATGGCCGAGCAACTTGCCGTCCACCAGATCGGAAGGTGCTACACCTTTCGTGAAATCCGGACCGCTGGGCTGGGAATTTTCGTCGGCCATCGTCACCTCCACCTGCGCATTAGACGGCGGAGCGGCAGAACCGTTCCGCAACGGCATCTTGACGGTTTGCGCGCGGCAGGGACAGTGCGCAGAACCGCTATTCCAGAGAGGAATTCCATGCCCCTTCCCAAGGTGCTCGAAGGCCGCCTGCGCCTTCCCGTGATCGGTTCGCCGCTCTTTATTGTCTCGGGACCGGAGCTGGTGATCGCGCAATGCAAGGCCGGGATCGTGGGATCGTTTCCCGCGCTGAACGCGCGGCCCGAGCCGGTGCTGGAGGAATGGATCGTCCGCATCAAGACAGAACTGGCGCAATGGGAAAGGGATACCGGCAAGAAGGCCGCGCCCTTTGCCGTGAACCAGATATGTCATTCCTCGAACAACCGCCTCGCACATGACAATGAGGTGTGCCGCCGCCAGGAGGTGCCGATCATCATCACCTCGCTGCGCGCGCCGAAGGAAGTGGTGGAATCCACCCATTCCTATGGCGGCGTCGTTTTCCACGACATCATCAACATCCGCCACGCGAAGAAGGCGGTGGACGAAGGCGTGGATGGCCTCATTCCAGTGTGCGCAGGCGCCGGCGGACATGCGGGCGTGATGTCGCCCTTCGCGCTTGTGGCGGAACTGCGCAAGTTCTGGAGCGGGCCGATCGCGCTCTCCGGCTCCATCGCCAACGGACGCTCGATCCTCGCCGCGCAGGCGCTGGGCGCGGATCTCGCCTACATGGGCACGCGATTCATCGCGACGAAGGAAGCGAACGCGCCGGCCGCCTACAAGGATGCGCTGATCGAAGCGGCGGGCGGCGGAGACATCGTCTACACAAATCTGTTCACCGGCGTGCACGGCAATTACCTGCGTTCGTCGGTCGAAGCGGCGGGACTGGATCCCGACAATCTGCCGGTGTCGGACAAGTCGGCGATGAATTTCGGCTCGGGCGGCAACACCAAGGCGAAGGCCTGGCGCGACATCTGGGGCTCGGGGCAGGGCGTGGGCCAGATACACGATGCGCCCACGGTGGAGGAACTGGTGTCGCGGCTCGAAGCGGAATATCGCGACGCCAAACGCGCGCTGGCGGCCTGACCGGCCGAAGGCCCTGCGGAAGGCGTTGAAAGAAAAAGCCTTTCGTCCAAAAAGCTTGGCTTGATTTTCACCGGGCCGGACCCTAGTTTCCGGCCCCTTCACTTATGTATATGTGTGCGCCACGCGCACCCCATGTGCAGTTGTAGCTCAGTTGGTTAGAGCGCCGGATTGTGGATCCGGAGGTCGGTGGTTCGAACCCACCCAACTGTACCATTCCCGTTTCCGCGAACATCGCATCGCGCCCGCAAACATCGCGCGCTGATCGCGACTGCAATAGTGGGCATCCTGTCGCCGAGTTTGCAGAACTTGGCCCCGTCGCCGAATTGGAGCCCGGAATGTAGCGCGAATTTGGTCGCCGAAATCTTCGCCGCAGGACGCACAGGCATTGGGGGGCAGTCTGGCGCCCCAGGGTTCACGACTGCGTGACAACCATTTTCCCGCCTGCAGCGCGCCGTTGACATACCGGACGGTATCGGTCGACATACCGCGTGGTATGTAATTGGTGTCGCAAGGGGCGAGGGGACGACATGATGGTGAACATCCGGAATCACGCCGGCGTCGTATGCGGCTTCATTTTG
>JBQCFD010000288.1:0-7436 GCA_051959625.1 Rhizomicrobium sp.
ATGGCGTTTCACTTCACCACCGCGCCAAGCCAGTTCGTGCAGTCGGCGGTGGCGCGGTTCATCGAGGAAAGCCGGTATGCCGCGCATGTGAAGAACATCCGCGCGCGTTATGCGGAGCGCGCCAAGGCGGTGGCCGAGGCGTGCAGGACGCATCTGCGCAATGTCGCTGTTGTCGAACCCGCCGGCGGGCTCCATCTCGTGCTGTTGTTCCAGCACCCGATGGATGAGGCCGCGTTGTGCTCGGCGGTGGGGGACACCCTCTGCCTGGCGCCCCTATCTCAATTCTACCACGGCTCTGCCGAGCAGCGCGGGCTGGTGCTGGGATTCGGCACGCTGCTGGAATGCGCCATCCATCCCGGCATCAAGGCACTCGCCAACGCCATGCGAGTTGTCGGCAATCCTTCCAAACATCTGCGGGAAGCCGTAGGCGCGTAACCGCTGCGCTTTGCGCGATGAGTCATGGCTTTTGCGCGAGCGATGTCTTTTGGATTTGTCGCCGCAATCGCGATTGGCTCTTTCGTTACCGCATTCGGATGGAATGCGCACGCGGACTCGCGAAATGCTTGCTGCGATGGTGTCACGTCGAGCCCATCATCATTGAGTTTTTTTGATGTGCGCGCGCGCGATCTCTTTTTTGCAACAGCATTGCCGCACAATTTTGGCGCTTTGCGTTTGTTGTGGACTGGCTCGCGACGCGATTTCTAACCTCTTGCGTTGAGATGCGGGAAAATCTGCTGCCCGTGATCCTTCAAAGTAAAAAGCCCGAGGGGAAAAACATGCAAAGTCGCGTTTCCAGAAATCCGAAGTTCCGGTCCGCCTTGATGCTGGGGGCAGCATCTGTGAGCGCCATAGCCCTTGCCGCTCCGGCGATGGCGCAAGACCAATCCGTCGAAACCGTGGTGGTCACGGGTTCGCGCATCCCGCAAACCGGTCTTTATTCGACGTCGCCGGTGACGTCGCTCGGGCAGCAGGACATCAAGCTGACGGGCTCGACCAATATGGAGACGGCCCTGCGGTCGCTTCCCGCGGTCGTTGCCGATACCGACAACCAGTTCACGAACAACGGTTCGGGCGGTCTGTCGCTTGTCGACCTTCGCGGTCTGGGCAACGTCCGCACCCTCGTGCTGGTCGACGGCAAGCGCCTTATGCCGTCCGATCAGGCGCAGGAGGTGGATATTTCGGTGATCCCGCCGGATCTCGTGGATCACGTCGAGGTCCTGACAGGTGGCGCCTCAGCGATTTACGGTTCGGACGCTGTCGCCGGCGTCGTCAATTTCATACTGCGCAAGAACTTCGAAGGCGCGGAAGTGGACGCCCAATACGGCCAGACGAACGACAATGACGGCCAGACGACGGATGTCACCGGCATCCTCGGCTTTAACTCCGCCAACGGCAAAGGCAACATCACGATCTACGGCAACTACCAGAACCGCCAGCCGATCTTCCAGGGCAACCGCAGCTACAGCGAGTTTGCATTGGCCTCGCCGTTCTTCGAAGGGCCCGGCGCCTGCGCCAGCACGCCGACGTTCTTTGGCGGTTTCTGCCACAGCGGCAGCTCGTCCAGCGCGGAGGGCCGGTTCAACCCGCACAATCCCGCGTTCCCGAACAGCTATTTCCCGGGTACGACGAATGTTTTGAACCAATGCGGTGCTGCCGGGTTCCCGAACTGCCCGGTCTACAACTTCAATCCCGTCAACTATTTCCAGACGCCGCAGGTGCGCTATTCGTTCGGCGCGACCGGTCATTATGAAGTGTCGAAGGCGCTGGATTTCTATACCCGCCTGACCTTCTCGGACAGCGAAGTTCGCGCCCAGCTCGCCCCGACGCCGATCATCTCGACGTTCTCGACGAACTTTGCCAACCCGTTCCTGTCCAACCAGCAGCGCGCGATTCTGTTCGCCTGCTACCCGGGCTGCGCTCCGGACGATACGGCCACCTTCGGCTACCGCCGCCGTCTGGTCGAGAACGGCAATCGCGATCAGACCTGGGATCACGCGATGTACCAGATGGTCATCGGTGCGAAGGGCGATCTCGGCGGTGGCTGGTCGTATGATGTCTCGGCGCAATACGGCAAAACCCTCAATAGCCAGCATCTGACGGGCGATGCGAAGTTCAACAACTTCCAGCAGGGCCTGCTCGTCGGCGGCACCGCAGCCAAGCCGGTCTGCCTTGATCCGAGCGGCGGTTGCGCACCGATCAACATTTTCCAGCAGAACGCGATCTCGCCGGCAGCCGTGGCCTTCTTCACCCTGCCGATGGACGAACTGACGAATACGCAACAATGGGATGTTCAGGGATCGCTGGTCGGCGATCTCGGTCAGTGGGGTATCGTGAGCCCGTGGGCCAAGAGCCCGGTGGCCTTCGATGTCGGTGGCGAATACCGCCAGCAATACAGCGATCTGGCGCCCGACGATAATCTGGGCACCGGCAACGACCTCGGCTTCGGCCAGACTGCTCCGGTCCATGGCGGCTACAACGTGAAGGAAGTGTTCACCGAAATGCGGATTCCGCTGATCGAGAACATGCCCTTCGCCGAGCTGCTGCAGGCCGACGGTGCCTATCGCTACTCTTCTTACAGCACCGCCGGTTCGAGCTCGACATACAAGTACAGCGCCGAATGGCAGCCGGTCGACGACATCCGCTTCCGCGGATCGGTCGAACGCGCTGTCCGTGCGCCGAACATCTCCGAACTCTTCGGCGCGCAGAATGACTCGGCCAACGCGGGTCTGGATCCCTGCGGCACGGCGAGCGGCGTCGCGACGACCGCGGCGCTCTGTGCGGCCACCGGTGTTCCCGGAAATCGCATATTCACCTCCGGGCTGAACTGCCCGTCCGGTCAGTGCGAAGCCCGCACGGGCAGCAATCCGAACCTGAAGCCTGAAGTGGCCGATACGAAGTCTCTTGGTTTCGTGTTCACGCCGACCTTCATCGACGGGTTCAACGCCACGGTCGACTACTACGACATCAAGGTGGATGGCTTCATTTCCGCCATTCCGCTCGCGACCGTGCTGAGCGAGTGCTACAGCACCGCGCTCAACCCGACACAGGATCCGAACAACCAGTTCTGTCAGCTGGTTCATCGCAACGCCAATGGCGAAATCTTCGGTGAGCCCGTGCCGCCGGGCGGCTATGTGCTGACCCTGGAATCCAACATCGCGACCTTCCGCGTGAAGGGTTACGACTTCGAGGCGAACTATAACGCGGAGTTTGCGGACTGGGGCATGGATCCAAGCTGGGGCGGCATCGCCTTGAACTTCAAGGGCTCGCTCATGACGACGAGCGATTTCCAGTCCGCCCCGACCAGTTCGGTGCTGAAATGCGCAGGCCTCTACGGCGACCTGTGCCCGAACAGCGCACCGGATGCGAAGTGGCGTCACCAGTTGCGCCTGACATGGTTCGACTCCGCGAACGACGTCTCGGTATCGCTGCTGTGGCGTCACATTTCGGGGACGACCTTCGACGAGGTGAAGCTCAACGGCCTGGTCGATCCGCTCGACGCCCACATCCCGGCGTTCGATTGGTTCGATCTATCCGGCACATGGGCGATTAACGATCACGTTTCGCTGCGCGGCGGCATCATCAACCTGTTCGACAAAAGGCCGCCAGTCATCGATGGAACGATCGGTACCGCAAACGTGGACAGCGGCAATACCTTCCCGGGCACCTACGACCCGGTGGGCCGTACCTACTTCGCCGGTGCTACGGTCAAGTTCTGATTGCCGAATTCGAGAAACGGCAAGGCGGCCTCAAAAATGGGGCCGCCTTGTTCTTTTCGCCCCCAAATTCTCCGGGCTTCCCGGGCGCGGCATGACGCGGGCGCTGTGGAATAAGTGTTCGGTCGCGCTCGAATAGCCATTGCGGCAACGGATTGTCGGCCAGCGGCCGATTGCCTACCATCCGGTCAGGCTAGGGTAGGCGTGTCGTGAAAACACTGGTTTTTCTGGCGGCGTTTGGCGTGGTGCTTTCCGGCTGCGCGCCGGTGCGAACCTCTGACGCGGTTTCGAAGGCCCCTGTTCCGGCGCCTCGCGTCCCGGCGCCGAGCGTTCAAGTGGCGGTTCAGCCTGGGCCCTGGCGGATCACGAAAACAGAATGGTCCGCAGCCGACGAGGAAGGCTTCGGCCGGTTTGTCCGCGCTATTGCCGAAAGCGGCTGCCAAACAACGGCCGAATGCATGCAAAGCGCGGCCAATTCCTATCGCGACTCCGATCCGCCGTCCTTCGTCTTTCATGCCGACTGCGCCAAATGGGTTTATATGTTGCGCGCCTATTATGCGTCGAAAAACGGGCTGCCGTTTTCCTATGTCGACCGCATAGCCTCCGAGGGAAGCGATCCCCGCTTCAGCACGACGTCCAACTCGGCCGTCGAACGCAGAGACATCGTGGACACCGGAACGGCGATCGATGCCGTTGCGGTATTGAAGCGTCTGCATGACGAGGTGTCGTCGGCCACCTACCGGATGGATCCGGCGCATGAGGCTCCGCTGGAGCAGGACTTCTATTCGCCGAAGATCGCGCCGGGTGCGATCCGCGCCGGGACGGCCATCTACGACATCAACGGGCATGTCATGCTTGTCTACGATGTCACCGAAGACGGCAGCATTCTTTACATGGATGCCAATCCCGACCAGAGCGTGTCGCGCGGCGTCTACGGCCCCCAGGTGCCGCAAAGCCGGATGGCGCTGGGTGGAGGATTCAAGAATTTCCGACCGCTGAAGCTGGAAGGCGCGCAGAAATTGGCGGACGGCACCTATATCGGCGGCCATGTTGTTCTGGCGGCCAACGATGCCATCGCGGATTTCTCGCTCGAGCAATATCGCGGGAATGCTTCCGTCGCCGACGGCTCGCAGTCGCAGTTCCGCTACAACAACGTTGCGCTCAATCTCTATCAATATGCGCGGGCCTCGATGTCACGTGGCGGCTTCGCGTACAACCCGGTGTATGAGCTTCGGGTGTCCATGAACGCGCTGTGTCAGGACGCCATCGGCGACGCGAGAGGGTCGGATGCGCGTATCGAAGCCGGCATTGCCTCGCTTTATAGCGATCTGTCGCGGACGATCACGGCCTGGAAAGGACGCGACCTTCGCGTGGTTTACAACGATCTGACGCTCAAAGACGCCCTGACGGATGCCTATGCCGCGCAGGACCGGGCGTGTGCGGCGTCCGTCGACAAGGCGGGTGCAAGTCCATTGGACCGCTATATGCACCGGTCGCCGCAAACCGACGTGCAAAGGCTGATCGCGGAAATCGTCGAGCCCGAATCCTTCGCGGAAATGAAGCCCGTGGGACGCTGACGGTCAGCGCAGATTGTGCAGATATCGCAGGCTTGCCGCGACGCTCGGCCAATAGGGCTCGGGCGGGAAATCGTGTTCGACGAAGAAATATTCTGCGCCGGATGCCTTCGCGGCGTCGATCAGCGCGGGGAAATCCAGTGTGCCGCTGCCCACGTCCGTCATGGAGCCGTCTGCAACGTAGTCCTTGAGGTGGATGAGCTTTACCCGGCCCTTCAGATTCTCGATGACGGCCTTGGGCTCTTCGCCGCCCTTCTTGAGCCAATAGAGATCCAACTCGAAATTGACGAGGGCGGGATCGGTTTCGCTCACGAGAATATCAAAGGGCCGCGTGCCGTTGGATTTTTCAAACTCGAAATCGTGGTGGTGATAGGCGACGCGATAGCCTTCATCGGTGGCACGCCTGGCAAATGCCGTCAGTGTCGCGATCACTTTCTTCCAGTCGCGCTGATCCGGCATCACGAAGGGCATGACGATGAAGCGGCAGCCCAGCGTCTTGGCCATTCCCAGAACCGCATCCGGATTGGCGGCCATATCGCCCAGGCCAACATGCGCGGATGGGCAATCCAACCCGATCTTCTTCATATGTTCGCTGAAGGATTTGAAATCGGCGCCCAGCGGCGCGGCGAACTCCACGGAGTCGTAGCCCGTCTCCCTGATCTTGGAGAGACAGCCGAGCGGATCGTCGCGGAACGGCTTGCGGAGCGTGTAGAGCTGAATACCGATGGGCTTCATGGGACTACAGCGCTCCTTCTTTGAGCAGGTCTGCGGCGCGGTTGGCCGCGCGCGCGGACAGCGCCATATAAGTGAGTGACGGGTTCATGTTCGCGCTCGACGTCATCGCCGCGCCGTCGGTGACGAACAGGTTGGGCACTTCATGCGCCTGGCACCAGCCGTTGAGCACCGATGTTGCCGGATCGCGGCCCATGCGCGCGGTGCCCATCTCGTGGATGCGGTCCCCCGGCGGCTTGAGCTTCTCGCCGGCTTCCTCCCAGGGCGTGATGTCCACGCAGCCCGCGGCCTTCAGCATCTCGGCGGCATCGCGCGCGGCTTCGCGCATCATCGTGTATTCGTTCTTGCCATGCGCGACGTCGACATAGGGAACGCGCATGCCCCAATTGTCCTTGCGGGTGTTCGAGAGCGTCACGCGATTGTTGGGATCGGGCAGGATCTCGCCGAATGGCATCAGCGAGAACGTCCACGGCTTTCCGCCGCTATCATCGTCTTCGCGCTCAGAGCCGCCCAGCGCGCGCGCCTCGATCCGGCGCGTGCGGCCGGCGCCGCCCTGCATGCCGAAGCCGCGCAGATAAGGCTTGTCGTGTTCGGTCGTGCCGGCGTAGCGCGGAATATAGATGCCCGTGGGGCGGTCGGCCGGATCGTGCACGTCGTTGAAGCCGGGATAGCGGCCGATCACGGCGTCGCAGCTCAGATGGTCCATGAGATTACGCCCGACCTGGTCGCTGCCGTTTGCAAGGCCGCGCGGGAAGGCTTCGGATATCGAATTGAGCAGGATCGCCGCCGTGTTGATCGTGGAGGCGTTGAGAAACACGATCCGCGCGTCATAGGTGTGGCCTTCCTTGGTGAGGCGGTTCACGGCGCGCACGCCGGTGGCGCGGCCTGTCGCGGGATCGTATTCCACGGATTGCACGATCATGTCGGTGATGATCGTGAGATTGCCGGTGGCTTTTGCCGCGGGCAGCGTCGCGGCAAGGGAAGAAAAATATCCGCCGAGCGGGCAACCATGCACGCAGCGCATCCGCTGTTCGCAGCGATGGCGGCCGACATCCATATGCGCCTTCGTCACCCGGCTGAGATTGGCCGTGCGGCCGATGACCATGCGCCGCGTGGGAAAGGCCGCCTCGATGCGTTCCTTCGCCACTTCCTCCACGCAATTGAGCGGGTAGGGCGGGAGGAAGTCGCCGTCGGGCAGATGCGGAAGCTCGTCGTAATTGCCGCTGATGCCGGCAAACGCTTCCACGTGGTCGTACCAGGGCGAGAGGTCTTCGTAACGGATGGGCCAATCAACGCCATGTCCGTCTTTCAGGTTGGATTCAAAATCTTCCGGCGCCCAGCGATAGGATTGCCGCCACCAGGTGAGCGAGCGGCCGCCCAAATGATAGCCGCGGATCCAGCGATAGGGCTTTCCGGG
>JBQCFD010000289.1:0-5052 GCA_051959625.1 Rhizomicrobium sp.
AAGAGCAGGAAGAAGTTCTGGTTGAACACCACCATCAGGATGATGACGAGGAAGATGTAGGGCAGCGAATAGAGGATATCGACGAAGCGCATCATCATTTCGTCCAGCCTGCCGCCTACGAAGCCCGCGATGGCGCCGTAGCTCACGCCGATCACGAGGCTGACCAGCGTCGCTACGAAGCCCACGGAAAGAGAAACTCGCGCGCCATAGAGCACGCGGATGAACAGATCGCGGCCGTTCTGGTCCATGCCGAAGATGTGGTAGCCGCCGGCGCGGCAGGCGACATCGGTTCCAGGCCACCAGTCCGGCGCGCAGGCGATATTGCCGTAGTCGATGTCGGCATATCCGTATGGCCAGAAGAACGGCACGAAGACCGCCATGAGCGCAATGACGCCGAGGATCACGATGCTCGTCAGCGCCGCGCGGTTCTTCACCAGGCGGCGGCGCGCGTCCGTCCACAGGCTGCGGCCCTCGACATCGAACGAGCGTTCGATGGTGATCGTGTTGCGGCTGACAAGACCCGGCGCGCTCATCAGGCGTACCTCACGCGCGGATCAAGCAGGGCGTAGAGGATGTCGGCGACGAGGTTGAGGAAGATGACGAATGCCGCGTAACAGATCACCACGCCCATCACGAGCGTATAGTCGCGGTTGATGGCGCCTTCCACGAAATAGCGGCCGATGCCGGGGATCCCGAAGATCGTCTCCACGATCAGCGAGCCGGTGAGAAGGCCCGCGATGGCGGGGCCGAGATAGCTCACCACGGGCAGAAGCGCGGCGCGCATCGCATGACGCAGGATCACGGTATGGTTCGGCAGGCCCTTGGCGCGCGCGGTGCGGACATAGTTTGAGCGCAAAACTTCCACCATGCTGCCGCGCACCAGGCGCGCGATCACCGCGATCTGCGGCAGGGCAAGCACGGTCACGGGCAAAATCATGTTGGCCAGTGCGCCGCCGTTCCATCCGCCGGCGGGCAGGAAGAAGTCGAAGCCGAAGAAGTGCAGGCCGTAAATGCCGAACACCAGCGCCAGCACCGGCGCGGTAACGAAGGTAGGTATGGTGATGCCGATCATGGCAAGGCCCATCACGCCATAGTCGGTCGCCTCGTTCTGATGCAGCGCCGCGATGGTGCCCAGCCCGATGCCGAGCACGATGGCGAGAACGATGGCGGAAAGACCGAGCTTCGCGCTGACGGGCAATCCCACGGCGATCAGCTCGGTGACGGTGAAGTCATGGTTCTTGTAGGAAGGGCCGAGATCGCCATGGACGAGATGATCGAGATAAAGAGCGAATTGCTGCCAGATCGGCTTGTCGAGGCTGTAGGCGGCGCGGATATTGTGCTCGATCTCCGGCGGCAGATGGCGTTGCGCGTCGAAGGGCCCCCCCGGCGCGATGTGCATCATGAAGAAGGTGACGGCGATGATGATCAGCAGCGTCGGAATGGCGCCGAGGACTCGCCGTATCGCATAAGGCCACATGCCGCCGCTTTTCCCCCCACTGCAATCGCGACACGATCCGGAACGGTGTGACCGTCGATTGAGTCTGCTTGCGTCGTCAACGCGTTAGCGGTTGCCTTGAGACGCGGGCGGCATCTTCAATTCAAAGCTTTCCAAAAGTGTTAACTACACGACCTTTCCGTCCAATGGCGTACGCAATGTTCAGCCTGCGGACGGCAATTTCAGGGTGCCCATCAATAAAGTTTCAAAAGCCCTCCCCGAAACGAGGTCTTGTGTCGCCGCTATCGCGGGCGCGAAGAAGCGATCCCGGTCGAAGCGGGGGCTGACCTTGCGGATTGTGGCGTGTGCGGCTTCCAGCGCGGTGGAACTTTTCAGGGGGCGATGGAATTCCACGCCTTCCGCTGCGGCGAGCAACTCCACTGCGAGGATGTTGGCCGTGTTCGCATTCATCGCCGAGAGTCTGCGCGCGGCGAACGTCGCCATCGAGACGAAGTCCTCCTGGTTGGCGGAGGTCGGAAGAGAATCCACGGACGCGGGATGGGCGAGCGACTTGTTCTCCGAGGCCAGTGCCGCCGCGGTGACATGCGCGATCATGAAGCCCGAATTGACGCCGCTGTCGGCGGTGAGGAATGGCGGAAGACCCGACAGCGAAGAGTCGATCAGGAGCGCGATGCGCCGCTCGGCCAGCGCGCCGATCTCGGAGATCGCGATGGCGAGCGCATCCGCCGCGATCGCGACCGGCTCGGCATGGAAGTTTCCGCCGGAAAGAACATCGCCGCCGTCGAACACCAGCGGGTTATCCGTTGCCGCGTTCGCCTCGATGGCGAAGACGTTCGCGGCATAGCGGATCATGTCGAGGCAGGGCCCCAGCACCTGTGGCTGGCAGCGGATGGAATAAGGATCCTGCACGCGGTCGCATTTGAGATGCGAGGAACGGATGGCGCTGTCTTTCATCAGGCCGCGCAACACCGACGCGGCTTCGATCTGCCCCGACTGGCCGCGGGCCGCGTGGATGCGCGCATCGAACGGCGTGTCGCTGCCCTTGATCGCGTCGGTGGAGAGCGCGCCGGCGATGAAGGCGGCTTCGATATTCGCTTCGGCGCCGAAGAGGCCGGCAAGGGCCAGCGCGGTAGAGACTTGCGTGCCGTTGAGAAGGGCGAGGCCTTCCTTGGCTTCCAACTCGACCGGCGCAAGGCCGGCCTGTTTCAAGGCTTCTCCACCCGTCATGCGTTTGCCGTTCGCGCGGGCGAAGCCTTCGCCGATCAGCACGCATGACATGTGGGCCAGCGGCGCGAGATCGCCGGATGCGCCAACCGAGCCCTTCTCCGGAATTTCGGGCAAGATGTTCTTGTTCAAGAGGTCGAGCAGGCGCTCGACGACCACGCGGCGAACGCCGGAATGGCCGCGCGCGAGCGACGAGATCTTGAGCGCCATGACGAGCCGCGTGACGGAATCCGCCAGCGGCTCGCCCACACCGGTCGCATGGCTGAGGACGAGATTGCGCTGCAGATGCTTGAGTTCGTTGTCGGGGATGCGCTTCTGCGCGAGCTTTCCGAAGCCGGTGTTCACGCCATAGATCGCATCGCCCTTGGCAAGCGCGGTTTCCACGGTCTTGCGCGAACGTTCGATGGCGCTCCACGCATCCGCGCCCAGCATGACGGTGCGCGGCGCGTCCGCGATCTTGCGCCACAAGGAGAGCTTCGACTTTCCCGGTTCGATAACGATATCGGCCATGATTCCCGTCCGGTCACGCGAAGTTTATACGAAACTTCGCATTGCTCTTCGCGTCATCCTGATGATCGGAAAACGCGTGCTGCGTCGCACCAAATGGCTGCTTTCTACGGGAGCGGACCGTTTGCTGTCCAGTTCAGCCACCCGACGCCGGACGCGCGGCGCCTCTGCGTCGTGAACGGAAATGTGATCCTTGGCGGCCGACGCTCCTGCCTATCTTGTCTGAGGTTCCGGGGGATATCGCGATGCAGCCGACACACTTGCGCGCACTTTTTTTCAGCGCCGTGCTTTTGATTCTCGCGATGACGTCGGCGCAGGTGGTCGCTGCGCAAACTGGCGGTGCACCCGTTCGCCTCGGCCAGTCGATCGTGACGCTGAATGGCCCCTGGGCGTTCCAGGTGGGCGACAATGCGCGCTGGGCGCAGCCCGGCTTCGATGATTCCGGATGGTCGCATGTCGATCTTACGCCGGAGCCTGGCGCCACGGACGGCGATGTCGGTCTTCCGAATTATGTGCAAGGTTGGACCGCGAAAGGCCATCCCGGGTATCACGGCTATGCCTGGTATCGCATTCGCCTGAATGTGGCGGCGCCTGCGGGAGAAAAACTTGCGCTGCTGGGGCCGTGGGCGGTCGACAGCGCGTATCAAGTCTACGCCAATGGCGCGCTTGCAGGCGGTATCGGCGATTTCTCGGGCGCCACACCGGTCGCGCACGGATATCACTATCCGCTGATGATCGAATTGCCGGCGCAGTCCGCGCATGGGGATCTCGTGGTCGCGATCCGGGTCTGGATGGGACCGTGGGGCGGAGCGGGGAGCGGCGGCATACACATCGCGCCGGCCATCGGCACCGCCGATGCTGTCGCTGCCCAATACAAAAGCGAGTGGCTCAAGATTTTCGAAGGCTACGGCGTAGACGTTGTTCCCGCGCTCTTGTTTTTCCTAGCGGCGGCGATGGCTCTTTGCATGATCCCTTTCGCTCCGGACGACACGGCATATCGCTGGCTCGCATTCGCGCTCGCCCTAAGCGGCATCCAGCGCGGCAATCAGGCGTTTTTCTTCTGGTGGCAGATCGAGACGATTCAGCAATTCGTGGTCATCATCGCTGCGATCATCGGCTCGCTCAGCCTGGGCGCATGGATGATGGCATGGCGCGCCTGGTTCAGGCTGGAGCAGCCGCTCTGGCTGCCGCGCGTGATCGTCGCGCTGACGCTCGCACATATGCTGGTCCAGTTGTCGGGACGGCCGTGGCTGTTTGGCACGACGTTTCCCCCGGGCGTGATCGCCACGGTTCGATATCTCATCACGGGCCTGCATTGGGCGTTCGTCGCGGTGCTGGCCTTCATCGTCTGGTGCGGAGTTCGCCGTCAGGGACGAGAGGCTTGGTTCGCTCTGCCGGCGGTACTGGCGATCAGCGTGGTTCTGTTCGTCGGCGAGTTTGTGGCCCTCGGTCTGCCGGGCATCTGGTTTCCGTGGGGCGTGGGCGTGTCCGTGAGCGAATGCGCCTCGGTTGTCGGTGTCCTGTTGCTGTTTGCCCTGCTGTTGCGCCGGCTGTGGTCCTTTGCACCGCGCAGGGCGCGCGTGGCGGCCTCAAGCCACGGCGCGGTCTAGGCTCACCGTCGCCTTCAGGCTATCGAGATCGCGGAAGATGGTGACCACGGCCAGCGTCTTGCCGCCGCGCCGGAAGCGGAGCAGGCAATCCCTCGCCTTGATATCGCCCTCGACCCGGATGTCGTCCCATTTCTCCGCATGGCCGACATAGTTGATCGGCACGTCGTAATGCTGGCTCCAGAAGAACGGCACGGCGTCGAACTTCGCGGGCTCGCCCATCATGTTGAGCGCGGCGGTCTGCCCCTGCCGTTCGGC
>JBQCFD010000290.1:0-2285 GCA_051959625.1 Rhizomicrobium sp.
TGTTCCGGACCAAGCCGGACAACGCGCAGCGCGTCGTGCTTATCGACTTTCCGCGCGAGGGCGCCAAGACGCTGGGTTTTGTGATGCGCACCTTCATCGACGCGACCAGCGGCGCGGACATGGCCGCGGTCTATGTACCCACCGCCGTGAATCCGACCACAGGTTACCTTCAACTGGTGCCCGTCTCGAAGCTCACGCCGTCCGACATGACCTCCGAACAGGCGATGGCGATGATCATATCCGCCGGCGCGGTGTTGCCCGCCCATCTGTCGCTGGGAAGTGCCGAACAGGAGTGATCCTTTCCCGTCGCGATAACGCAAATTGCGCCCGCGGTCCGAACCGGAGCGGCGCGTGTTTCGCGCATAATTGTGGAGAGTGCGCCGTTTGTACGGGGCCACCATTACGGTCGTCAAGGAATAATTTTTTACCGGAGACTATTTTTTCTTATCCCGTTGGAGTCTCAGGAAGATTTCGGCAGCACCATTTCTTCCCGTCTCCGCGCGCCGGGGTTCGGCAATGCAGGATTGCGCAGATTCGCGACGCAGCGTATCTCCGCGAGCCATGCCGGCTTAGCTCAGTTGGTAGAGCACCTGATTTGTAATCAGGGGGTCACAGGTTCGAGTCCTGTAGCCGGCACCAGCCTCGGCGCTCCCGCAGTTTCGCGCGAAGTCACGCGGATTGAAGAGTCTAGGCCCCCGGCAGCGCGGTGGTGTTGGCGTCGGAATCCAGTTGCTGCGGCCTGAAGGCGGCAGCGGCGGACTTCGCGGCGGCGAGAACCGCCGGCTTCAGCTGCGTGGCGATGGCGTCGATGCGCGATTGGGATTCCGAGTCGCCCTGCGCGGCGGCGATCGCATACCATTTGTAGGCGTCGATCAGACTCTGCTGCACGCCTTCGCCGCGTTCGTAGAGAACGGCGAGATTGAATTGCGAATTTGTGAGGCCCAACTGGGCTGCGCGCTCAAACCAGTGCGCGCTCTGCGCGAAATCCTTGTCGGTGCCAAGGCCTTCGGCATAGGCGATGCCGAGATCGTGCATCGCCTGGCGGTTGCCCTGCCCGGCCGCAGCTTCGTACCAGCGCAGCGCCTCGGCGGCGTCGGGGGCCACGCCGTCGCCATGGCGGAACAGCTCGGCTGCCCAGTACTGGCCCATCGGATCGTGCGAGGCCGCCGATTTCAGGATCCATTTGGCGGCTTCCGGCTTGTTCACCGGCGCATGATCGCCTTTCAGGTAACGCAGCCCGATCAAAAGCTCCGCGCGCGGATTGCCTGACGCCGCCATCGCGGAGAGCTTGTCGAGCGGGGTGAGCGTCGCGGTCTTCACCGGCGCGGCCTTGTGCTCGACCGCCATGCGCGGAACGACGATGCGCACCGGCGTGGAGCGGCCGACCTTCTCGCCCAGCGCATAGGCCGTCATCGGACCTACCACGAACATGAGCGCGACAAGACCCGCGATCGTCAGCGTGGAACGGTTGAGCCAGGACGGCAGCTTCAGCTTGGCTTCCTGCTCCTCCATCTCCGCCAGAGCGGCGGCCGTCTTTGCGGCGCGGCGTGCGGCTGAGAGATAGGTGTCGGCCGCCGCCGTCAGCGGCTTGTCTTCCGTCTCCGCCACGGTTTCTTCGGGCGCGACGGCAGCGATCTCGGCGGGCGGAATATAGCCGGATTGATCGGCCACCCGCTTGGCCGCGGCTTCGAGCTGGTCCAGCCGCATGGAGACGTTGAGCAGGTTGTTGCGCAATTCGTTCTGCGCATCGCGCACGCGCTTTTCGGCGGCGGACATGCGCACCGACAGATCATTGGCCAGCTCGCCCAGGCGTTTCTCGGAAGCATCGAGCCGCGCGCCGAAGATCTTCGCGTTCTCCTCGACAAGCGCGGACGCGCCGCTGCTTTCCTTCTGGATGGCGGAGAGACGGGACTCCACGTCGGCAAGCGTTTTCTCGAAGACGCGCAGGCGGCGTTCGAGCCAGGCATCGACGCGCGGCGGCTCTTTCGCCGCGTGGGCTTCCGCGTGCACCACGACCGTTGACGGTTCTTCCGGTGTCGTATCGGCATTCGCCACGACAATGGGTTCCGCCGGCGTCGTTTCCGGTTCGCTCAGCGCGACCCCGGTCTCGGGCTCCGAATCCGGTGCCGGATCTGCAACCGCCCCGGCAGTGTCTTCCGTCCTTTCCGCTTCTTCAGGGTGTTGGACGATCGGGAAGGGATAGCTGTCCTGCATGGTGCGGGCGAGCGTGGCCAGATCGTCGGCCACGATCGCATTCAGCAGATCGTGCTTGGTCGCGAAATAGG
>JBQCFD010000291.1:0-3552 GCA_051959625.1 Rhizomicrobium sp.
ATCACTGGGGCGAGAATTTCTGCTCGGTCGGATTCGTCGTCCACCTCAACTATTCGAACCCCTACATCTCGCCCTTCGACGAATTCCAGCGCGTGAAGCAGCACCATCTCATCCGGCAATATCTCGAAGGCGGAAAGCGGGTGGGCTATGGCGCGCGGGCGATCACCGAGGGCGGCGCGCAATCGGTGCCGAAGCTCGCGTTTCCCGGCGGCGCTCTGATCGGCTGCGCGGCCGGCTTCGTGAACTTGCCGCGCATCAAAGGCAGCCACAACGCGATCCTCACCGGAATGATGGGTGCGGAGTCCGTATTCGCGGCGCTGGCCGCCGGCCGCGCGAACGACGTGCTCGATGATTATGAGCCGACGGTGAAAGAGAGCGTGGTCTGGAAGGACCTCTGGCGCGTGCGCAATGTGAAGCCGTTGTGGTCCAAGCTCGGCAGCATCCTGTCATTGCCGTTCATGGGGCTCGATATGTGGACCAATCAGCTCTTCGGCTTCTCCTTCTTCGGCACGCTCCATCACAGCAAGCCGGACTACGCGACGCTGAAGCACGCCTCGGAGTGCAAGCCCATTAATTATCCGAAACCTGACGGCGTCCTCAGCTTCGATAAGCTTTCTTCAGTGTTTTTGTCTAATACAAACCACGAGGAGGACCAGCCGGTTCACCTCGTGCTGAAGGATCCGTCCATTCCCATCCGGGTGAATTTGCCCGAATATGCGGAACCCGCGCAGCGTTATTGCCCGGCAGGCGTTTATGAGGTTGTGCAGGATGCCAACGGCCCGCGGTTTCAGATCAACGCGCAGAACTGCGTCCACTGCAAAACATGCGACATCAAGGATCCGGAGCAGAACATTACCTGGGTGACGCCGGAAGGCGGCGGGGGCCCCAACTACACCAACATGTGAGGTCACGCCTTTGCGCAAATTGCTTCTGTTGTCCGCCGCGCTGACCGTCGTGCTCTCCGCCGGCGCCTGCGCCAGCGTGAAGGCCGATCCCACGCCGGACGACAATCAGTTCGGGACATATCTCTCGGCGCATGTCGCTGCCGGCCAGCATGACCTGATCGACGCGGCCCGGCTCTACCGCAGCGCGTTGGCCGAAGATCCAGACAATTCCGACATCGCCAATCGCGCATTCCTCTACTCCGCCGCGTCGGGCGATGTGGACGGCGCGCTCGATCTGGCCAAGAAGGTGGTGGCGCTGGATGCCGACAACCGCGCGGGACGCCTTGCGCTTGCCATCGGCGCGCTGAAGGACGGCAGCTACGCGAAAGCCCGCAGCCAGCTCGTGCAATCGGGCAAGGGACCGTTCACGACGCTCACGCTGCTGATGGTCGATGGATGGGCCGCGGAAGGCGCTGGCGACACCGACGCGGCGCTGAAGGACATGGACGCGCTCGGCCCCCTGGGCGGCACGCCGCAACTCATCAACTACCACAAGGCCCTTATCCTCGATCTGGCGGGGCGCGATGCGGACGCTGACGCCACTTACAGGCAGTTGATGCAGGCCAATGGCAGCGGGCCGCGCGCGCTCGAAGCCTATGGCCGTTTCCTGGAGCGGCACGACCGCACGGCCGAAGCGAAAGCGCTGTACGAAAAGGCGCTGGCGGACGACAGCCTCGAACCGCTGGCGAAGACGGGACTCGCCCGCATCGCAGCGGGCACCAAGCCCGACCGGATCGTGGCCAACGCACAGGAAGGCGCAGCCGAGGGATTGTTCAGCATCGCGGCGTCGCTCAACGATGCGACGAATGCCGACATCGCGATCCTGTATTTGCGTTTTGCGCTTTATCTGCAGCCCGATTTCGATCTCGCCAAGATCGTGCTCGCGGACCGCTTCGAGTCGCTGAAGAAATACGACTCTGCGATCACCGTCTATCGCAGCATTCCGGACAGTTCCCCCTATTATCAGGCCGCAGCGGTGCAGGTCGCCATCGACGAAGGCAGGCTCAACAACAACGACAAGGCCATCGCAGATTTGATCGCGATCACGTCCAAGCATCCCGACGATGTCGCGGCATGGACGTCGCTGGGCGACGCCTATCGCGCCACCAGCAAGGACAACCAGGCCATCGCCGCCTATACGCGCGCGATCGCATTGCTCAATCCGCCCAACAAGAACGACTGGCAGCTCTATTTCGCGCGGGCCGTCTCCGAGGAGAACGTGAAGAACTATGCTGCCGGAGAAGCCGATCTGCAGGCGGCGCTCAAGCTCGCGCCGGAAGAACCGCAGGTGCTGAACTATCTGGGTTACACATGGGTCGATCAGGGCCGCAATCTTCCGCAGGCGCTGGCGCTGCTGGAAAAGGCGCGGGCACTCAGCCCCTATGACGGCTACATCGTGGACAGCGTGGGCTGGGCCTATTTCCGCATGGCCAAATACAAGGAAGCCGCGGAGGCGCTGCAGGCGGCGGTGCTTCTGGTGCCGGGCGATCCCACGATCAACGAGCATCTGGGCGACGCCTACTGGATGGCGGGCCGCAAGCTCGACGCGCGCTTCCAGTGGAATCATGCGCTGGCATTCAACACCGATCCGAAGCTGAAGAGCGAGATTCAGAACAAGCTCAACAACGGCATCGACGCGGCGCAGGCGCGCGCCGGCAAATAGATGGTGCAGGTTTTCGCGCCGGCGAAGATCAATCTCTTCCTGCATGTGGGTGAGAAGCGCCCCGACGGCTATCATGAGCTGGAGAGTCTGGTTGCCTTCGCCGATGTCGGCGACGATCTTGTATTCGAGAATGCCGACGGGCTTACGCTGATCGTCGAAGGACCGTTCGCTTCGCGCGAGCTGATGGGACCGGACAATCTCGTTCTGCGCGCGGCGCGTGGCGCAGCGGCGCTGGCGGGCCACGATCTGCCGAGCCGCATCACGCTCACCAAGAACCTGCCATTGGCGTCGGGGATCGGTGGAGGCTCGGCGGATGCGGCGGCGACGCTGCGCGCCTTCCTGCTCGAATGGCGCCAGGACAAGTTCAAGCTTTCCGATTTCGTGGAGCTGGCGAAGACGCTCGGCGCAGATGTGCCGGTCTGCTTCTTCGGCCACTCCGCGTGGATGTACGGCATCGGCGACGGCATCGAGCGCGTCGACCTGCCGGAGCTTCATGCGGTGCTGGCAAATCCCGGCGTGTCGGTGGGAACACGCGATGTGTTCGCCAGGCTCACGGTACGTTCCGGCGTTGACAAGCTGCATTGGCCGGAAGGCTTTTCCAGTGCCGGTGAGGTGATCGCGTTCCTGAAAACCGTGGGCAACGATCTGGAAGCACCGGCGCTATCGCTGGCGCCTGCGATCAATGAGGTGCTGACGGCGTTGCGCGCAGCGAGCGGCTGCCAACTGGCGCGCATGTCCGGCAGCGGCGCGACCTGCTTCGGGTTGTTTGCGGACAGCGCCGCCGCACAAGCCGCCGCGGATGCGATTGGCAAGGCGCATCCGCGCTGGTGGGTGAAACCCGCGATCCTGTCCAAACAGGATTAGGCCGGCACGTCCGCAGGGGCCCCGGGCTGTAGCATTTTCAATCGCGCGCCGATGCCGAGCGCCTCGAAGGATGTGACGATG
>JBQCFD010000292.1:0-3269 GCA_051959625.1 Rhizomicrobium sp.
CTCGGTTTCTCTGCGAAGCCCGAAGCGCTGAAGAGCAAAAAGGAAGTCGATACCGCTGTCATCGAACGCGCCATCGAAGCCCGCAACGCCGCGCGCAAGGCGAAGAATTTCGCCGAGTCCGACCGCATCCGCGACGAACTCGCCGCGCAGGGCATCATCCTCAAGGACGGCCCACAGGGCACGACCTGGGAAGTCAAAAAATGAGCCGGGAAAGGCTATACCTGTTCGACACCACTCTCCGGGACGGTGCGCAGACGCAGGGCGTGGACTTCTCGGTGGAGGACAAGCGCCAGATCGCGCTGGCGCTGGACCGGCTTGGTTTGGATTACATCGAAGGCGGCTGGCCGGGCGCGAACCACACGGACTCAGCATTCTTCTCGGAGAAGCCGCCGCTGAAATCCGCGAAGTTCGTAGCCTTCGGGATGACGAAACGCTCGGGCCGCAGCGCGCAGAACGATCCGGCGCTGGCGCAGGTCCTGGACGCGAAAGCAGACGCCAACTGCCTTGTCGGCAAAACCTGGGACTTCCAGGTGGACGTGGCGCTGGAGATTCCGCGCAGCGAGAACATCGAGAACATCGCCGAAAGTATCGCGGCCGTGAAGGCCAAGGGCCGCGAGCCCTTGTTCGATGCCGAGCACTTCTTCGATGGTTACAAGGCCAACGCCGACTATGCGTTGCAATGCCTGAAAGCCGCGCAGGACAACGGCGCCAAGTGGCTGGTGCTGTGCGATACCAATGGCGGCACGATGCCGGAAGATGTCTATCGCATCGTCTCCGAAGTCAGGGCGAAGCTGCCGAACGCCGCGCTCGGTATCCACGCGCACAACGATACGGAGCAGGCCGTTGCGGTCAGTCTCGCAGCGGTGCGGGGCGGCGCGCGGCAGATTCAAGGCACGCTCAACGGACTGGGCGAGCGCTGCGGCAACGCCAATCTTTGCGCGCTGCTGCCGAATCTACTGTTGAAAGAGCCTTACGCCGCACAATTTGAAACCGGCGTTTCGCGCGAACAACTCGCACAACTTGTTTCGGTCTCGCGCCTGCTGGACGAAATCCTCAACCGCGCGCCGAACCGGCATGCGGCTTACGTCGGGCCGTCAGCCTTTGCACACAAAGGCGGTTTGCACTCCTCTGCGGTGCAGAAAGATCCACGCACCTATGAGCATGTGCCGCCGGAAACGGTCGGCAACACGCGCAAAATCCTCGTCTCCGATCAGGCGGGGCGCTCCAACCTCATGGCGCGTCTCGCCGATGCGGGCATCGACGTCGAAGCGAATGACCCGCGCATCGCGCGCCTGCTGGAGGATGTGAAGCAGCGCGAATTTCTGGGCTATGCCTATGACGGCGCGGAGGCTTCGTTCGAATTGCTCGCGCGCCGCGCGCTGGGGCAGGTGCCGGACTATTTCGACGTGGAGAGTTTCCGCGTGATGGTGGAACGCCGCCACGACGCGCGCGGCGATCTCGTCACGGTTTCCGAAGCGGTCGTGAAGCTGAATGTGGGTGGAGAGACCTTCCACAATGTGGGCGTCGGCAATGGCCCGGTGAACGCGCTGGATCAGGCGCTGCGCAAGGATCTCGGCAAGTATTCCGCGGCGCTGAGCGATTTGCGCCTCGTGGATTACAAGGTTCGCATCCTCACGGGTGGCACCGAAGCGGTGACGCGGGTGATGGTGGAAAGTGCGGACGGGCAGGGCAACCGCTGGTCCACTGTGGGCGTGTCGCCCAACATCGTGGATGCCAGTTTCGAGGCGCTTACGGATTCGATTTGTTACAAACTATTTCGCGACCGCGCGTAGCGCATGGGTGCAATGCCGCCGCGCCACGATGCAATTCACCGGCGGTCCGTTACATAGGCTTCATGAGCGCCGTTACACACGCGAAAGACGATGCCGCCGGCATAGGTTATGCCGCCTTCGCCTATGTTTTCTGGGGCGTGATGCCGCTCTACTGGCGGCTGCTGGATGCCGTGCCGCCGTTGCAGCTTACCGTCCATCGCATCTTCTGGTGCGCATTGGTCGTGGGTGTTCTCGCCATCGCCCGCAAGCGGCTGCCTGCATTGAAGGCGATCATCCGCTCGCCGCGCCTGCTGGCGACGCTGACCCTGACCAGCGTGCTCATCAGCATCAACTGGGGCGTTTACATCTACTGCGTCGCCACCTCGCAGCTTGTGGAAGCGAGCCTGGGTTACTACATCAATCCCCTGATTTCGATCGCGCTGGGAGTGCTCCTGTTCGGCGAGCACATCTCGCGCATGCGGCTGGCGGCCATCGCGCTGGCCGGCATTGCCGTTCTGATCCAGTCTTTCGAGCTCGGGCACTTCCCGTGGATCGCCCCGGTGCTCGCGCTGTCCTTCGGCTTCTACGGCTATTTCCGCAAGCTCACGCCTGTGTCGTCGCTGGACGGGCTCACCATCGAGACATGGGTGCTGCTGCCGATCACGGCCGGGCTCATCTTCTTCTGGGGAACCCATCCGGGCGGCGCTTTCCCGTCGCCGCACCTGTCGATTGACGGCCTTCTGATCCTCGGCGGCCCGCTCACGGCGTTGCCGCTGGCGCTGTTCGCCGCGGGAGCACGGCGCATCCGGCTTTCGACGCTGGGTTTCCTTCAATATCTCTCGCCCTCAATCACGCTGTTGCTCGCAATCTTCGGCTTCGGCGAAAAGTTCACCGGCGTCGACATGATCACTTTCGGCTTCGTGTGGCTGGCTCTGATGGTGGTGGCGCTGGATGGCCGCTTCAGCCGCGTGAAGGAACCGATCTCGAATCCAGAACCCGCGTGATGTGTTCGATCGCCTTCTCGGGCGAATACGCGACGCGGAACAAGGTTTCGAGATTGGGCCGCACGAATTCCAGTCCCGCGGTGTGATTGAGAAGGTCGATCAGCGGGTCGTAGCACCCGCTGAGATTCAGAATGACGATCGGCTTGGGAAGCTGCCCCAGCTGCTTTTCCACGATCACCTCGAAGAATTCATCCAACGTGCCGATTCCACCCGGCAGGATGAGGAAGGCGTCGCTCAACGACAGCATCCGCCGCTTGCGCACGCCCATGTCGGGGACGATCTCGATGTTCTCGCCGGCCGCCAGCGGCGGCTCCAGTTCGCGCAGGAACCCCGGAAGTATGCCGGTGACCTTCGCTCCGCCGTCACGGGCGGCCCGCGCTGTCTCGCCCATCAGGCCGAGGCCGCCGCCGCCAAAGACCATATTGTAGCCGTGGGATGCGATCAGCCGGCCCGCCTCGCGGGCAGCCTCTGCAAAGAGAGCGTCGCGGCCGAG
>JBQCFD010000293.1:0-3115 GCA_051959625.1 Rhizomicrobium sp.
GCCTGCTTGAAGCGCTCGCGGTCCTCGGCCTTGTCGATGGCGTCGGCGGTGGCGCCGATCAGCTCGACATTGTGGCGCTCCAGCGCGCCGATCTTGCGCAGGCTCAGCGCGGTGTTCAGCGCCGTCTGCCCGCCCATCGTCGGCAGCAATACGAATTTGCGGCCTTCGGGCACATTCGGCTTCTCGCGTGCAATCACCTTCTCGACGAATTCTGGCGTGATGGGTTCGATATAGGTCGCATCCGCCATGTCCGGGTCGGTCATGATGGTGGCGGGATTGGAGTTCACCAGCACCACACGATAGCCTTCGGCCCGCAGCGCCTTGCACGCCTGGGCGCCGGAGTAGTCGAACTCGCACGCCTGCCCGATAACGATAGGCCCCGCGCCGATGATCATGACGGTGTGGATATCGGTGCGTTTGGGCATGTTTTCTCGCGCGCGGATGGCCACACGCGGATCGCGTGCTTGGCCCGGTCAGATTGCAGGTTAAGTGGACCGTCTAGACCCTTGATCGGCCAACCGCAACCCTCGAATTGCCGCAGTGCACAGGGTTCTAAGTCTGCCTGTTTTAGAGCGAATCAGCGCCGCATCGGTCTGTTGAGCTTGCTATCCTGAGAGCTATCGTTTGGCTGTGTCAGTTGGGTTGAAGCACATGAAAGTAGATGGTCCGCCGAGTCGGTTGCGTTTTGTCCTCTGCGGCATCGCCTTTTTGGCATCTGAAGCCGTACTTCAGTCGCTAATTTGGCCCAAATGGGGTCCGACGGTTGCGTTTTTTGCAGGAATAGTTCCGCTGATCTTCTTTGGTTGGATGGCTGGCCTAGTACCTACCAGTTCTACGCAACGCAAAGAGTCGGTTGGTGTCAGCGAAGCAAGGACGCCGCTATTCTTTGTGATCGGTGCGGCTTGGTTAGTTGGGATGATCTCGTGGTTTCCGATGGCAGAGATCGAGACGGACGCACTCAAACAGCCGGATCGTCCGACGGCTGAATTTACCCAGCCACTACATATAAAAGGCGTGGTTCGATATGTGACGCCCAAGCAAGCGACGATCGATGAAATCGCTCATTGGACATTTCTCGGAGGCTGGCTCGTGGGCGTTGGTGGTATATTGCTGGATCGTTGGTCGAAAAGGAAAAAGCCAAACCAACGGTAGACCCACTCAACTCCGCCATCTCAGCGTGCGCGGTTTCACCGGGTTCACGAAGGGTGTGCCGTTGGCGACCGACTCGGCCCAGGCTTTCTTCAGGCGGTGGTACCACATGGCGGGGACGTCCGAATCCTGGATCAGCATCAGGGATGGGTTGAACGCGAGGCCCTGCTTCTGAAGTTCTACAATGCGGCGATCGTCGCCGAGGAAAGTGGGGCCGAGCGCCATGAAGAATGGCTTCAGGAACCCTAGCCACGCGGGCCAGAAGAATATCTGCGTCACCTGCGTGTTGTTCGCGTCGACGGGCGTGCAGACGGTGAGGCCGCTCACAAGGATGCGCCGCCCGAAGATCGTGCCTTCGATGTTCTCGAAACGCGTGGAGGGAAGTTCGAAGGTGATTTCGGTGGAGACATTCGCGCCGCCAAGAATCTTGTAGGCCGCTTTGCTCGGCGCATGGCGCAACATCACGAAGCCGTTGGGCAGTGGCGCGTAATTCTTCACCTTCTCGCGCGGCGTCACGCGCCACCACCAGCGGCCGTGCACATACGGTGCATGCGCCGGGTCCATCAGGCCGATGACGGCGTGATCGATGCCGCAAGTGAAGGTCTGGCTTTCCACCCAGCGCGGCGTCGCATTCGGCACCGGCACGCGCGGCGGCTCGTTCGCGGGCTGCGCGCGTTCGTTCGCCGCGAAGTAAACCCAGATCAATCCATCCTGCTCGCGCACCGGATAGGCGCGTACGCGGATCTTCGACGGATCAATGTTGTCCTGTCCGTCCACCGTGGAGGGGATAAGCGAGCAGACGCCATCCTTCTTGAAGCGCCAGCCGTGATAGGGGCACTCCACGCTCGCATCGCCGAGAACTTTTCCGGCCGACAGCGGCACGCCGCGATGTGGGCAGATATCGCGCAGCGCGAACAGGTCGCCGTTCTTCATGCGGCCGACGACCACCGGCTCGCCGAGCAGAAGCATGCGCTTCATGCCGCCGCGCTTCACGTCGCGCGCGAGCGCGGCCATGTACCAGCAGTCGCGCAGGAAGTCCCCGCCGGTCTGTACGATCGGCTCGGCGTTCATTTCTTCGCCGCGACGGGCTTTAGAAGGGAATCCAGTGTGGTCATGAAAAGCTTGCCCTTGTCGTCAGGCAGCTTATAAGCCCATCCGTCCGCGCGTGCATCTATGGCGCGGGCCTCCCGTTCGGCGTCCGGTTTCGCCGGATCGCCCTCCGCGTAGACCGTGGCCCAGAAATCCGGGCCCTGCGTCACGACTTTCACAGTTACCGTTAGGCCGTCGAAGGTGCGGGTGACAAGCCGAGGCGCGTTGGAGAAGTCGAAATCGGTGGCCGGCCGCACGTCATCGAAGGTGAAGTCCACGACGGCCGCGGCGACAGAATCGGCGGCGCCGGCGTAGTTGATCTCGCGACCCTTGGGGATGCCGCCCAGCGTGAAGCTTTCGTCGCTGGGCTTGTCGCGCACGGCCGTGTATGCGGGCCCCGTGACTGGCGTGACGTCCACCGACTGGATGCGCGCGCGGTCGATGTCGAGAACGGATTTGTCCAGCCAATCGGCATAGTCGGATTTCGGTTCGAACACGCTACGCACCAGCCAGCTTTGCGCGTCGCCGGGCTTGCGAACGTAAAGACCCGTGGCGCCGCTCGCGTCGCCGATGTCCGTGCTCTGGCCAATGATCAGCGAGGCGAGGGGCCGGCCCTTGTCGTTATAGAGCGCGATCAATGCGCCTGCGCCCTTGGGCGGCGCGTCCACCGCGATCTTGCCATACCAGTCGGGCCGCGCCGTCGCCGGCTGGATCGTCTGCAGCGCCGCCAGGCCGACGATGGTTCGCTGAACCTGCTCGAACGACGCCGGGTAGTTCGAGTGCTGCGGCAACACCCATCCTCTGCGCGGCGAGAAGGTGATGTCGAACGCGCCATGCGCTTTGGAAACGATGTGGATGCGCGCGACCTTGCGGATCT
>JBQCFD010000294.1:0-3686 GCA_051959625.1 Rhizomicrobium sp.
GCCCACGATCATCACGGTGAGATCGGTCTGCGTGAGTCGCGCGATCACGCGGTAGATCTCCTGCATCGCGGCGGAGCGGCCGATCAGCGGCAACCGCTCCTCTTCCGAAGCCGCGTCCGGCGCGGATTGCGCTTGCGCCTGCGGCATCGCAAGCGCGCGCTGCACCAGCGCGGTCAGATCCTTGAGGTCGAACGGCTTGGGCAGGTAATCGAACGCGCCGCGCTCCGCCGCGGTGATGGCGGTGAGGATGGTGTTCTGCGCGCTCATCACGACCACCGGCAATTCCGGCCGCAAACGCTTGATGCGCGGAAGCAGGTTGAATCCGCTCTCGTCCGGCAGCACCACGTCGGTGATGACGAGATTTCCCTCGCCGGAAGAAACCCAGCGCCACAACCCGGCGGCGGTCGATGTCGTGCGCACATCGTAACCCGCGCGGCCCAGTGCCTGATGCAGCACCGTGCGGATTGCGGCGTCGTCGTCGGCAACGAGGATGGTTCCTGCGGGCATGTCAGGCTCCGTTTTCGCCGGCTTTGGGCAGAAGCACGCGGAAGACGGTCCGCTGCGGGACGGATTCGCACTCCACAACGCCGCCATGATCGCCGACGATCTTTGCGACCATCGCGAGCCCCAGGCCCGATCCGCTTGATTTCGTGGTGACAAAGGGATCGAAGATATAAGGAAGAAGATCGGGAGGAACGCCCGCGCCGTTATCGCGCACGGTCACTTCCAGCGGCACGCTCAGACGCGTCCCCGATGTCCCGGTGCCGACGCGCATTCCAGGCCTGTATCCCGTCGTCAGTGTGATCTCGCCGCCGCTCTGGGGAACGGCGTCGCTCGCGTTGCGCACGAGGTTGAGGAACACCTGGATGAGCTGGTCCTTGTCGCCGAGCACGAAGGGCAGCGAAGGATCGAACACCTCCACGAATTTGATGTGACGCGCAAAGCTCGTCTGCGCCACCTGCCGCACGCGGTCGAGCACTTCGTGGATGTTGACGGGCCCGCGCGAAAACGCCCTGCCCTCGCCGAAAGACTCCATGCGGTCGATCAGGTCGCGGATACGGTCGGACTCCGCGCAGATGAGCTTCGTGAGATTGCGGTCGGCCGGCTGCACGGCTTCCTCCAGCAACTGGGCGGCGCCGCGAAGGCCCGCAAGCGGATTCTTGATCTCGTGCGCGAGCACCGCCGCCATGCCGTGCAGCGAGCGCACGGCGCCGCGATGAAGCAGTTGGCGGTCGAGCCGCTGCGCGATGCTGCGTTCGTAGAGCGTGATGACGACATTGCCGTCTGCATCGCCTGCCGGCGTCGCCACAACATCGGCGGTGCGTTCGCGCCCGCGGGGCGTGGAGAGATCGACGTCGCGCTCGCCCACCGAGGCGCCCCGCTCCTGTGCCTGAAGGATGAGTTGCAGGATGGGACTTCCGAACGGCACCAGCTCATCGAGCCGCTGCCGCGTGAGAAGACCCGCGCCGACCGCAAAGAATTGTTCGGCCGCCGGGTTGACGGCGAGGATCCGCAAGTCCCGTCCCACCAGGACCACCGGCGTAGGGATCACCGCCAATATCTGGCCGGCGACCGGGGTTTCGGTCCCCGTGATTTCGGGTACAGCGCTCATTTGCCTATAATTTGTGCATAAGCCGCAATGCCCATATTCTAGGCGGCCCAGTTCGCGATATGCAAGCGTCAAGCGGATGACCCGCGTTGACCGGTGCGGGGGCGCGCCGCTACTTGGCTCCCGATGTCGCGCATCGCACTTCTCATCGTGGCCGCCGGTTCCGGCACCCGCTTTGGCGGCGCCAAGCAATATGAGCGTATCGCCGGCAAGCCGATGCTGCGGCGCTCCATCGAAGCCTTTGCGCGAACGGTGGGGCTGGCAGGCGCGCAGATCGTCATCGGCGCCGAGCAGCACGACCTGTATCAAGAAGCCGTGCGCGGCCTGAATGTTCTGACGCCGGTTGCGGGCGGAGACACGCGGCAGCATTCGGTGTTCCACGGATTGCAGGCGCTGTCAGCGCACCGGCCCGACTTCGTCCTCATTCACGATGCCGCCCGTCCGCTGGTTTCGGCGGCATTGATCGCACGGGTTGTGGCCGCGCTCGAGAGCGGCGCCGATGCGGCGATCCCGCTGCTCCCCGTCGCCGATACATTGAAGACGCAGACGGAGGGCGCGTGGAAAACCGTTCCGCGCGACGGACTATTGCGCGCGCAAACGCCGCAAGGATTTCGCTTCGATGCGATCCTCGCCGCCCATCGCAAATTCGCGGGCCGCGACATGACCGACGACATGGCTATTGCGGAACTGGCCGGTCTGAAGATCGTTTCCGTGGCCGGAGAAGAAGGAAACCTGAAAATCACCACGCAAGACGATCTGGCATTCGCGGAACGGCTCCTGTCGGGCGCCATGGAATATCGCACCGGCATGGGCTTCGACGCGCACCGCTTTGTGCCGGGCGATCACGTCTGGCTCTGCGGCGTGAAGATCGGCCATGACAGGTCGCTGGAAGGCCATTCCGATGCAGACGCCGGATTGCACGCGCTGACGGATGCGCTGCTGGGCGCCATCGGCGCGGGCGATATCGGCCAGCATTTCCCGCCCGGCGATCCCAAGTGGCGCGGCGCGAATTCGGCGCAATTCCTCGAGCACGCCATGAATCTGGTGCGCCAGCGCGGAGGCGCGCTCGTGAGCGCGGACGTGACACTGATCTGCGAAGCGCCCAAGATAAGCCCGCATCGCGAATCCATGCGCGCACGCATTGCCGATATCTTGGATGTTGACATCTCACGCATCAGCGTGAAGGCGACGACTACGGAAGGCATGGGCTTCACGGGGCGCAAGGAAGGATTGGCGGCGCAGGGCGTCGTAACGGTCAGGCTGGGGCGATGAACGATTACAGCAACGCAAAAGCGGCGACCCAGATTGCAACGCTGTTCGGCGTGGGCTTCGTGCGGTCGGCCCCCGGCACCGCCGCGAGCGTGGTCGCGTTGCCCTTTGCGTGGTTGATCGCGGAATTCATGGGGCGCTGGTGGCTGCTCGTCGCCGCCATCATCGTGCTGGCTGTGGGCGCATGGGCCTGCGAGCTTTACGCCCGCGCGAAAGGCGAGCCCGATCCGTCGGAGTGCGTTGTCGACGAGCTGGCGGGCCAGTGGATCATCTGCGCCTTCGCGCCGGTTTCGATCCTCGGCTTCACGGTGGCGTTCATTCTCTTCCGCCTGTTCGATATCCTGAAACCATGGCCGGTCAACATCGCGGAAAAGCAGGTGCCGGGCGGCCTCGGCATCATGGCCGACGACGTCGTGGCAGCGCTGATGGGAAGCATCATCGTCGTGGTCATCGCCCATCTGGGACTGATCTGATGTTCTCCTCCCCCCTGCTACGGCTGGCCGAGGTCGTTCTCGCCGAAGCGCGCGCGCAGAAACTGCGCATCGCGACGGCGGAAAGCTGCACAGGCGGATTGATCGCCGCGCTGCTGACGGAGATCCCGGGATCGTCGGACGCTTTCGACCGCGGCTTCGTCACCTATTCCAACCGCGCCAAGCAGGACATGCTGAACGTGCCCGGCGATCTGATCGCGGACATGGGGGCGGTGTCTGAGCCCGTAGCGCGCATGATGGCGGAAGGCGCGGTTGAGAATTCCAATGCCCATATCGCGGTGGCCGTGACCGGCGTCGCGGGACCGGGCGGCGGCACG
>JBQCFD010000295.1:0-7734 GCA_051959625.1 Rhizomicrobium sp.
TTCGCCATGGCGGAAGGCAGGGCGGTCTTCGGCGACAATTGCGCGCCTTGCCACGGTTCTGGCGCGCAGGGCGGGCGCGGCTATCCCAATCTCAATGACGATGCGTGGCTGTGGGGTGGAAAGCTCGAAGATATCCAACATACCATCACCGTGGGCATTCGTTCGACCGACCCCAACACACGGGAGTCGCAGATGCCATCCTTCGGACGCGACGGAATATTGAAGCCGGCGCAGATCGATGACCTGACGGAATATGTGGTGCATCTGTCCGGGCGGCCCGCCGACGGAAAAGCGGTGTCCCGCGCCGCGAAAGTGTTCGCCGAGAATTGCGCCATGTGCCACGGGCCGGAAGGGAAGGGCGACCGCAAGATGGGTGCGCCGAACCTCACCGACAATGACTGGCTCTACGGCCCGGCCCGCGCCGACATTCGCGATCAGATCTGGAACGGCCATGGTGGCGTGATGCCGACCTGGGCGGGACGGCTTTCCCCCGAAACGATCAAATCGCTCGCCGTGTATGTGCACAGTCTGGGCGGCGGTGAGTAGCGGAGCGATGCGATGACGGTTCATACCGTTTTGGCAAGGCGAGTTGAGGCGGCACATGGCATCGAGAAATCGGACGCCGAAGCCAGCAACAGCGCGTCGCGCCGGAAGTTCTACAAGTCGCGTGTCCCGATTTATCCGAAGATGGTGCACGGCACGTTCCGGCGCATCAAATGGATCGTGATGGCGGTCACGCTCGGCATTTACTATCTCGCGCCTTGGATACGATGGGATCGCGGTCCGTCCGTGCCCAGCCAGGCCATCCTCGTCGATCTCGCGCATGAGCGCTTCTATTTCTTCTTCCTCGAGATTTGGCCGCAGGAGGTCTATTACATCACGGGCCTGCTGATCCTGGCGGCCGTCGCGCTGTTCCTGGTGACATCGCTGTTCGGCAGGTTGTGGTGCGGTTATGCCTGTCCGCAGACGGTGTGGACGGATCTCTTCATATATGTGGAGAACCTGATCGAAGGCGACCGCAGCGCCCGGATCCGCCTCGCATCTGCGCCCTGGTCCGCCGGCAAGGTCGTCAAGCGGGTTTCGAAGCACGCGATCTGGCTGATCATTGCCGCGGCAACCGGCGGCGCGTGGGTTTTCTATTTCACAGACGCACCGGCGCTTGCGCGCGAACTTCTAAACGGGTCGGCCTCCATCGCCGTCTATGCCGCGATTGGTGGGTTGACCTTCACCACCTATTCCCTCGGCGGCCTGATGCGTGAACAGGTTTGCACCTATATGTGCCCATGGCCCCGCATCCAGGGCGCGATGACGGATCGCGAAGCGCTCAGCGTGACCTATCGTGTGGATCGCGGCGAGCCGCGCGGACCGCACAAGAAGGGTCAGCCCTGGGAAGGCCGCGGACATTGCATCGATTGCAATCAATGCGTTGCCGCGTGCCCGATGGGGATCGACATCCGCGACGGCTTGCAGCTCGAATGCATCAATTGCGGCCTTTGCATCGATGCCTGCGACGACGTCATGGCGAAGATAGCTCTGCCCAGGGGCCTGATCGCTTATGACAACGATGCCAATGTCGCGCGCCGACTCAAGGGCCAGAAGGCGCGCTTCCGCTTCATCCGGCCGCGCACGATCCTCTATGCCGTCGTCCTGGCCGTCGTCGGCAGCGTGATGGTTTTGAGCCTGGCCAACCGGCGCACGGTCGATCTGGATGTTCTGCGCGACCGCAATCCGAATTTCGTGACGCTGTCCAGCGGCGCGGTTCGCAACGGCTACACGCTCAAGCTGATGAACCGGTTCGACCGGCCGCGCGACTTCATCCTGGATATCGGCGGCGTGAAACCTCAGATCGTGAACGTTATCGGCCTTGGCGATGTTCGGCCGCCGGTGACGCTGAATGTCGAAGCTGACAAGGTGCGGACGTTGCGCGTGTTGATAACGGTCGCGCCCCAGAACCTGGAGAAGGGAAGTCAGCCGGTTCAGTTCTCGCTGAGCAATGCCGCGCATTCCGAGACCCGCACGGTCGGCGCGGTGTTCGTATCGGGGAGGACATGATGTTCGGCAAACTCACGGGCCGCGACGTCCTCCTGTGGCTGATCGCCTTTTTCGGCCTCATCATCGCGGTGAACGCCTACTTCATCACGATCTCGGTCACGACCTTCCGTGGTGAGGACGAGCAGAAGCCTTATCTTCAGGGTATCGAGTACAATCAGACCCTGGCGCGGCACGCCGAGCAGGCGAAGCTGGACTGGAACGCGTCGATGTCCGCGATGCGCCTGGCATCCGGTGCCGTCCGCCTGGTGGTAACCGTTGCCGATGCGCAGGGCCATCCGCAAACGCAACTCAGGCTCTCTGGCGAACTGCGTCATCCCTCCGATGAAACGCGCGACCATGCCATCTTGCTTCGTGAGAGCGGCAAAGGACGCTACATCGCGGATATAAAGGGCGTTGCGCCGGGCGCGTGGGATGTGATCGTGCATGACACATCGGAGTCCAGACCCTTCGATGCGGCGCGGCGGGTGTGGGTGCCTTGATGCTGACGCGGGCGCCAACAGATGCCAACGAGTTGTCGCGCTTCGTGCGGCACGAGGCGGACGGGGCGACGTCTTTCGATATCGTGGTGAAAGGCGCGCATTGCGCAAACTGCATCGCCAAGATCGAACGCGGGGTAAATGCGCTTGCCGGCGTGGATGAAGCGCGGCTCAACCTTTCGACAGGCAAGCTTCACGTTCATTGGCGCGATGCAGACGTCGCGCCGCTGATGGTTCTGAATCGCGTGCGATCATTGGGCTACGAAGCGCAGCCATACGACGCACCGGAAGTGCTCGATACCGAGGAGAAGGAAGGGCGCGATCTTCTCCGCGCGCTGGCGGTGGCGGGTTTCGGCGCTGTGTTCGTCGTGGGCCTGACCGATGCCGTCTGGTATGGCGGCGAAGACATGAGCGCGGGTCTGCGCGATGTGTTCTTCTGGCTGGCGGCCGCGGTGTCCGTACCGCTGACGCTATATGCCAGCCTGCCATTCTTCCGTTCGGCCTGGCAAAGCCTTTCACACAGGCAGACCAACATGGACGTGCCGATCAGCGTCGCGATCGTCCTGTCGCTGGCGTTGAGTGTCTATGTCACGGCGACGCATGGCGGAAACACATATTTCGACGCCGCAATCATGCTGGCATTTTTGCTGTTGATCGGGCGCTATCTGGACTTTCGCCTGCGCGACCGCGCGCGGAGCGCGGCGCGGCATTTGCTTGCGCTGCAATCGGCGCTTGCGCGGCGATTGAAAGCGGATGGAACGGTGGAGACCGTGGCGGCGGGCGACCTCATGCCTGGCGACCGCGTTTTGCTGGCCGCCGGTGAGCGCGCGCCGGTGGACGGCACGATCCTCGGCAACGACACCGAAGCCGATGTCTCGCTCGTCACCGGAGAGAGCGCGCCGGTCGTCCTTCGGCGCGGCGCGGCCGTTCACGCCGGCACCATCATTGTGGGCGCGCCGGTGACCATCACTGCGACGGCGCGCGTCGAGAACTCGCTGGTCGCAGACCTTGCGCGGTTGCTCGAAGCCGGGCAGCAGCGCCGCAGCCTCTATGTGCGCGTCGCCGACAGGGCGGCGAGAGCCTATGTGCCTTTCGTGTTCAGCCTGTCGCTGGTGGTTTTCGCAGGCTGGTGGATTGCCGGCGGATCACTCGCGGTCGCCGTCACCAATGCGATCACGGTTCTTATCATCACCTGTCCCTGCGCGTTGGGCCTTGCAGTGCCGGCCGTTCAGATCGTGGCGACGGGGCGGCTTTTTCAGCGCGGCATGTTCGTGAAGTCCGGCGATGCGCTGGAGCGGCTCGCCGAAGTCGATACGGCGGTGTTCGACAAGACGGGCACGCTCACGTTCGGCACCCCGCAACTGGGCAACCGCGAAGACATCGCGCCGGAGGTACTGCGCGCAGCCGCCGCGCTTGCGCGGGCAAGCAGCCATCCCCTGGCAAAGGCGCTGGCAGCAGCGGCTGGCGATGGTCCGGTCGCCGCGAAGGTTCGCGAGATTCCGGGTGCGGGACTGGAAGCGGATGTGAACGGCGTCCGCCAAAGACTCGGTAGCGCCACGTGGTGCGGCGTAGGGACAAACGCCCAATTGAGCGAACTCTGGTTTCGCGAGGACGACCGCGCGCCCATACGCTTCATCTTCCACGACGAGATACGTCCAGAGACGAAGGATTTGATTGGGCAGCTCAAGGCGCGCGGCATCGGCATCCATATGCTGACCGGTGATCGGGACGCTGTCGCCTCCTCGCTCGCCGCGAAGGCGGGAATCGAAAACTGGCGCGCGCAGGTTGATCCCAAGGCCAAGGCCGCGTTTCTGGAATCATTGCGCGCACAGGGCCGGAAGGTCCTGATGGTCGGAGACGGCATCAACGATGCCGGGGCGCTCGCGCTTGCCCATGTCTCCATCGCGCCGGGCTCCGCGGCGGATGTCAGCCAGCGCGCAGCGGACATGATCCTGCGCGGGAACAGCTTGTGGCCCATCGTCGAAGCGGTGGATGTCGCGCGAAAGGCGCGCAAACTGGTGAACCAGAATTTTGCGCTCGCGGTCTTGTATAATGTCACGGCCATCCCGATGGCGGCTCTGGGAATCGCCACACCGTTGATTGCTGCGGCCTGCATGGCCGGATCGTCGCTGGTCGTGACGATCAATGCCCTGAGGCTCGCAAGGCCCTTCGCATGAGCGGCTTCGGATTGATCATCGCTGCGGCATTCGGGTTTGGGCTGTGCGCATTGGCTCTGTTGCTCTGGTCGCTCGCCAGCGGCCAATATGACGACCTTGATGGCGCGGCCAACCGCATACTGATGGATGAAGACGACGCCTGAGCGGCGACGTCGCGATCAGGTCCTCGCCCTGGGCTTCCGCTTGGGCTTCGCGCCGGAGCGGCCGAACAGCAATTCGATGTAGCGATGGAGGTGATCGACACTGGCTTCGGCGGCGCTGGCACTGCCTTTGGCTTTTGCCAGAATGAACGCGCCCTGCAATACGGCGTGCACGTGCAGCGCCAGGCTTTTGGCCGTCCACCGCGCACGGATCCGATATTTCTTCATCGCCTCGGCAATGTCGGATTCCAATTTGGCAACCTGATCGCTGATGCTGTCGTCGCATGCACGGCGTATTTCGGGATGTGTCCCATACACCTCCTGAACCATCGTGCCGACGAGACAGGAGAACTCCGCCACGGCGCCGCGCAAATGTGCTTTTCGAAATTCGACGTATCCAAGGACGCGGTCCAGCGGATCGTCATGCCGGTTGTAGGGGGCGGCAGAGAAATACGCGTCCGACACTTCCGTCCAATGTTCGGCGGCCGCGACAGCCATCGAATCCTTGGAGGGGAAATGATGAAAAAACGCACCCTTTGTCACGCCGGCCTCTGCGCAAAGATCGTCGACAGTCGTTGCCGAATAACCCTTTTTGCGAATGACCGACGCGGCGGCGTCGAGAAGTTTCAGACGCACGCCGCTGCCCGATGAACGCTCGGAAGTGTTCGATTTCATAATGCCGACCTAACATTCCGGTCGGTATGTTAGCAAGTTGGAAGGCCTGCCGCGGGCAGTGTCCGCGGCGTGCCTGCCCAGCCAGCGCAGAGCTGGCCCTGGTAACCTCGCAGGCGGCTTGCCATCGTACTGGCGTCTTTCACACCGGTTGATCGCCGGTCACCAGACGTCAAAGCGTTATGCGGGGACCTTGCTGACGGCCGATGGAAAGCTGGACGGCGCGCCGAAATAGCATTCGATCGCCTCGATCTGCTGGTTTCTGAGCTTCAGATATTCGACGTTGCGAAACGTCCTGCCGTTCCTCGTCGAGCAGACATACAGCACGAACGCGTCATCGTTGCTTCCGTATATGCGGAGCAAGTCCATGCCCTTGATATAGTCGATCTGCGTTTCCCAGCACTGCTTTTTGAACGCGCTCTTGCTGATATGGTCGTCGCCGGCCGCGCTCGTAAATGTGAAGTCGTCTGCCAGCATCATGTCGAGCGGGTGCCAGTCCTTCGTCTCCCACGATTTGTACCAGCGGCGGATGAGCGCTTCGTTCTCGGGGCTGAGGCCGGTCTGGGTTTGCGCGCCGGCAACTCCATGAATGATCGCTGCCGCCGCGACGATGCCGGCGCCTGCTTCGAAAAGCGAGCGGCGCGAGACTGCCGTCTTCTTCATGATCTGTTTCCCCCTTGGGCAAAATCTTGCGAATGGCGAGACGTTCGGCTTCGCCGATCCGGATCCTGGCGACGATGTGTACCGACCAGTTGGTACGTGGTCAAACAATCGGCGATCACTATCCCGCGAGGTGCCGGCCCCGAAGCTGGCGCAGCATTCGCGAGCATGCGAATGTCGAGAACATACCAACCGGTCGGTATGTATCTTGGTTTGCCGACCCGGCGCCATGGCGGTGCTTCGTAGAAGGCTGCGCCGGACAGGCGGTAGATGTTCTCGATGCGGGGATTTGGCTCGATGGTATCGCAGCAGAATGCCGTGTTCAAAAACGAAAAATCCGATCCGCAACCTGCCGGTGTTTCACGGCGCAACAACTGGCCCATAACGTTTTCGCAGCTCACGGTCCGCAAAACGGGCGCGGGGCCGATCAACGAGCAGATATTGCGCGCGTTGCGGGCCGCTATCCTCACGCGCGAACTGCCGCTGGGCACGGTGTTCCCGCCGAGCCGCGATCTTGCAGAAGCGCTTGGCGTGGGACGCAACACCATCACGCGCGTTTACGCCAAACTCATGGCGGAAGGCCACGTCATCTCGAATACGCGCCGCGGGACACGCGTGTCGCCGCCGCCCTATCCGGTACCGGCGCCCGAAACAGGTGCGCGCCGCGAGCGCTCGGGACCGGCCGCAAAATCCGTCGAGGTTGGCTTTCATGCAAAGCAGCTGCTCGATGGCGATCAGCGGGGAGCGTTCACGGCGCACGAGCCCGATCCGCTCCTCTATCCCAGGAAAATGCTGGGAAAGCTCATCGCCGAAGAATTCCGCCACCCACCCGGAAGCGATCAATGCATTGCCTTCTCGCGGGCAAATTTGCGCTTGCAGCACGCGCTGGCGCGCCATCTAAGGCTGATGCGCGGAGTGTATTGCGATCCGGAGCAGATCATTCCGACGACCGGCCTGGAGGCCGCGGTGGCATTGACCATCCGGGTCATGATCGATCCCGGCCACAGCGTGCATCTGGAGAATCCGACATTCAAGAACGTGCGCGATGCCTTGCGCGCGGCGGGCGCCAACATCTATCCGCTCGCGCTTCCGGGACAGGCATACGAGAACGGCCCGGCCGTTCCCCCGCCGCGCATGATCTTCGCGTCGCCCTCGGTGAATTTTCCGTTCGGCCACCAGATGCCCAAGGCGCACCGCCACGCCTTGCTCAATGCGGCGCGCAGCTCCAACGCCGTGATCTTCGAATCCGACGTCGGTGCGGAACTGATGTTTGCCGGCGACCGGCACCAGGCCATGCAGGGAGAGGATCGCGGCAATCGCGTCATTTATTTCGGCAGTCTTTCCGAGACTCTCGGACCGCATATCCAGATGGGCTACCTGGTCGTTCCACCTTATCTCGTCGAGCCGTTCTCGCGGATGGCGTTTCACTTCACCACCGCGCCAAGCCAGTTCGTGCAGTCGGCGGTGGCGCGGTTCATCGAGGAAAGCCGGTATGCCGCGCATGTGAAGAACATCCGCGCGCGTTATGCGGAGCGCGCCAAGGCGGTGGCCGAGGCG
>JBQCFD010000296.1:0-2119 GCA_051959625.1 Rhizomicrobium sp.
ATCCCGACATACATGTCGGCGACCTTGCCCTGCACCAGCTGGAACTCGCCGATCGATTGCCCGAACTGCTTGCGCTCGTGGATGTAGGGCAGCACCACGTCCATGCAGGCCTGCATGATACCGAGCGGCCCGGCCGCCAGCACCGCGCGCTCGTAGTCGAGGCCCGACATCAGGATCGCCACGCCGCCGCCGACGTCGCCCAGCACGTTCTCTGCCGGCACCTCGCAATCCTGGAAGAGCAATTCCGAAGTATCGCTGCCGCGCATGCCGAGCTTGTCGAGCTTCTGGGGCGTGGAGAATCCGGGAAAGTCCTTCTCGATGATGAAGGCGCTGATCCCGCGCGGACCAGCCGACGGGTCGGTCTTCGCATAAACCACCAGCGTATCGGCCTGCGGACCGTTGGTGATCCACATCTTCGAACCGTTGAGGATGTAGCGGTCGCCCTTCTTCTCCGCGCGGGTGCGCATGGAGACGACGTCGCTGCCCGCGCCCGGCTCGCTCATCGCCAGCGCGCCGACATGTTCGCCGGAAATCAGCTTGGGCAGGTAGCGGCGCTTCTGTTCTTCGGTGCCGTTGCGGCGGATCTGGTTCACGCAGAGATTGGAATGCGCGCCATAGGAGAGGCCGATCGCCGCCGAGCCGCGGCTGATCTCTTCCATCGCCACGACGTGTTCGAGATAACCGAGGCCCGCCCCGCCATACTCTTCTTCGACTGTAATGCCGAGCACGCCCAGCTCGCCGAGCTTGGGCCAAAGATGGCGCGGGAAGAGGTTCGACTTGTCGATCTCATCGGCGATCGGTGCAATCTGGTCGGAGGTGAAGCTGCGGACGCTGTCGCGGATCATGTCCGCGGTGTCGCCGAGATCGTAGTTCAGGGAGGGATATTCGTTAGGGATCATGGAACTGCGGTTTGTTGGGCGCTCCGCATCCTAACCATAACCGCCGCGAAATTATCCGGCGATTTCGACAATGTTACGTAAAGAAAAAAATCGGCAAAACCGCCGGTTTGGAAATCAACCTCCATATTGGAGGAAGAATGGTGCGGTCGAGAAGACTCGAACTTCCACGGGTCGCCCCGCTAGCACCTCAAGCTAGTGCGTCTACCGTTCCGCCACGACCGCATCCTGAGGAGGCGGGGATGTAGCAGAGGCCTTTGCCCTTGGGAAGTCCCGGAATCAGGCGAAAAAAGCCGGTGCCGATCGCCACAAGACAAACCCCGCCACCATGAAAACCGCGCCGGCAAATATTCGCGCGAGGAGGACGCGCCGGCCGGCAAGCCTGCCGGACAGGCTGACGCCGCCAAGGCCTCCCAAAATGCCGCCGAATATGAAGAACGCAGCGACCCGCCAATCGACCAGACCGGCCCATGCGTAGGAAACCGCCGTCGCCAACCCGAAGGTGCCCACCGACACAAGCGAAGAGCCCACGGCATTGATGGTCGTCATGCCGCTTCCCAGCATGATGCCGGGGACGATCAGGAAGCCGCCGCCGATTCCGAAGAAGCCGGAAAGCAGGCCGGCCAGCGCGCCGATAAGCACGAGACGCAACGCGATGGCTGGTGTGATCCGCACCTGCGGATCGCCCCCGGCGGCGCGTGGAGAAAGCATCGCCACCGCCACGGCAACCATCACAAGCCCGAAGAGAAAGAGAAGTCTGCTGCCATCCATCGCCTTGCCCAGGGCGGCTCCCGCCAGAGCGCCCGCGACGCCGGAGATCGCGAAAGTGGCCGCACAAGGCCATTTCACATTGCCGGCACGCGAATGGGCGACGAGATTGGCGAAGGCGTTGACCGAGACGGCCAGCGCACCGGTTCCAATCGCGACATGCGGGGATTTCACGCCGACCACATAAAGCAGCAGCGGCGTGGCGAGAATCGATCCGCCGCCTCCCAGAAGGCCGAGCGCAAAACCGACGAGCACGCCCGACCCTACCGAGAGCAGATCGGCAAGTTGGATCATGTAGCAAGCCGGTTCCACGGCATGATCGACAGAACTCGAGCCATTCCGCACCAGCCAGATATGCCCGCGAATACAAGCCCGGCGCCGACGAACCCGGACAGCGCCACAAACCACGGCGAGATCGTGACTGCGAGAAAGAGGCCAAGAAGCACGAGGCTTCC
>JBQCFD010000297.1:0-2394 GCA_051959625.1 Rhizomicrobium sp.
TGGGGCATGGTCTTCTGTTCCAAGCACATCATGATGGCCAATCACGGCATCTGCCCTGCGGGCAATATTCCGCGTCATCCGAGCCAGCTCTACGAATTCGCGCTGGAGGGCGTGTTGATGCTCATCATCATGCAGGTGGGGATCCGCAAATTCCGCTGGCAGGACACGCCGGGCCTGACCAGCGGCATCTTCCTCATCAGCTATGGCGTGCTGCGCATCGTCTCGGAACTCTTCCGCGAGCCCGATGCGCCGTTCATAGGACCGATCACCATGGGAGAGACATTGTCCTTCGCCTTCATCCTCGGCGGCGCGTTCGTGATCTGGCTGGCCTACCGGACACCGCGCCTGAAGGCGGCGTAGGATGAATGTGCTCGGCCAGCGCATCGCAAGGCTGATCGAGGCGCAGGGACCGGTCTCCGTCGCGCAATTCATGACCCTCGCGCTGCACGATCCGCAGGCCGGATATTACGCGACGCGCGATCCCTTCGGCGCGGGCGGCGACTTCGTCACCGCGCCCGAAATCAGCCAGATGTTCGGCGAGATGCTGGGGATATGGGTCGTGCAGTGCTGGCACGATGCGGGCAGGCCCGAGGCGCGGCTGGTTGAGTTGGGACCCGGCCGCGGCACGCTGATGAGCGATGCGTTGCGGGCGATCGCCAAGCTGGTGCCGGGCTTCCTGAGCAAGGTCGAGATCGTGCTGGTGGAGATGAGCCCTGCCCTGCGCACGATCCAGAAGAATGCGCTGGAGGCCGCCGGCGCAAATATACGCTGGGTCGCGCAACTGGACGGCACGATTCGCGACAAGCCGCTCTTTCTTCTCGCAAACGAATTCTTCGATGCGCTGCCCATCCGCCAATTCGTGAAGACCGAGCGCGGCTGGTGCGAGCGCATGGTGATCGCCAAGGGCGATGGGCTGGCGTTCGCCCTGTCGCCCGAACCGGTGCCCCCGGGCACAATACCGGCCAACCGTGCCAGCGCGCCCATCGGCGCGTTCTACGAAACGTCGCCGGCTTCGGCGGCGCTGGTGGAGCAGATTTCGGAAATCATCGCCGGCAAAGGCGGCGGCGCACTGATCGTCGATTACGGCTATGGCGCGGAAGCGGGATTCGGCGAGACCTTGCAGGCCGTCGCCGCGCACAAATATGCGAGCGTGTTGGCCGCGCCGGGAGACGCCGATCTTTCCGCCCATGTCGATTTTGCGGCGCTTGCAGATGCGGCGCGCGCGGCGGGTGCTGCGGCCTTCGGTCCGGTCGCGCAAGGCGATCTACTACAAGTTCTCGGCATCGTGCAGCGCGCCGCCACGCTGGCGAAGGGACAACTCGGCACAGGATCGGAGATCGACAAGCAGCTCGAACGGCTGGTAAAGCCCGAGCAGATGGGAAGCTTGTTCAAAGCGCTGGCGATCGTGCCGAAAAACGCGCGCACACCGGCGGGATTTTGAGATCATGCGCGTCAATCCCCAAATCTCGGTGTCACGCGCGCCAAACCTCTCCCTTCCCGGCATAGAGCATGGCTTCTTCGGCCGAAAAGGCGGAGTCTCCACCGGCATTTACGAGTCGCTGAACTGCGGGCTGGGATCGGGCGACGACCGGCAGAGAGTTCTCGAAAATCGCGACCGCGCCAAAGCGGAATTGAATGTTCGTTATTTGGAGACGCTCTATCAAGTTCACAGTCCTGACGTTGTTACGCTCACGGAATTTCCCTCTCCAGTGGGTTATGTGACCAAAGGCGCAGCGGATGTTGAGGGTCCACCGCAAGGTGATGCCTGGGTAACGAAGGTCCCCGGGATCGCGCTCGGCATCCTCACCGCCGATTGCGCGCCTGTGCTCTTCGCCGATGAAAAGGCGCGGGTGATCGGCGCGGCCCATGCCGGATGGAAAGGCGCGCTCGGCGGCGTCATCGAATCCACGCTGGCTGCGATGGAAGCGCTGGGCGCGAGGCGTGCAAACATCGCCGCCGCCGTCGGTCCCTGCATCGCGCAGGCGAACTACGAGGTCGGCCCGGAGTTCCGCGCGCAGTTCCTCGCCGCGGCAGCGGACAACGCGAAATTCTTCGTCGCCTCGAACCGGCCCGATCATTTCCGCTTCGATCTTGAAGGCTATGCCGCCGCGCGGCTGGCTGCAGCCGGCGTGACGAATGTGGAGCGCCTTTCCGCCGATACCTATGGGCGCGAGAGCGATTTCTTCAGTTTCCGCCGCGCGACCCATCGCGGCGAAAAACAATATGGCCGGCAGGTTTCTGCTATCGTCCTTTCATGAGTCTGCAATCCCTGGGGCCGGACATCTGGATCGCGGAGGGGCCCGTCGTCTCCTTCTACGGTTTTCCCTATCCGACGCGCATGATCCTGATCCGGCTTGCGGACAGAGGGCTGTTCGTCTGGTCGCCTATCGCGCT
>JBQCFD010000298.1:0-5474 GCA_051959625.1 Rhizomicrobium sp.
GCGTCATTCGCCGCGGGAAAAGTGACGGGCATCGTAGGACCGAACGGCGCGGGCAAGACCACGCTGCTGCGCGTGGCGACGGGCTATCTGCCGCATGAGGCGGGCGTCGTGCGCGTGCTGGAGCGGCCCTTGCGAGAATGCTCGCGCGAATGGCTGGCCCGCAGCATCGCCTATCTGCCGCAGGAGAGCGCGGTGCAGTGGCCGATGAAGGTGGAGCGCATCGTGGCGCTGGGCCGCATTCCGCATGGTGCGCACGATATCAATGAGGCGCCCATCGCCGATGCGATGGCGCGCTGCGACGTCGTGCCGTTCGCGTCGCGGCGGCTGAACGAGCTTTCCGCCGGCGAAAGGGCGCGCTTGCTGCTGGCGCGGGCGCTGGCGACGCAGGCGCCGATCCTGCTGGTGGACGAGCCGGCGGCGCATCTGGACCCTGCGCACCAGCTCCGCCTCATGGAAATGCTGCGGGCCGAAGCCGCGCGCGGAACGGCGGTGGCGATCACGTTGCACGACCTGTCGCTCGCCTCGCGCTTCTGCGACGAGATCGTCGTGTTACGGGATGGTCATGTCATGGGACAGGGCACGCCGTCCGACACACTTTCCGATGCGGCGCTGGCGGACGTTTTCGGCATTGCGGCAAAAAGGCTGGACGGGAACGTGCTGCCCTGGTCGCGGGTTTAGGTTGCATAGAGCACCCCCCTCGCCTTCTAATCCCACCATGGCCAAGCACAAACACAAGCACGATGACGACGATGATGACGGCGATCATCATTACAAGAAGACGCTGCGCGATCTGCAGATCGAGCTGGTGAAGCTGCAGCGCGACCTGATCGCGGCCGACGCCAAGGTTCTGCTCATCCTGGAAGGGCGCGACGCCGCCGGAAAGGACGGCGCGATCAAGCGCATCACCCACCACATGAGCCCCCGCGAAACGCGCGTGCATGCGCCGGGCAAGCCGTCCGACCGCGAAGAGACGCAGTGGTATTTCCAGCGCTTCGTGCCCTATCTGCCGTCGGGCGGGGAGTTCGTGATCTTCAACCGCTCCTGGTACAACCGCTCGGGCGTCGAGCAGGTGATGGGCTTCTGCACAAAGGCGCAGCTCAAGGCCTTCTACGAATCCGTCATCCCGTTCGAGGACATGCTGATCCGCGACGGGGTTCACATCCGGAAATACTATCTCGACATCACCCGCGACGAGCAAAAGGAGCGCCTCGCGGAGCGGGAGAAAAGCCCGCTGACGCAATGGAAGATCTCGCCGGTCGATGCGAAAGCGCAGAAGATGTGGAAGGAATATTCAAAGGCGCGTGACGAAACATTTCACCGCACCAATCATGCGGCCGCGCCGTGGCGGATTGTGCACACCGACGTGAAGAAGATCGCGCGGCTGGAGATCATCCGCGATCTGCTGTCCAGCTTCGACTACGACGGCAAGCTCAACAAGCTGGCCAAGCCCGACCGTAACATCGTGTTTTTCTACACGCCGGACGCCAAGAAGAAACTCGCATATTGAAAAAGCGGCCGGAGAGATCGTCTCCGGCCGCTCTTTGCCGTCAACTGCTGCCGTTAGCGCTGCGGCGTGGTGCTGCTCGCGGGAGTGGCTTCGCGATGCTTGCGCGCATCCGTCGAGCTGGCGCCCGTGGCCGATGCATTGCCCGACGCGTTGCCGGACACGCCGACATTCGGCGCCGCACTGTTGGCGAGGCCGGTGGCGGTGTTGGTCGCGCCATTGGCGGTGTTCTCGGCGTTGCCCACCGCACCGTTCGCCGTGCTCATGGCGCCCGACGTGGTGTTGTTGACCGCGCCGGTGACGCCTGGCGTGGCGGTCGAACCGCTGACATTGGCGCTACCCGAGGCGGAATTGCCGTTGACGTTCGCGCTTCCGGAGGCGCCGCCGTTCACCTGCCGGTCACTCGCGTTCTCCGCGCGGTTGACCGCCGAACCGGCCTTGTTTTCGACAGTGCCAGCCGCGCCATTGGCGGTGGATTCCGTCTGCATGGCCGCGCCCGTCGCCTTGTTCGTGGCATCGGAAGTGGCCTTCTTTGCGTTCGCACGCGCACGGGCGCGCGCATTCAGGTCGTCATTCACCGTCGTGCTGGTGGCGTTGGGGCCGATCCGCGTGGCGCCGTTCAGCGTGTTGCCCACGCCGCCGGTCACGTTGCCCATGCCGCCCGTCACGTTGCCCAACTGCGCCATGGCCGGCGTGGCGATGGCGACGGCGCCGCACAAAAGCGCGGCCTGCAAGGTTCTGTGCATAGTCATTGGTTGTTCCTCTTTCCGAAAAGCCCCGCCGCAGACTGTCGTACGGTGAACGGGGAACAGAGGTGGCGCGTTCCGCTGCTTGTAGAATGGTTCCCAAGCGCGAACCGGGACGGAATGTGGCCGTCCGAAGGCAAAGAGGACTGGCGACCCCGGGGTGATTCGAACACCCGGCCTGCGGTTTAGGAAACCGCTGCTCTATCCGGCTGAGCTACGGGGTCGCGTGGTCGGGAAATTGCCGGATGCGCGCGGCAGGGGCAAGCGCGTCAGGGGCGGCCGTCGATCCAGAGCCAGCGCGTGCGGTTGAAGCCGCGGATATTGGGCACCCACCCCTTCACCCAGGGCTGCACGATATCCATCGTGAGCAGGAAATAGCAGGGCAGCCAGGCATAGTCGTTCAGCGCCATCTGCTCGGCTTGCTCCATCAGGCGCCCGCGCTCCTTGAGGTCCACGGTCTGCTGCGCCCTGTTCAGCAGCGCGTCGAATTGCGGGTTGGAATAGCCGCCGTAATTGTTGTCGCCGCCGCTGCGCAGAAGATCGAGGAAGTTGGATGCGTCGTTGAAATCGGCGATCCAGGACGCGTTGGCGATGTCGAAGTCGTGCTGCTGCATGCGCTGCAGGTGCTGGGCGATCTCCACCGAGCTGATCGTCATGTCGATATAGATCGCCTTGAACATCTGCTGCACGACCGCGGCGGTGCGGCGCTGGTCCGGATTGGTTGACGTGGCATAGACGAGATGGAACGGATGCTGCGGCCCGTAGCCCATCTCGCGCATGAGCGCGCGCGCCTTCTCCAGCCGCGCGGCATAGGGCACGGATTTGAAATCGAGCGCCGCGACGTTCGGATAATTTGCGATGCCCGGCGGGATCATGTTGTAGGCCGGCGTCTCGCCGATGCGGCGGATCTTGTAGACGATCGCTTCGCGGTTGTACGCGAGCGACAGCGCCTCGCGCAGGCGCTTGTCCTTGAACGGCGCGCGCGTCATGTTGAGCGCGATGTAGTCGACGCCGAGATAAGGGACGCTTCTGATGTCGCGCGGAATATTGGTGCGCAGCCAGCCGATGAGGGCCGCAGGGTAGGGGTTCTGCGTGTCGAGCTCGTGACCGCGGAATTGCGTCAGCGCCGCGGTGGCGTCCGGCGTATTGAAATAGCGCACGGTCTGGATGCGCACATGCGCGGCATCGTAGAAGCGCGGGTTCTTCACCAGCGTCACGTGGTCGTTCGGCACCCATTCCTTGACGATGTAGGGCCCGTTGGAGACGTAGTTGCGCGGCCGCGCCCAGGCATTGCCGAACTTCAGATAGGTGTGATGCGGAATGGGATAAGCGGTTTCGTGCGTCAGCAGTTCCGGCAGATAGCTCGCCGGATGCTCGAGCTGCACGACGAGGGTCCTGTCGTCGGGCGCGCTCACCGCGAGGGCCGCAGGCGGCAGCTTGCCGGCGCTGATCGCCTGCGCGTTCTTCACGATCCACATGTTGTAGGCGTAAGGCGCTGCGGTTTTCGGGTCGAGCAGGCGGCGCCAGGCGAAAACGAAATCATGCGCCGTCACCGGCACGCCGTCGGACCACACATGCTTGCGGATGTGGAAGGTCCAGGTCTTGCCGTCCGCCGATACGTCCCAGCCTGTCGCCGCGCCGGGAATGGGATGGCTCACCGGGTCTTCGGTCGTCAGCCCCATCTGCAGGTCGCCCAGCACGTTGGCTTCCCACTGCCCGTCGATGAAGTGCGGATCGAGGCTCTTGGGCTCGCCGCCATTGCCGCGGTTGAGATAGGAGCCAGTGGGCGTGTCCGGCGAGCATGCGGCCGCCAGGGCAAGCGCCAGGCACACGGAAACGGCGCGCATCGCTGCGGGAAGTGCGGCGATGGGCCGAATCAGGCGTCCGCGAAGTTGCGGTCGAGCGACAGGTAACGCGTGCGATAGACGTTCACGTCGTTGTCGTGCCAGTTTTTCACCTGTCGGGAGACGATGTTGCGAGACACGGCGTAGAAGATCGGGGCAAAAGCCACATCGTCAAGCATAATCTGTTCGGCCTGCTGCAACACCTGTGCGCGCTGCACGGGATCGCGGATGTAATCGGATTGCTGCACCAGCGCGTCGAATTTCGGATTGGAGTAGCGGCCGCTGTTCATGTCTTTGGACGATGTCTGACCGAGGAAGACGATGTCCTTGGCGTCGAGATAGTCCGCGTACCAGCCTGCCCACGCGACGTCGAACTGCTGGCGGCGAAGCTGATTGTAATGGACCTGCGCGTCGGCCTGGATCAGGCGGACATTCATCCCCGCAGCGTTCCACATCGACTGCAGCGCGACGGCGACAAGGCGCACGTCGCTCTGGCCTTCGAAGTTGTAGTTGAACGAAAGCGGATTGCCCGGCCCGAAACCCGCCTCGGCGAGAAGCTTTTTCGCTTCCGCCATGCGCTGGGCATTGCTCATGCCCTTGCAGGCGAGATGGGCCTGATGCGGATAATCGGGGATGCCCGGCGGCACCATCGCATAGGCGGGCTGCTCGCCCGCGCGCATCACGCGCCTGGCGATCGTCTCGCGGTCGACGGCCATCGAGATCGCGCGCCGCACGCGGATGTCGTCAAAAGGCTTCTTGGTGAAATTGAACTGGATGTAGTTGAGCGCGACATAGGGCGCCAGATGGAGGTCGCCCGGAAGATTTTGGCGAAGCCAGTCGATCTCCGAGGAAGGCACGCCCATGGTGATGTCGAACTCGCCGGCGCGGAAGCGTTTCAGCGCCGCGGAATAGTCCGAGGACGGGTAGTAGTTGACCGTCTCGATGCTCACGTTCTTTGCGTCGTAGAAGTGCGGATTCTTGACGACGGTGATGTGGTCGTTCGGTATCCACTCCTTCAGCACATACGCGCCGTTCGTGGCGATATGAGCGGGCGAGAGCCAGTCGTTGCCGTGCTTCTCCACCACGTGCTTCGGCACGGGGAAGGTCGTGTAGTGGGTGAGCAGCTCGTTCAGGTAGGGCACCTGATATTCGAAATGCATCTCCAGCGTGCGCGCATCCACGGCGCGGACACCCAGCGCGGCCAGCGGCAGCTTCCCGCCGTTCACGGCCTGCGCATTCCTGATCGGGTAGAGCAGCGATGCATAGGGCGCGGCCGTCTTTGGATCGAGGATGCGCCGCAGAGAGAACACGAAATCATCCGCCGTGACCGGCACGCCGTCCGACCACTTATGGTCGCGGATCTTGAAGGTGTAGGTGAGG
>JBQCFD010000299.1:0-2326 GCA_051959625.1 Rhizomicrobium sp.
TCCGTTCAGGCCGGTCCCGAAATCGAGCGTTTGATCCAGCTCCTCTCCAAGCTTCCGGGCCTGGGGCCGCGCAGCGCACGCCGCGCGGCGCTGGCGCTGCGCAAGAAGCGCGAGCAATTGCTGGAGCCGCGGGGCACCGCGATGCGCGATGCCGCCGCGGCGATCAAGACCTGCGAAGTGTGCGGCAACCTCGACACCTCATCGCCCTGTTCGTTGTGCAACGATCCGCGCCGCGATCCGCATATTCTATGCGTGGTGGAGGATGTGGCCGATCTGTGGGCGCTGGAACGCGCCAGTGTGTTTCGCGGCAAATATCATGTGCTGGGCGGCGCGCTCTCGGCGCTGGACGGCATCACGCCGGAGAAACTCAACATGGCGCCGCTCATCGCCCGCGTGCGCGACGGTGTGGAGGAAGTCATCCTCGCCATGAACGCCACCGTCGAGGGCCAGACCACGGCGCATTACCTGATGGACGCGCTCGCCGCTTCGACGGTGAAGGTGACGCGCCTCGCGCATGGTGTCCCGGTCGGCGGCGAACTCGACTATCTCGACGAAGGCACACTCAGCCACGCGTTCAAGGCGCGGCGGTCGCTTTAGCTTTCAAAGGAATTTCAAAATGGGCAGCCCTTGGGATGGACCTTACCGTCCCAGCATGTGCGTTGAACTACATGCACGTATACGACCGTCTGAGTGTGTTTAGGGAAATCCGGCACAGGCGTATGGAACTGCCAGATCAAGGCAGACGTCGCCCCGAGCGCAGCAGCGAGTGCAAACAATCTTGGCGCCCATAATCCCAACATGCATTGATCATAGCTCAATATTGAAAGAACAAAAGGTGTATGGAGCGCCCCGAATCGGCCTAGGGTACGGGCCAGAGGAATTGCCCCATGGATATGATCGAAATTCTCGCCGTCGCCGTGACGATGCTTGCCGTTGGCGGGGCATTGGGCTGGTGGATCGCGTCGCGCAACCGGCCGCGCGATCTTTCGGCGGAACTGGCCGCGTCGAACGCCAATCTGGAAAACGCGCTGCGCGATGTGGGCGAAATGGAAAGCGCGCGCCGCGAGCTTGCGGCCCTGAACATCGAACATGCGGGACTCAAAGCCACGCTGGAAGCACAGGAAAAAGCCAGCGCGGAAAAGACCGAACAGCTTCTGAAGTTGCGCGAGGAATTGCAGGCGCAGTTCAAGCTTCTGGCCAATGACACGCTGAAGGAAAACACCGAGCATTTCCTGAAACAGGCGACGCAGCATTTCGAGAACCAGAAGGCGCTGTCGAAATCCGAGCACGAGACGCGCGCCAAGGAGATCGAGAATCTGGTGAAGCCGCTGGGCGACACGCTCAAATCCTATGACGTGGCGCTGAAGGAAATCGAAAAAGCGCGCGACGAAAGCTATGGCGGCATCAAGCAGGCGTTGAACACCATCAACGCCCAGCATGGCGAAGTGAAAACCGTCACCGCCAATCTGGTGAACGCGCTGCGCGCTTCGCCCAAGACGCGCGGCCGTTGGGGCGAGGAAACGCTGCGCCGGGTGATGGAAATGTCCGGCATGGTGGAGCACAGCGACTTTGAGACGGAAAAGCATTTCCGCGGCGAGGATGTTTCGCTGCGTCCCGATGCGCTGATCCATGTCTCCGGCGGGCGCACCATCGTGATCGACGCCAAGGCGCCGATCTCCGCCTATCTGGACGCGCTCAACGTGGCGACGGACGAGGAACGCGAAACGCTGCTGAAGCGCCATGCGTCGCAGTTGCGTGAGCGCCTCGCCAATCTCTCCAGCAAATCCTATTGGGAGAAGATTTCCGGCAGCACCGATTGCGTGGTGATGTTCGTGCCGGGCGACAATTTCGTCTCTGCCGCCTTCGAACGCGATCCGGATTTGTTTGAAGACGCCATCAAATCGCGCGTGCTTATCTGCACGCCCACCACCTTCATCGCACTGGCGAAAGCCATCTCTTACGGTTGGCGGCAGGAAAAGCTGGCGCAGAACGCGCTCGATATCTCCAAGCTCGGCAAGGAGCTTTATGCGCGGCTCGCCACCTTGGGCGATCACGTCGCAGGGCTGGGCGATCAGATCAACAAGGCCGCGAAGAAATACAACCAGATGGTCGGCAGCCTTGAAAGCCAGGTGATGCCGCAGGCGCGCCGCTTCAAGGAAATGGGCGTGGAAGGAACCGCCGAACCCATCGGGCAGATCGAAGAGGTCGACACGGTGGTGCGGTTTCCGCAGCAAAACCGCGATCTGCTGCTAACCAAAGCCCGCGAATAGTTCCGTTTCCCTTGACCGGAAAGAGCCAAAACCCTATCTCCCGGCCATGGCTATCC
>JBQCFD010000300.1:0-12463 GCA_051959625.1 Rhizomicrobium sp.
CCGCGCCCGCTTCCTGATCGATACGCTGAGCGCGGTGCGCGCGATCTGGCCGGAGAAATATCCGCTGACGATCCGGCTCGGGGTGAGCGACTTCACCAAGGACAGCCAGCCGCTGGAGGAGTCCATACAACTCGTGAAGAAGTTCAAGTATCACGGGCTCGATCTCATCGACGTGAGCCTGGGTTTCAACACGCCGGATATCTCCGGCGTGCCGTGGGGGCCGGCGTTCATGGCGCCTATCGCCCAGCGCATCAAGGAGGAGGCGGCGATCTCTACTGCCGTGGGTTGGTTCATTACCGAGCCCCAGCAAGCGGATGACATTATCGCGAAGGGGCAGGCCAATCTCGTCATGCTCGCACACAAGGAGCTGGACGATCCGAACTTCCCCTATCACGCGGCCAAAGTGCTGGGCGTGAAGGACCCGCAGAACGTCTTGCCGCCGCAATATGCCTTTTGGCTGAAGGGACGATGACGGTGGCGGTTGATGGCGAAGCTTTGGTCGGCGTCGTTTCCGCTATCTATGCGACGGCGGGCAGCTAGGAGCTATCGCGCAACGGCGTCCATGCGAAGTTCAGGGTCTGACGGCAGCTGACACAAGACGTGTTCTGGAGCGGCTATTGCGGTTACTTCGCGGACCCCGATGGGCATTTGTGGGAGGTGGCCTATAATCCGTATACGGATTTGACCTGAGAAGGACGCCCGCGCGCATTTGGCGGGCGGACGTCCCTCCGCTCAGGCGCTGATGTCGACCGCGCTTCCGACGCCAGGCGCGGTTGCCGACAAGGTGGAGCTTGTCGCCGTGCTGTCGTCGGCATCGCCGTCATGATCCGGACCAGGGCCCTCGGTGTTTTCCGAGGCCTTGGCCATCTGCATCATCGGCTGCATCGAGCCTACGCTTGCGATGTGCATCCTTTTCTCCCGTTCTGGTGGACGCGGAAAAAGGCTAGGCCCCCATGTCTGAAGCAGGCGTAATCACGGGCTATACGCTTTCCCAATGGACTGCCAACGTTCTGGATCGCCGGCTACTTCACCAGGCCTTCTTCCTTCATTGCCTGATGGACGGCCGGGCGCTGAGACACCCGATGGAAAAATTTCCGCAAATTGTCCGGCAGCTCGATCTTCATGTGCTGCGCCCAGGTCGTCATCACGAAAAGGTAGGCGTCTGCGACCGTGAAGGTGTCGCCGGTGAGGAACTGCTTTCCGGCAAGCGCGCCGTTCAAATAGTCGAAGCGCTTGACGATCTTGGCCCGCGCATCGGCCTTCGCTTCATCGGATGCGTTTCCGAAAAGGGGGCCGAAATTCTTGTGGATTTCGCCATTGATGAAGGTGAGCCATTCCGCGACCTTGTAACGGCCGAAACCGTTTTGCGGAATAAGATGTTTTTCGGCCTTTAGATCGCCCAGATATTGCACGATAGCCGGCCCTTCGGTGAGCATTTGGCCGTCGTCGAGTTCCAACGCCGGCACATACCCTTTCTGGTTGATCTTGTAATAGTCGCTGCCGTCTTCGAGCGTGTGGTCTTTCAGGTTGACCTTTACGAGATCGATGGGGATGCCTGCCTCGTTCGCCACGATATGGGGCGAAAGCGAGCAGGCGCCCGGAGAATAATAGAGTTTCATGGACCGTCCTTGCCTGCTTAGCCGATACCTTCAAATAGCGCCGTAGAGAGATAACGCTCCGCGAAGGAGGGAATGATCGCCACGATCGTCTTGCCCTCCATACCGGGTCGCGCGCCGACTTCGAGCGCGCCCGCAATCGCAGCGCCCGAAGATATGCCGACGGGAATGCCTTCCAACCTCGCCACCTTGCGTGCCATGTCGAACGCGGTCTCGTTGCCGATCGTGATCACTTCATCGATCACCTTGCGGTCGAGGATCGTGGGCACGAAACCGGCACCAATGCCCTGAATGGGATGGGGGCCTGGCTGGCCGCCGGACAGCACGGCGGAATCCTCCGGTTCCAGCGCGATGATCTTCACGCTGGGCTTCCTTTGTTTCAGCACCTGGCCGACGCCGGTGATCGTGCCACCTGTGCCGACACCGGAGATCAAGACATCGACCTTGCCGCCGGTATCGTTCCAGATTTCTTCCGCGGTCGTGCGGCGATGGACGTCCGGGTTGGCAGGATTCTCGAATTGTTGCGGAATGACCGCGTTCTTGTTTCCGCCGACGATCTCCTGCGCCTTGGCGATGGCGCCCTTCATGCCCTTTGTTGGATCGGTGAGAACGACCTCGGCACCCAATAGCGCGATCATCTTGCGGCGCTCGACGGAGACGGTTTCCGGCATGACCACGATCAAGCGGTAGCCCTTCGCGGCGGCGGCGAAGGCAAGCGCAATGCCCGTGTTGCCGCTCGTCGGCTCGACGAGTGTGGATTTGCCCGGGGAGATGATGCCCTGTTTCTCCAGGGCTTCAATCATGGACACGCCAATGCGGTCCTTCACGCTGGCGATTGGATTGAAGAATTCAAGCTTGAGCAGCACATCGGCTTTCGCACCAGCGTCCTTGGTAAGGCGATGCAGGCGAACCAAGGGCGTGTCGCCGATGGTTTCGGTAATGGAATTGAAGATGCGCCCGCGGCCGGGCTTGTGTTCGGCCATGTATTGCTCCTGTTAGATCGTGAAATCGGCGGTGGTGCGGCCGCCGCAGTCGACACCCGCGGCGCGGGCCTGCGAGCAAAGATCCTCGATCGATATGGCATCGAGTTGGGCCATCACCTGATCCTGCAGCTTGGCGATAAGCGGCGTGACCACGCGGGTGCCCAGTTCGGACCGCGGTTCGGGATTCTCCGCCTCGCCGTCATCTATGGCTTCTGCTACGCGAACCACGTCGCCGATGGAGATGCGGCGCCGTTCGCGCGCGAGACGATAGCCGCCCCGCGGGCCCCGCACGCCCTTCAGCACGCCCGCCCGGACGAGTTGCTGCATGACCTGCTCGAGATAGCGTTGCGGCACGCCTTGGCGCGCGGTGATTTCCTTTGCTTGCACAGGCTCGGGCCGGGCGTTGAACGCGATATCTATGACCGCTTCCAGCGCCAACATCGTCTTTCTGGATAGTTTCAACATGACTTTCTTCAGTTCTGCTTGATGTGGATACCTGTGGAGCCGAAGCCGCCCGCGCCACGTTCCGTGGCGCCGAGCTCGCTGACTTCGACAAAATGTGCACGCTCGTGGCGCGCGATTACCATCTGCGCAACTTTAGTTCCGCGCTTGATGGAAAAGGACTTGTCGCCGTGATTTATCAGGATGGCCTTGATCTCGCCGCGATAATCGCTGTCGATCGTGCCCGGCGTGTTGAGAACGGTGATACCGTGATTGAGCGCGAGACCTGAGCGCGGCCGCACCTGCGCTTCATAACCGGGCGGAATCGCAAGCGCGATGCCGGTAGAGATCGCAGCCCGCGCGCCGGGCCGCAATTCCAAATCTGCATCGATGGCGGCAAGCAGATCGAGCCCGGCCGATCCTTCGGTGGCGTAAGTGGGAAAGGGCAGATCTTTCGCATGCGGCAAGCGGAGAATCTCGATCTTCACGCGGCTTTGCCTTTCAGGGCTTCGGCGATGCGCACCGCAAGGCGCGCGCCGACTTCGCTCTTCTTCATCTGCGGCCAATCTTCCACGCCGCTTTTGCTGACCAGATGCACGGTATTTCGGTCGCCGCCCATGATGCCGGTGGCAGGCGAAACGTCATTGGCCATGATCCAGTCCGCATTCTTTTTGGCGAGCTTGGACTTTGCGTTGGCGACGACGTCGTCCGTCTCTGCCGCGAAGCCGATGACGAGACGCGGGCGCCTGGGGCTGCTGCCGATGGTCGCGAGGATGTCCGGATTCTGGGCGAGCCTGATTTCAGGCGCGGCACCGCCGTCGCGTTTTTTCATTTTATTGTTGGCAATCGTTTCTGGCCGCCAGTCGGCAACCGCTGCCGTGAACACCCCCACGTCGGCGGGCAGGGCGCTTTCGCAAGCTGCAAGCATTTCGCGTGCGGTCGTCACTTTCACCAGCTTCACATGGTTCGGTGCAATGAGTTCGACGGGGCCGGAAACGAGGGTCGTCTCGGCGCCGGCCTTCGCCAGCGCGTCGGCAATCGCATAGCCCTGCTTGCCGGAAGAACGGTTGGCGATGAAGCGCACCGGATCGAGCGGCTCCTGCGTCGGGCCTGCCGTCACCAGCGCTTTAACGCCGGCTAAAGGGCCGGATACGCTCTGCGCCAGCGCAGCCTCTATCGCATCGGCAATTTCATTCGGCTCTGCCATGCGGCCGGGCCCGAATTCGCCGCAGGCCATCTCCCCATCGTTCGGGCCGACAAAAAGAACGCCATCCTTCTTCAGCGTCGCGAGATTGCGTTGCGTGGAGGGCGCATCCCACATCCTTACATTCATGGCAGGAGCCATCAGCACCCGCTTGTCGGTGGCGAGAAGCGCAGTGGAGGCCAGATCGTTGGCAAGCCCGTTCGCCATCTTCGCCATGAGATCGGCTGTGGCGGGCGCGACGACAACGAGATCGGCGGAACGCGAAAGCTGGATATGCCCCATCTCCGATTCATCGGTGAGGCTGAACAGATCCTGGAAAACTTTTTCGCCGGTCAGCGACGCCAAGGAGAGGGGAGTGACGAAGCGTTCGCCTGCCTTTGTGAGGATCGCGCGGGTTAGGATTCCGCGCTCGCGTACGCGGCGGACGAGGTCAAGGCTCTTGTAGGCCGCGATGCCGCCGCCGATGATGAGAAGAATGCTATTGCCACGCATGGCCCAACCCTTTGCCGGGAAAATCCCGCGATGAAGGGGAGTTTATAACGAATAACGAGTAGGAAGTGTAGATACTTCCGCCAGGGAGCCAACGCCATGAATATTCAGGTGAAATCCGAACTTCCGCCGTTCAAGCCGCTGCCGCAGAAGGCGCCAGACGTCGGAATCGAGCGGAAGCGAGATGGCACGATCTACATCCGGTCCAACCATCCGCTGGGCCAGATGCCGCGTTCGATCGCACATCTTTTCGAGGAAAAGGCCGCGGCGCACCCGGATCGCAACTTCATCGGTCAGCGCCAGATGCTGCCGGACGGCAAAACCGGTGATTGGAAATACATCACCTATGGCGAAGCGAATGCGCGTGCGAATGCGGTGGCGCAGGCGCTTCTCAATCGGGGGCTCGGTCCCGACAAGCCGCTGATGGTACTGTCCGGCAATTCCATTCCGCATGCGATCATGATGCTGGGCGCGATGAAGGCACAAGTCCCGATTGCGCCGGTCAGCGTCGCCTATTCGTTGATGAGCGGCGACCACTCAAAGCTCAAGCACGTGTTCGAGATCGCCAAGCCGAAGATGATCTTCGCGGAGCAAGGGCCGATGTATGCCCGCGCGTTATCCGCCCTGCCGCTGGATGGCGTGGAAATCGTCACCGTCATGCCTATCCCGGATCGCGCGACGACGTCGTATGACGATCTCATCAAGACGAATGTGTCCAATGACGTGGCGGCGTCGCTGGAGAGGGTGAACCACGGCACGGTGGCCAAGTATCTCTTCACGTCCGGCTCCACGGGCATGCCCAAGGGCGTGATCCAGACGCATGGCATGATGTGCGCGACGATCGCCGCCAGTGAAGGCCTGCGGGTCGAAGATCCCGATCCGGATGAGATCCCGCAGAGCCTGGAATGGATGCCGTGGAACCATATCTCCGCGGGAAATATCGGTTTTAACGGCAATATCAATGCCGGCGGCACGGTCCATCTTGACATGGGCAAGCCGATCCCAGGGATGTTCGACGAGACGATCCGCAATCTGCGCGAGATTTCTCCGCTGGTGTTCGGCTCGGCCCCGATCGCCTTCGGCTGGCTTGCGGACGCGATGGAGCGTGATCCCATCCTGCGAGACAACTTCTTCAAGAAGATGCGCTATGTCGGCTATGGCGGCGCGACGCTGTCACAGGATATCTATGAGCGCATTCAAGCGCTGTCGATTGCCGCTACAGGCTATCGCATCCCGCTGACAACCATGTACGGCGCCACCGAAACGCAAGGCGTTACGGTGGTGCATTGGTTGACGGAGCGTGTGGGTCTGATTGGTCTGCCGCTGCCGGGCATCACGCTGAAGCTGGTGCCGAACGGCCAGAAATACGAAGTGCGCGTGAAGGGGCCGACGGTGACACCGGGCTATCACAATCGTCCAGATCTCACCGCCAAGGTGTTTGACGAGGAAGGTTATTACAGCCTCGGCGACGCCGCGAAATTCCTGGACGAGAACGACCCAACGCAAGGCCTCGTCTTCGACGGCCGCGTGACGGAGGACTTCAAGCTCGACAGCGGTACATGGGTATCGGTCGGCACGTTGCGCGCGCAAGCCGTCGGCGCCGCATCACCGCTCATCCAGGATTGCGTCGTGTGCGGACAGGACAAGCCATATGTCGGCCTTCTCGCGTGGCCGATCATCACCGTGGCGAAAGAGATCGCAGGCGACCCGTCGCTCTCCGGTCCCGACGCCATCGTTGCCGCGCCGAAGGTCCGCGAGTTCGTGAAGCAGGCGTTTGCCGAACACAACAAGCAGAGTGGTGGCTCGTCGGGCCGCATCAAACGGGTGATTTTGATGACGGAGCCGCCATCTGTGGATGGGCATGAGATCACGGACAAGGGGTATGTGAATCAACGCGCGACCATGGATCGCCGCGCCGATCTTGTTGCCAAGCTCTACCAGAACCCGATCCCGCCCGACGTGATCGAGATTCCGTGACTGTTGCGCCGCAGGAGATTATCGACTTCTGGACTGCGACGGTCGGCGAGCAGCGCTGGTATGCGGTCGAGCCCGAACTCGATGACTTAATTCGCGCACGCTACGAAGATCTGTGGAAGGATGCCCGGGCTGGCAAGCTTGCGGATTGGGAAGCGGCACCGGAAGGCGCGCTCGCGCTGCTCATCGTGCTGGATCAATTCCCGCGCAACATGTTCCGTGGCAAAGCAGACGCTTTCGCGAGTGATGCATTGGCGCGCGACGTGGCAAGGCGTGCCGTCGATCGCGGATTCGACTTGAGAATCGCGCGGCCTATCCGGCAGTTCTTTTACACGCCATTTGAGCATTCCGAGAACATGGACGACCAGGATCGTTCGGTGGCGCTGTTTGCGAAAGGTATAGGCCTGGATCACTACACTCATCCCTACGTTCTGGAACACCGCGCTGAGATACAGCGCTTTGGCCGTTTCCCCAGCCGGAATGTGGCGCTGGGAAGAAGGTCGACCCCGGAAGAGGCGGAATTCCTGCGTCGCAAGCCTTAACGGCGGATGAATGGCGTCTTAAGGCGTTGCTTACTTTGGCGCGCGTATTCTGGCGTCATGAGAACGGGTGATCTTTGCCAGCTTGCCGCCGAACTCGCCCATGAACATGGGATCGACGCGGTTGACTATGCGCGCCGCGCGGTGGTGACGCTGGAGTGCGATGGCGAGGCCGAGCGTGCGCAATTCTGGTACGCGCTATCGATCCTGCTCGACGATATCGTCACCCACCGCGTCGATCCCGACCGCCCCATCGTTATCCACTAGCTGCGAACTGGGTTTTTCGCTGCTTGCGCGCAGAGCGAAGGCCTGCGCAAACTTGTCCGCCTTCCAGCGGACTTCAGATGCCCCTCGATCCCATACTAAAGGCTTTTCTCGATCAGGTTGCCCAACTGGGCGGCCCCAAAACCTGGCAAATGACTCCCGCCGAAGCGCGTGAGTCCTTCGCTGCGCTGATGCAGCTTGCCGGGCCCAAGGATGTGCCGATCGGCAAGGTCGCGAATCTTTCCATTCCCGCGCCCCATGGCGCAATCGCCGCGCGTGCCTACGCGCCGGTGGCTTCCGGCGGTGAGGCGCTGCCGGCTCTCATATTTTTCCATGGCGGCGGGTGGGTGATCGGCAATGTCGATACGCATGATGGCCTGTGCCGCATTCTTGCCAATGGATCGGGCTGTGCAGTGATCTCCGTGGAATACCGCCTGTCGCCGGAAGCGAAACATCCCGCCGCCGTGGATGATGCCATTGCAGCCGTCGAGTGGGTGGAAAAGAACGCGGCCCAATTGAGTGTCGATCCCAATCGCTTGGCGGTTGGCGGCGATTCCGCGGGCGGTGACCTCGCCGCAGTCGTCGCGCAGATCGCGAAAGAGAAGGGCGGGCCCAAGCTCGCCTTCCAGATGCTTCTGTTCCCAGTCACGCAGATCGGCGAAGAGACGACATCACTGCGCGAATATGCGGAAAACTATTTCCTGGAGCGTAAGACCCTGGACTGGTTCTACGGCCACTATCTTCCCGCCGATGCCGACCGCAAAGATCCGCGCATCTCGCCATTGGCGGCGAAGGACGTATCCGGCCTGCCGCCCGCCTATGTGATGCTCGCGGGATTCGATCCGTTGCATGATGAAGGGTTGGCCTATGCGGAGAAGCTGCGGGCCGCGGGTGTCGCCGTCACGGTTGCCGACTATCCGGACATGGTGCACGACTTCATCTATCTGCAGGCGGTTCTCCCACAAGCATCCGAAGCGCTGAACGCGGCGGCGACGGCGCTCAAGGGCGCGCTCACCTAGAAACGAGCTTACCCGGATTGAGAATCCCCTTGGGGTCGAGAGCTGCCTTGACTGCGCGCAAGATATCGACGCCAAGAGAGCCCTTCTCCTGCACCATCCAGGGCAGATGGTCTTCGCCGACGCCATGATGATGACTGATGGTGCCCCCGCGGGCGACGATAGCATCCGTCGCGGCGCGCTTGATGGCGAGCCACTGCGCGATGTCGCCGTCCAGCGCGCGCGGAAAGATGTACGTGAAATAGAGGCTCGCACCGTCCAGATAGGAGTGGCTGATGTGGCAGGTGACGATGCCGCGGGCACCGGGACGCGGCGCCGTCTCACGGATCGCGTCCTCCAACGCTTTTTTTACGGACCCATACAACAAATCGAGATTCGACCAGGTCGTAGCGGTTTCAAGCGTATCGACGCCAAGCCCGCGATCCATCAAGGGTTCGCGCAGATAGGGCCCGTGAAAGCGGCCTTGCAGCCAGCGCCTTCCGGGGCCGTCCCCGATCACGAGAGCGCCGAGTTCTTTCGCGATTTCCCCGAAACGCTGCCGCGAATGTTCGACCTCGAATTTTTGCCCTTCAAAACCTGCGATCATTGCAGCGGCATTGCCATCAAACTTCCGAAGCCGCAGATAGAGATCCCCGATCCGTTCGGCTACGCGTTTCTTGCGTCCCGCGATGCCATAGGCACGGTAGAAGCGCGTCTCCTCCGCATCGGAGAGCCGCAACATGGCGATGGGCAAATCTTCTTGTACCGCGCGCCGGATCGCGGTCGCCCCGCTGGCGAAGTCGCGAAACAGAAAGCCGGTGTAGGTGCTTGTTTGAGGCAGCGGCTTCACGCGGAACGTGGCCTCGGTGATAACGCCGAACGCACCTTCCGATCCCAGTATCAAATCGGTCAGTCGCGGGCCCGCGGATGAACCCGGAAAATCCTTCGTCGTAAGCAGTCCGCGCGGCGTAGCCACTTTTACGGACATCAGCCAATCCTCGGCGCGGCCATAACGGCTGGATTGCTGGCCGGCGCCGCTATGGGCGATACAGCCGCCAAGCGTGGAGAATTCGAAACTCTGCGGATAGTGCCCGAGCACCACGTCATTCTCGCGCAAAGCCTTGTCGAGTGCCGGGCCATAGATACCGGCCTCGGCTGTCGCGGTGCGCGAGAGCGCATCGATGCCGATCAACTTGCTCATTCCGGACATATCAAGGGAAATCGCGGCGGCGAATTCGCCGGGCGTGCCGGTGACACCGCCGACGACGCTGGTGCCGCCGCCGTAAGGTATCACCGCGATGCCCCGTTCGGACGCGACCGCCAATATCGCGAGAACATCTTCCGTGCTGCGCGGATAGACGACAGCGTCCGGCGCGCTAGAAAGGCTGCCGGCGCGCAGATGAAGAAGATCGTGATAGGAGCGTCCGCGCGCATGGAAAGCGCGATCGAATTTCGATTCGCTGACGCGATCTGCACCGACGATTCGCGCAAGATGATCGCGTTCCGTTGCAGGAAGCCGCGACGGGGCGATTGGAACATCTTCCAGCGCGCGCGGCGGCGTGGCGAGCAGGCTTGGCATTCCCACTTCGGAAGCGAGCCATGACCACACAGCGTCGTTGCCCGCGACCTCGTCCTTGTGCGCCGTCCAGCCCCAGCCGTTCCAACTGATCTTCGTGCGGTCGATGCTCATGGGATCACGCTAGCAGATCAGCAGCGCAAATTGATGGCGCCGGGCAGGATTTCGAATGTTGCTGGTAAACGGCCGGCGCTTTCCCCGTCCACTTCCACGAGAACCGGCCGCCCGCCGGTCTCTGCCACCGGCACGGCGACCACGCGGGCACCCCGCAGCGCCCGCACCGCCGGGTTTTTCAAGTGCTCGCCCGTGTAGATGAGCTTCATGTCGGCGGCCGCCCTGCTTTTCGGCGCACCGCCCATCACAATCACGTCGAACAGTCCGTCGTCAGGCCGAGCGTGGGGCGCCACCTTCATGCCGCCGCCGAAGTAGACTCCGTTGGCGACGGCGACGGTGGAGATGTGTGTGATTTCGTCGAGCGAGTTGTCCACGCGGATGCGGATGGCGCAGTCCCGATAGCGCAGAACACCAAGCAGGCTGTGGAAGCCAAATGCGAAGGAGCCGCCAAACAGCTTGGCGATACGCGCGCGATTGACGGAATCGACGATCAATCCCGACATGCCGAACGATGCGATGTTGACGAAGTAACGCACGACAGGTTCGCCTTTTGTCGAAATGCAGGCGACACGGCCAACGTCAACTGCGCGGGGCGAGGCGGACCGCAGCCGAGCGATTGCCGCTTCGTACCCCGGCGCGATGCCAAACGTTTTGCGAAAATCGCCTCCGGTGCCGCTTGTCACAAACGCGAGCACGGCGTCGGGGGAGATCGGCCCGTTTTCGTCGAAGAAACCATTCAGCACTTCGTTGATAGTCCCGTCCCCGCCGACGGCAACGACTTCGGAACACCCTTCGAGAAGCGCCTGGCGCACCAGCGCCGTCGCTTCGCCCCGGCGGCGCGTGGAGGCGACGGCCATGTTCGGGTAAGCGGCACGCAGCAGTTTTTCGATATTCGGCCACTCGCGTGCGGTGCGTCCGTTCCCGGAACGCGGATTGACGATGACGAGCGCGCTCATTGCGGGGCCGTCGTGAGCTGGAAATTGCGCCGGACATCGGCGAGCTCCTGCGCTTTGCGCGCGTCGCTCCATCCCATTTCCGCAGCCATGAGTTCGGCGGCGCGCGCAAGCCGCGCTTCACCTGGATCGCCGAGCTGTCCGATGCCGGTGCGACGCATGATGGCGTCTTCGAGCGTTACCGCTGCTTCCTCGCGAGTGGCGAATAGTATCTGCGCGCCGATGTCGCCGGACTCCGACAAGGGCTCGCGCAGATCGGGCCGGTTGCCCGCAATAGCGAGCACATCGCGGACGCGCGTTCCGTATAGCCGCGCCAGATGATCGATGTTCGGCACAGGGTCATGCCCAGCTTCCATCTGTGCCTTGAAAGCGGCGAAACGCGATATGTTGCCGCCGGGCGTCGGTGCGGTCCGCGTGGAACACGGCATTGTTTTGGCGCCCAATTTTTCGACCAGTGTGTCGACCGTCTTCTCTGCGAGATCGCGCGAAGTGGTCCATTTTCCGCCGATAGCGGAGAACAGGCCGGTCAAGCCGTCATCTTTCGAATGGTCGACAAGCTCCGCGCGCCGGCTGGCGTCGTATGTGTCTCCGGAGCCGTCGTCGACCAGTGGGCGCAGGCCTGCATACCAGTGTTCGACCTGCGAACGCGCCAGGCGCGCGCTGGGCAGATTGGCGTTGATGAAAGCAAGAAAGTCGTCGATATCGGACTCCGTCACACCCACATCGTCCGGCCTGCTTCGAAATGCCGTATCGGTGGTACCGAGAAGCGAATGGCCGCGCCACGGCAGTACAAAGAAATGCCCACCGCCCGCGGCGACCGTGAGCGCGTCCTGTTTCGTCATGGGTGGAACAAGCAGATGAATACCCTTTGCACGCAGGATCCTGTGCGTCGCCGGTTTGCCCAGAGCGCGCGCGAGAAATATATCCGCCCAGGGGCCTGCCGCCAGAAGCGTCGCCCTCGCGCGAATATCGAAGCGCGCACCCGTAGGGAGATCGTGTGCCTTGGCTCCCTCAACCGTGCCATTGCGGATGAGAAGCCCTTCGGATTCGACGTGGTTTGCGAGCGCCGCGTCATGCGCCGCTGCATCGAGCAGACATTCCAACGCGAGCCGTTCCGGCGCATACATCTGTGCGTCATAGTATAGGAACGAACCTTCGAACCCTGCGCCTTCCAGCGATGGCTCCCGGGCAAGCGCGCGTTTCACATTGAGAAACGAATGACCGGGCAAGCGCTGGTCCGGATCGTCCAGCCAGCCGCGATCGTATGAGAGCATGTCGTAGAGCGAGAGCCCCGCCGAGAGCATCGCGCGCTCCC
>JBQCFD010000301.1:0-6014 GCA_051959625.1 Rhizomicrobium sp.
ACACGACGCTCTTCCGATCTCCTTCCGGCACCAACAGCTTGCCGATCTTGCCTTCGTCGACGGCCTCGAACTCCATGGTGGCCTTGTCGGTTTCGATCTCGGCGAGGATGTCGCCCGAATGAACCTCATCGCCTTCCTTGACGTGCCATTTGGCAAGCTTGCCCTCTTCCATGGTTGGTGAGAGTGCGGGCATGAGGATGTTGGTGGCCACTAATTGCTCTCCAGGGCTGCGAGGTCCCCCGCATTCTGTTCCCAGTGCGATCCGTCGAACTCCGTGGTGACGACGGATTTGAACTCGCTGGCATCGAGGCAGCGGAAGTTCACGCTGTAGCCGTCCGGATGCGAGCGCGGGATGTAGAACGACTTGATCCCGCACACCGAGCAGAACAGATGCTTCGCCGCGCCCGTGTTGAAGGTGTAGGACGACAGGACGTCCTGCCCGCGCAGCAGCTTGAAGTCCCTGTCGCTGACGATGAGATGCAGATACCCGGTCTTGCGGCAGATCGAGCAGTTGCAGTCCACCAGCTCGATCTCGTCCGCCGTGCGCACTTCGAACGCCACCGCACCACAATGGCATCCGCCGCGGTGCCAGTGCTTTTCTTTTTTCGGCGCTTTCTTTTTCGCTGCCATGTCAGTTCCGATAGCAAACCGCTTTCGCCGCCGCGATCACATCGTCGACGGTTGGCAGCGCGAGTTTTTCGAGATTCGCAGCATAGGGCATGGGCACGTCTCTGCCCGTGACCTTTGTGGGCGGCGCATCGAGGTAGTCGAACGCTTCGCTCGTCACCGCCGAACAGATTTCCGAGCCGATGGAGCACACCGGCCAGCCCTGCTCCACGGTGACGAGGCGGTTCGTCTTCTTCACCGACGCGATCACAGTCGCGGTGTCGAGCGGACGCAGCGTGCGCAGGTCGATCAACTCCGCGTCGATGCCATCGGCGGCAAGCTTCTCCGCCGCTTCGATGATGAGGCCGACGCAGATGGAATGCGCGACGAGCGTGACATGCGCGCCCGTCTTCACCACCCGCGCCTTGCCGATGGGGACAATGTAGTCGTCCAGCTTGGGCACTGGGAAAGAGCGCCCGTAGCAAATCTCGTTTTCGAGAAAGATCACCGGATTGGGATCGCGGATCGCCGCTTTCAACAAGCCCTTCGCATCGGCCGCGAAATAAGGCGCAATGACTTTCAGCCCCGGCACATGGGCATACCAGCTCGAATAATCCTGGCTGTGCTGGGCGGCCACACGCGCGGCGGGACCGTTCGGACCGCGGAAGACGATCGGGCAGCCCATCTGTCCGCCGGACATGTAGCGCGTCTTGGCGGCGGAGTTGATGATCTGGTCGATCGCCTGCATGGCGAAGTTGAACGTCATGAACTCCACGATCGGCCGCAGGCCGCCAAAGGCCGCGCCGACGCCCAGGCCGGCGAAGCCATGCTCGGTGATCGGCGTGTCGATCACGCGCATGTCTCCGAACTCTTCGAGCAAACCCTGCGAGATCTTGTAGGCGCCCTGATACTGCGCAACTTCCTCGCCCATCAGGAACACGGTCTTGTCGCGGCGCATCTCTTCCGCCATCGCATCGCGCAAGGCCTCACGGACCGTGATGGTGACAAGTTCGGTGCCCTTGGCGAATTCTGCTTCGGCCGCTTCCGTTTGCTCCGGAGTTGCGCCGTGACCAGCGGGCTGCGCCCGTTTCTGGGAAACTTCGCTTTGCCGTTGCGACGGCTGTTTCGCCTCGGCCGCGGCGGGGCGCTTCTCCTGTGTCGCTTCCTGCCGCTCTGCCGGTGCGGATGGCTTTGTGCTTTCGCCATCGCCGACAAGCTCGGCGATCGGCTGATTGACCTTCACGCCTTCGGTGCCTTCCGGCACCAACAGCTTGCCGATCTTGCCTTCGTCGACGGCCTCGAACTCCATGGTGGCCTTGTCGGTTTCGATCTCGGCGAGGATGTCGCCGGACTTCACCGTGTCGCCCTCCTTGACCAGCCACTTTGCGAGCTTGCCCTCTTCCATGGTGGGCGACAGCGCCGGCATCAATATCTGAGTCATGCCAGCACGTCCGTGTAGAGTTCTTCCGGCGCGGGCTCGGGACTTTCGGTCGCAAAGTCCGCAGCGGTGTTCACCACCGATCGGACGTCCTTGTCGAGCGCCTTCAGGTCGTCTTCCTTCATCATCGCGCGTTCGATCAGGCGTGCGCCGTAGTGCTCGATGGGATCGCGCTTCTCGCGCACCTCTTGGACTTCCTCGCGCGTGCGGTACTTCGCGGGATCCGACATCGAGTGGCCGCGATAACGATAGGTCTTCATTTCGAGGATGATCGGGCCCTTGCCTTCGCGGCACCATTGCGCCGCCTTCTCCCCGGCGGCATAGACGGCTTCGACATCCATGCCGTCCACCTGCTCGCCCGGAATGTTGAACGAAGCGCCGCGCTTGTAGAAATGGGTCTCGGCACTGGAGCGTTCGACGCTGGTGCCCATGGCGTACTGATTGTTCTCGATCACATAGACCACGGGGAGCTTCCAGAGCTCCGCCATGTTGAAGCTCTCATAGACCTGGCCCTGGTTGGCTGCGCCGTCGCCGAAATAGGTCACGCAAATGGCGTTGTTCTTTTTGTACTTGTTCGAGAAGGCGAGGCCCGTCCCGATCGGCACCTGCGCGCCGACGATGCCGTGGCCGCCATAGAAGTTCTGCTCGACGCTGAACATGTGCATCGAGCCGCCCTTACCTTTGGAATAGCCCGTCGAACGGCCCGTAAGTTCCGCCATCACGCCCTTCGGGTCCATGCCGCACGCCAGCATGTGGCCATGGTCGCGATAGGCGGTGATAACCTGGTCGCCGCGCTTGAGTGCGGCCTGCATGCCGACGACGACCGCTTCCTGCCCGATATAGAGATGGCAGAAACCGCCGATGAGCCCCATACCGTAAAGCTGGCCCGCCTTCTCCTCGAAGCGGCGGATCAGAAGCATGTCGTGGTAGAATTTCTTTTGCAGATCGGGGCTTAAACCCTGGGCCGCCGGCTTGGCGCTTGCCATCCAAAACTCCTGTGATGCCCAGCCGGGCAGGCCCCGGTTTTGGCAAGGGGCTGCCATTTTATCAAGCTATGACGGTTTGTCAGGAATCGCCGCTCAATGCCGCTCGCGCGGAACCGCGATCTGCCCCGGCATGCTGCCCAGGAGCTGTTCACGCTCCACCTCTTCCACCATGTCGCGGTCGACATGGCCGGACTCCAGAAGATCGATGCGGTGTTGCAGGTGCATGCGCTCTTCGCGGACCGACGCCAAGGTCCGCTCCCGCGCCGCGAGTTCGGATTGAACGTTCGCATAGGCGTGATAGCCGCGCGTGCCGCTGATGGCGTAGTAGCCGAAATAGACGATGGCCGCCGTGCAGATCGCCGGGATGACCGACGCAGCAAAAAAACGCGTGACGCTATGCCTGAGTCGCATCCGGTCAACGAATCACACACCGATTCGGCCGGTCAAGTGAAAAACGAGGGGCAAGCTATGGATTCATAAACATGAATCCGCCGCTGGTATCCATTTACGGATTCAGACGCCACCCTTGGCGAAGATCTCCTCGATCATGTCGACGCCTTCGGGACTGTGAATCCAGTCCTCGGCGGCCTTCTGTGTGGGGAACTGGCCAGCCGCGCGCGCGGGTTTCACGCGGCCCGGTATCGGGATCAGCACTTCGAAGGTTCCCTCGTAGCGCGTGTCCTTGGTCGGCGCGGCATAAGCCTCAGGCTTGAACTTGTTTTTCTTTTTCATGGTCGTCTCGTGTGTTGGAACGCGTCAGCCGCGCAGAACGCTGCGGCCCGCATAGACGGCTTGATCACTCAGAAGCTCCTCGATGCGCAGGAGCTGGTTGTATTTCGCGAGGCGGTCGGAGCGCGAAAGCGAACCCGCCTTGATCTGCCCGCAATTCGTGGCGACCGCGAGGTCGGCGATGGTATTGTCCTCGGTCTCGCCGGAACGATGGCTCATCACCGAGCGGTACGATGCGCGGTTCGCCATATCCATTGTCTCAAGAGTCTCGGTCAAGCTGCCGATCTGGTTGACCTTTATGAGGATGGCGTTGGCCGTGGCCTTTTCGATGCCCTGCGAAAGACGCTTCACATTCGTGACGAAAAGGTCGTCGCCCACCAGCTGCACTTTTTTGCCGACAGCCTCGGTAAGCGCTTTCCACCCTTCCCAGTCGTCCTCGGCCATGCCGTCCTCGATGGAGATGATGGGGTAGCGCTTGCAGAGGTCTTCATAGACCTTGACCATCTGATCGGGCGAAAAGGACTTGCCCTCGCCCTCAAGCACATATTTGCCGTTCTTGAAGAATTCCGTCGAAGCGGGATCGAGCGCGAGGAACACGTCTTCGCCCGGCTTGTAGCCGGCCTTCTCGATCGATTTCATGATGAAATCCAACGCTTCTTCGGGAGTCTTAAGATTCGGGGCGAAGCCGCCCTCGTCGCCCACATTGGTGTTGTGGCCGGCGTCGTGGAGGCCCTTTTTGAGGGTATGGAAAACCTCGGCGCCCATGCGAAGCCCTTCGCGGAAGGTTCGTGCGCCGGCGGGCATGATCATGAATTCCTGGAAATCGATCGGATTGTCCGCATGCACGCCGCCATTGATGATGTTCATCAGAGGCACGGGCAGCACATGCGCCATCGGTCCGCCGACATAACGGAACAAAGGCTGGCCGAGCGAGATCGCCGCCGCCTTGGCCAAGGCCAGCGACACACCGAGGATCGCGTTCGCGCCGAGGCGGGATTTGTTCGGCGTGCCGTCCAGCTTGATCATGATCCGGTCGATGCGCGACTGGTCCTGCGCCTCCATTCCGGAGATGGCGTCGAAAATTTCCGTGTTCACCGCGGCGACCGCCTTCTCGACGCCCTTGCCTCCATAGCGCTTGCCGCCGTCGCGCAGTTCGACGGCCTCGTGCGCGCCCGTCGAGGCGCCGGAGGGCACCGCCGCGCGGCCGAGGCTTCCATCTTCCAGAAGCACGTCCACCTCGACGGTCGGGTTGCCGCGGCTGTCCAGAATCTCGCGGGCGGTGATGTCGACGATGGCGGGCATGAGTGAAATCTCCGTAAGGCTGGGCGGCCGGGCCGGGCGACTTCTAGGCGATGGGGGGAGCGGCTTCAACCGTCGCCTTGACGGTGGCGCAAATGCCAGCCAGAGACGCAGGCGGAGGAGCGCATTACCCACAGTTGGAGTAGTTCATATGCGTTTTTCCACCCTCGCCCTTGCCACATTGATTCTCGCAAGTCCCGCCGCCGCTTTCGCCCAGGACCAGATGGGCCACGGCGGCATGATGAGCGGCCAGATGATGATGGGCGGCATGCACGGCTTCTTCACGCCCGAGCAGCGCGAAATGTACATGGAAACGAACAGGATCGACTTCTCTTCCATGACGCATGACCAGCGCCATGCCGCCATGCAGTCGCTGCACGCCAAGTTCGATGCCATGAGCGACGCCGACAAGGCCAAGCTCAAGGCCGAGATGCAGGCGAAGTTCGACGCCTTGACGCCGGACCAGAAGCAGGCCGTCGAGCAGAAGATCGCCGAGCGCCATAGCCACTGGCACGATCACGGCGGCGACCGGCAGTAGCAATAGGCCATGCGTAGGACGCCGCGGGGGAGCGCCCGCGGCGATCTGCGTTCCCACCCCGAATCCGGCTATAGCTTGCCGACAACCATCGGGGAGGCTGAACCGTGAATACCATAGATATGCCCGTCACGCTGGCGACTGCCGCCGTAACGATACTGATCATCCTTTTCTACTTCTCGCTGGGCCTGAATGTCGGGCGCATGCGCGGCAAGCATGGCGTGAAGGCGCCCGCAATGACCGGCCCGCTCGAGTTCGAATGCGCCGTGCGCGTGCACATGAACACGCTGGAGTGGATGGTGATCGTGCTGCCGCTTCTGTGGCTTGCGACGATCTATTTCTCGCCCGCGATGAGCGTGGCTTGGCTTTCGTGGCTGCCGCCGGTTCTGGGCCTTGTCTGGATCGTGGGCCGGTTCCTCTA
>JBQCFD010000302.1:0-2443 GCA_051959625.1 Rhizomicrobium sp.
AAGGCATGGTTGCGAGGATGCCGGTGAGCGCGACGGCGAGCGCAAGGCTTCTGCTGCCGTAACGCCCGCGCACGAAATCCGCGCCGGTCACATAACCTTTCGCCTGCGCGACGGACCACAGGCGCGGGAAGACCAGATACATGAAGACATAGCCTACCGCGGCATAGGGTATGGCGAAGAAGCCCACCGCGCCCGCGCCGAACACCAGCGCCGGAACGGCGACGAAGGTGTAGGCGGTGTAGAGATCGCCGCCGAGCAGGAACCAGGTGACGACGGAGCCGAAGCGGCGTCCGCCCAATCCCCAGTCGGACAATTGCGTGAGGTCGCCCTTGCGCCAGCGCGAGGCGAAGAAGCCCAGGCCCGTGACCAGCACGAAGAGGGCGATGAAAACGACCAGCGCTGCGCTCATGGCGCGTGCCTTTCGGCCGCGTAAACGACCCAGAGCACCAGCGCCGTCAGTGCCACCCACAGGATCTGATACCAGTAGAAGAAGGGAACGCCCGCCAGGTCGGGCAAGGCGCGGTTGTAAAACGGCACCCACAGCATCGCGATGAACGGCACGATGAGGAGAAGGTGAACCGGGCGGAATCCGCCCCTTTGCCGCCCGTCCATGCCAGCGCCTCCCCAGCCGCTTTTCTGGCGCAAACGATTACGGCATAACGCGAATGCCGCCAAGCGGCGCAGGGACCATGAACACGCAACTTCTTTATCTCGCCGCATCCGTCGTCGGCATCGCCGCCATGGTGGGGCTTTGCCTGATGCTGTTCGGCCGCGAGGTGGTGAAGCTGGACACGCGCTCTGCCGCTGCGCGGCTCGCATGGGATGTGCCGGGTTTTCGCCTGGGCCACAGCGCCCTCTCCGCCGATGCGCGCTCCGCCATTCTGGAAAACGCCGGCGACGGATCGCTCTGGCTCGTCACCGCGCGCGGCAGCGATTTCGTCACGCGCCGGCTTTCGCGCCGCGACGTGACGGCGCGCGATGGCGCCGTCCTCGCCTTGCGATTTGCCGACCTCACTTTCCCCCGCGCCGTGATCGCCTTCCATGACGAAGGCGTCGCGCGCGACTGGGAATTGCGCATGAGCAGAGCCTGATGCATTTCGATCCGACCCAGCTTGCCACGCCGGCCTTCATCCTTCTCGTCATCGCCGAGATGTTTTTCGTGCGCTATGCGGGCCGCGGCCGCTATGAAGTGCGCGACACCGCGACGAGCCTCATCATGGGCTTTGGCAGCGTCATCTTCGGAACGGCGTTCGGCTTCATCTTCGTCTGGTTCGCCCATCTTGTGATGCCCTACCGTCTGATGACGGTGGCATGGTCGCTTCCGGCGGTTGCGATCTGCTTCGTGCTGGACGATCTCACTTATTACTGGTGGCACCGCAGCGCGCATCGCATCCGCTGGTTCTGGGCGGAGCATGTCACGCACCATTCCAGCCAGCACTACAATCTCTCCACCGCGTTGCGTCAGCCCTGGGGCGGATTCCTCACCATCGGCTTCATCTACAAGGCGCCGCTTCTGCTTCTGGGCTTTCCGCTTTCGATGCTGGCGCTCGTGGGCGGGATCAACCTCGTCTACCAGTTCTGGATCCACACCGAAGCGATCGGGAAGATGCCGCGCTGGTTCGAGGCGGTGATGAACACCCCGTCGCATCACCGCGTGCATCACGCCACCAACGCGCGTTATCTCGATGCGAATTATGCGGGCGTCTTCATCGTGTGGGACAGGATGTTCGGCACCTTCGTTCCCGAAGACGAGAACGAGAAGCCGCGCTACGGCATCGTGAAGAATCTCGCCACCTACAACCCCTTCAAGGTCGCCTTCCACGAATTCGCCGGCATCGCGAAGGATCTCGCCTCGGCGCGCTCCTTGCGCGAAGTGGTCGGCTATATCTTTGCCCCGCCCGGCTGGTCGCCGGATGGAAGCCGCCAGACCAGCGATTCCATCAAGGCGGACTGGGCCCGTTTCCGCAGCGCACAATCGCCCGCCGAGTAAGCGCCGTCATAAATCTTGCGCTATAGTTCTCCCGCATCCACTCGAGGGGGTAACGATGCGTATTTTCATTGCAGCTTTGCTTGGCGCTGTCGCGATGTTCATCTGGACGGCGATCGCGCACATGGCAACGCCACTGGCGTCGATGGGCTTCCAGCAAATGCCCAGCGAGGCCGCCGTGCTCGATACGATGGACAAATCCATCGGCGATCATCCGGGCCTTTTCATTTTTCCCTATGTCGCGCCGAACGATCCGAAAATGATGGAGAAATATGGCGCGCTGGAGAAGGTGCATCCCTCCGGCATGCTGCTCTACCGCCCGGCCGGCAAAGGCATGGAGGGCATGCCGCCGTCGATGTTGCTCAAGGAATTCATCAGGCAGTTCATTGAAACGCTGATTGCTGCGTGGATCGTGTCCATGATCGCGGGCGGTTTCGGTTTGCGATGGGCCGCAGT
>JBQCFD010000303.1:0-23652 GCA_051959625.1 Rhizomicrobium sp.
TCGACAGTGACGAAATCCCGCGTGTGTTGCCGTGTTCGTCATTTACCTGCCACCATAACCCTTGTTTCTCGCCGGGGGGATAAATCATACTGCGGGTCTAAAGCGACCGCACGACATGCGCATGCTTCTCATTGCCCGGACGGTCATACATCTGACCGGGGCGTGTCATGGTCAGCGCCTGTGTCGGTGCCTGTGCGGAAGCTCCGCCTTCGGCCGCGCTCGGCATGCCGCCCATGTCGTTCACGAGCTTGGTGTAGGCGTCGATATACGCCAGCGTGACGACTTGGCCGATGTCGGTGTTCTGGTAGCTGGAAACTTCGGCGCCGCCGAAGCCACTCCACCAGCCACCGCCGGCGCCCATGCCGAAGCCGACGTCGGTCTTTGAACCGTGACCCTGTTCGATAGGTCCATCCTCGCTGGTGCGCACATTGACGATCGACAACACGACGTCCGCCGTCGAGCTATGGATGTTGATGTTCGACACGATGGCGCCGACGCCACCCCCGATGAAGCCGCCCAGGATGCCGCCGACATTGGTGCCGCCGGCATTGCTGTTCTTTGAGGCGATGTCGGGTACCAGAATGTAGTCAGCGGCACGCACCTGGCCTTTGCCGATGTTCGAGCCTTGCTGCAGATCGCCGCCGGAAGCCAGGGCGCGTTCCTGCTGCGCCATCTCGAAACCCTTTCCGCGATCGACCAGCGTGAAGCAGCCTGACTTGCGCACAAAGACCTTCAAAAGATATTCCGGCGAGGAAAGATTGAGGTCGGACCACCAGTTGTGATCCGGCTCGCGGATCGCGATGGTGCCGAGATTGCGTCCGCAGGTGGGAATCTGCGCTTCCTTGCGTGCCGTCTTGTGTTCGATCGATTCGGCTTGCGCGGCGACAGACGTCGCAAGCAGCGCAATCCCGCACGCGCCAATGAGTGCTCCTATCCGCATGTGAAAAACCCCGTTCTGAAGAAAAGCCCCGTCACGCGCAAAGAGCGCGGAAAATTCCGCCCCTCTCGCCAAAAGGAAAGGTAACAAAGGGGTAACAGCGTACGCAATCCCGGCGGTTAAAGTGCTGTGATCGCTCGCAAATGACCGAATTTGCGCGGCGAAGCCCGCACCGGCGGCTACCACCAGCCCCGCATCTTGAACCAGATGATCGGCAGCACGGTCGAAAGCACGATCAGGAAGAGGCCCCACTCATACCCGTAGTGCCACGTGTATTCCGGCATGTCGTGGAAGTTCATGCCGTACATGCTCGCGAAGAACGTGGGCGGAATTCCGATCACCGACGCGATTGTCAGCACTTTGAAGATGTCGTTCTGCTCGGTGTTGATGAACCCAAGGATCGCATCGAGCAGAAACTGGACTTTGTTGGACAGATGAGTCTCGAAGTCGGCCAGAGAACGAATGTCGCGCTCGACGATCTTCAGCCGCGCCTGCAGCTCAGGCTTCATCCAGGATTCGATATTCTCGCGCGCGAAGGGTGCGATGCGCTGGAGCCCCAGCAGGCTCTCGCGAATCTGTGAAAGGCGGTCCCCCGTCGTGCCGATGTCGGCCAGCGCCTCCTTCAGGGCGTGCGTCGTGCGCTTGATTCCACGCTGTTTCGATTTCTGATAACGCCTGAACACGTCCCGGGACATCTCATTGAGGTGGATGCCGAGTTTCTCCAGCATGTCGGCGCCATAGTCCACCATGCCCTCCATGAGGGACACGAACACGTCGCTGGAGGTGAGCCCGTGAGCTTTCTTGTTGCAGTAATGCGCCGTCGCCTCGAAAGCGTGCATCTCCGTATAGCGGACCGTCACGAGGTTTTTCTGCGTGAGGACAAAGCCGAGGGGCGTCGGTCCGTCGTCGTCACCGTGCGCGGCGGCGGGCGTGGAGAGTTGCAGGACTCCGTCCTCGAATTGGAGGCGGCTCGAGCTTTCGATCTCCTCCAGGGCCTCGCGCCTCGGGATTTCGATTGAAAGCGCCTTTTCGACGCCCGCAATCTCGTCGCCGGAGGGATTGTAGAGATCGATCCAGATCGCGTCCGCCGGAGAAGCCGCGTCTTGCGGGAAGAGATTGTACATGTGCAGACCTCGAATCGGTACAAAGGATATCCCCCGCCGGCCGTTCCCGCGCGGTTGCCCGCGATGCGACCCGCAGCTAGCCTCCGCCCGGCATTTTTTCGGACGGGGCTTCAATGAACAGTCGTGGGTGGCTTTGGGGTGCGTTGGCGCTTGGCGCAGCCGTGACGCTGGCGGCCGGTGCGCAGGCGAACGATATCGTCATTCACGCGGGCAAGCTGATCGATGGCGTATCGAAGACCGAGCAGAGCAATGTTTCCATCCTGATCCACAATGACCGCATATCCGGCGTCCAGCCCGGTTTCGTGAATCCGAAGGGCTTCACAGTGGTCGACCTCTCCAAGCAGACTGTGCTTCCGGGCCTGATCGATTGCCATGTCCATGTCACCGGCCAGTTCGACGGCGGCAATCCGGTTGCAGAGGCCGTCACCATGACCGACTACGATTCGGCCGTGCGTTCCACCGCCTATGCGCGCAACACGCTGCTTGCCGGTTTCACCAGCGTTCGCGACGTCGGAGCGGCGACGGGGGTGGTCGTGGCTCTGAAGAAGGCGATCAATGCCGGGATCGTGGTAGGCCCCCGCATGTGGGTGTCGGGATCGCCGCTCGGGCCCACCGGCGGACACAACGATGGCGCGAACGGCTTCGATCCGGAGCTTTCCCATCCGGACTGGAAGGACAATATCGTCAACAGCCCCGAAGATGCGCGCCGCGTGGTCCGCGAACATCGCAGAGCAGGTGTTGATCTGATCAAGATCATGCCGTCGGGCGGCGTGCTTTCCATCGGCGACGATCCGAATCTGCAATTGATGGCCGATGACGAGATCAAGGAAGTGATCGACACCGCGCATGCGCTCGGCATGAAGGTGGCAGCACATGCGCATGGCCTGAAGGCTATCAACGCTGCGGTGAAATTCGGCGTCGACTCCATCGAACACGGGAGCTTTGCCGACGCATCGAGCTATCAGCTGATGAAGCAGCACGGCACATATTTGGTGCCGACATTGCTGATCGCGCAGCAGGCCTACAACCTGGCCAAAACACACCCTGAGCAGCTCAATCCATCATCGGCGGCGAAAGCACTCTATGTCGTGCCGCGGATGCAGAAGAACCTCTACAACGCCTATCATGCCGGCGTGAAAATCGCGTTCGGGACGGACGAAGGCCTTGTTCCGCACGGCCAGAACGCCCAGGAATTCGCGCTCATGGTGAAAGCCGGCATGGCTCCGATGGACACGATCATCGCTGCAACCAGCAACGCTGCCGACTTGATCGGTGATGGGGCCGATATCGGCAGCGTCCAGAAAGGCCGCTATGCAGACATCGTGGCGGTGGACGGCGATCCGGTGGCGGACGTCACCCGCCTTCAGCATGTCGGTTTCGTGATGAAGGGCGGCACAATCTACAAGAAGAACGGACAGATCGTCCCGCGCCAGACAGGGACGAAGTAGAGTCAGCTCGCGTCATATATTCCGAAACTTGAATCGTCATGGCCGCCCTTGTGGCGGCCATCCATTTTCCAGAAGTCAATGGCTTGAGTTAATGGATGGCCGGGACGAGCCCGGCCATGACGACGCAACGGACTTAGCCCACTCGTTCTAAACCAGCGCGCCGTGGCAGTGCTTGAACTTGCGGCCCGATCCGCAGGGGCAGGGAGCATTGCGTTGCACGCGGCCCCACGTCTCCGGATTGTTGGGATCGACGGGCCCGGAATAGGCGCGGACCACGCGCGGCGATGCCATCATCGGAGCCTGCGCCTGCATCTCGTCCTCGCCGGTAAGCGGGTCGATGTGCGAGGCACGCATCTCGATCGGCGCACGCTCCATCGGCGGTGGCGGCTCGCCGCTCTGGATCTGGATATGCATGAGCTGGCGCACCACGTCGTTGCGAAGCTTGGCGAGCAGGGCCTCGAAAAGCTCGAATGCTTCCTGCTTGTACTCGTTCAATGGGTCGCGCTGGCCGTACCCGCGCAGACCCACATATTGGCGCAGATGGTCCAGATTGATGATGTGCTCGCGCCAATTGTGATCCAGCGTCTGTAGCAAGATCGCCTTCTCGACGTAACGCATGATGTCGAGACCAGAATTGGCCGCGCGCTCGGCGGCGCGTGCGTTCACAGCTTTGGTGATGCGCTCGCGGACTTCCTCGTCGGCGATGCCTTCTTCCTTGGTCCAGTCAACGATCGGCAGATCGACGCCGAATATCGACAGCACCTCCTCGTGCAGCCCCACGGCGTCCCATTGTTCGGCGTAGGCCTTTTCCGGAATGTGCTTCGAGATCAGGTCGACCACGATCTGCTCGCGGAAATCGGCGATCTCGGCGGACACCTCCTCCGCGGCCATGATCTCCTTGCGCTGCTCGAAGATAACCTTGCGCTGATCGTTCAGCACATCGTCGTATTTCAGGATGTTCTTGCGGATTTCGAAGTTGCGGGCTTCGACCTTCTGCTGCGCCTTTTCCAGCGCCTTGTTCACCCAGGGATGCGCGATGGCTTCGCCTTGCTCGAGGCCCAGGCGCGTGAGGACCGAATCCATGCGCTCCGAGCCGAAGATGCGCATGAGATCGTCCTGGAGCGACAAAAAGAATTTGGAGGCGCCGGGATCGCCTTGGCGGCCTGAACGGCCGCGAAGCTGATTGTCGATACGCCGGCTCTCGTGACGCTCGGTGCCCACGATGTAAAGGCCGCCTGCCGCTTTCGCCTTTTCCTTGTCGGCCGCGACCTCGGCCTTGATCTCGGCGGAACGCCGGGCGATTTCGGCTTCGTCCAATAGCCCCGCAAGCTCGGTCTTGATGCGCATGTCGGCGTTGCCGCCGAGCTGAATGTCGGTGCCGCGGCCGGCCATGTTCGTGGCGATGGTGACGGCGCCGGAGACGCCGGCTTGCGCGACGATGCTGGCTTCCTGCTCGTGGAAGCGGGCGTTCAGCACGTTGTGCTTCACCTTGCGCTTCTTGAGGAAGTCTGAAAGCTGCTCGGACTTTTCGATGGAGGTTGTGCCGACGAGGATCGGCTGGCCGCGCTTCTGGCAATCCTCGATCAACTTGATGATCGCCTCATTCTTTTCCTCGAGCGTGCGGTAGACCTCGTCGTCGTAATCCTTGCGCGCGATCGGACGGTTGGTCGGCACCTCGATCACGTCGAGATTGTATATGTCCATGAATTCCGCGGCTTCGGTCATCGCCGTGCCGGTCATGCCGGCGAGCTTGTCGTAGAGGCGGAAATAGTTCTGGAAAGTGATCGAGGCCAGCGTCACGTTCTCTGGCTGAATTTCCTGATTTTCCTTCGCTTCCAGCGCCTGATGCAGGCCTTCGGAGTAGCGGCGGCCTTCCATCATGCGGCCGGTGAATTCGTCGATGATGACGACCTTGCCATCCTTGACGATGTAGTCGCGATCCTTGAGGAAAAGCTTGTGGGCCCTAAGCGCCTGGTTGGCGTGGTGCACCATGTTGATGTTTTCGATGTCGTAGAGATCGCCGGTCGGAAGAAGGCCGTCCGCGCGCATCAATTCGACCAGCCGCTCATTGCCGCTTTCTGTGAGCGTGACGGTGCGCTGCTTCTCGTCGAGCTCGTAGTCGCTTTCCTGAAGGCTCGGGATGAGCTTGTCGACGGAGCGATAAACCTCCGTCTGGTCGTCGGTCGGGCCCGAAATGATGAGCGGCGTGCGCGCCTCGTCGACGAGAATGGAGTCCACTTCGTCGACGATGACGAAGGAATGGCCGCGCTGAACCATGGTCGCGGCGGAATATTTCATGTTGTCGCGCAGATAGTCGAACCCGAACTCGTTGTTCGTTCCGTAGGTCACGTCCGCGGCATAGGCGGCCTTGCGTTCGTCATCCGACAACCCGTGAACGATGCAACCTACGGTCAACCCGAGGAACCGATAGATCTGCCCCATCCAGTCCGCGTCGCGCTTGGCGAGATAATCGTTGACCGTGACGACATGCACGCCTTCGCCGGCCAGCGCGTTCAGATAGACCGGCAGGGTGGCAACCAGCGTCTTGCCTTCGCCGGTTTTCATTTCCGCGATGTTGCCGCCGTGCAGAACCATGCCGCCCATCATCTGCACGTCGAAATGACGCTGGCCGAGCACGCGTTTGGCCGCCTCGCGAACAACCGCGAACGCTTCGGGAAGGATGTCCTCCAGCGTTTCACCTTGCGCGAGACGTTCCTTGAAGGCGGCGGTCATGCCGCGCAATTCTTCGTCGTTCATCGGCTGGAAGCGCGGCTCCAGCGCGTTGATCGCGGCCACCGTCTTTTGCATGGGCTTGAGCTTGCGCTCGTTGGAGGAGCCGAAGAATCGCGACGCGAAGCTGCCGAAGTTGCCGAGGCTGAGCATTCAAATCCTCAAAAGGCCGGGTGGCCGGTTTTGCCGCAAGGCGGGCTGCCCGGCGTCCAAACACGAACGGCCCGCAAATCGCTGCCGGCCGAGCGCGGGGGAGAGATAAGAACGGGCTTCCCCCTTGTCAATTCAAGGGATTTGGGGCTAATGCGCGCCGCCGAATTGGGGCCTTTCATGGCAAAAGCCAGCAAGTCGAAGCCTGCGGTAGCCACGCCCAAGGCGCACCCTCCCGTTTCGCCGCTTGCCCCCTCCAAATACCCCACACTGCCGCCTTTGGCAGGCGTCAGGCTCGCCACGGGTGAGGCGGGCGTCCGCTACAAAGACCGCACCGACGTCCTTTTGGTGACGCTTGCGCCGGGAACACAGGCGGCGGGTGTGTTCACCAAGTCCAAAACATCTTCCGCGCCGGTGGAATGGTGCCGCGCGAACCTCAAGTCCGGCGGGGCACGCGCGCTCGTGGTGAACAGCGGCAACGCCAACGCGTTCACCGGGAAGGCCGGTATGGAGGGTGCCCAGGCGGTCGCACGGTCCGCATCGGCCACTCTGGGCTGCAAGGCCAGCGAGGTCATGCTCGCGTCCACGGGTGTCATCGGCGAGCCGCTACCTGCCGAGCGGATTACAAAGATTTTGGGAAAGCTGGCCGATGAAGGCTCGGCTGGTGCCTGGCGTGCTGCGGCCGAAGCCATCATGACAACGGACACCTATCCGAAGCTGGCGACAGCGCAGGCTACCATCGACGGCAAGCGCGTCACCATCAATGGGATCGCCAAGGGTTCCGGCATGATCGCGCCGGACATGGCCACGATGCTGGCCTTCGTGTTCACCGATGCGAATCTTCCTGCCGCCGTCCTGCAGGAACTGCTGAGCGCCGGCGTGAAGCCTTCGTTCAACGCTATCACCGTGGACAGCGATACCTCGACCAGCGACACCCTCATCCTGTTCGCGACGGGAAAGGGCGCACAGCATCCGCCCATCGTCAAAGCGAGCGACAAGCGGCTGGGCGACTTCAAGATGAAGCTCGACGCGTTGCTGCTCGATCTCGCGCTTCAAGTGGTGAAGGATGGCGAAGGCGCGCAGAAACTGATCCGCATCGACGTGACCGGAGCGGAGAGCGATGCCGCGGCGCGCCGCATCGGCATGAGCATCGCCAATTCGCCATTGGTGAAAACGGCCATCGCAGGCGCCGACGCGAATTGGGGCCGCATCGTCATGGCGGTCGGAAAGTCGGGCGAAAAGGCGGATCGCGACCGGCTGAGAATCTCATTCGGCGATCAGGTCGTGGCCGAAAAGGGCGCTCGTGCCATAAAATATGACGAGGCGGGAGCGACAAGGGCCGTATCAGGCCGCGAAGTGAACATCGCGGTCGATCTTGGCCTTGGGAAGGGCCGTGCGCGGGTTTGGACCTGCGACCTCACGCACGGCTATATCGACATCAACGGCAGCTATCGGAGTTAGCTCTTCCGGGACTTGCGCTTGCGCGCCGTGGCGCGGCCACCCTTGCGGCCGGCTTTGGCCTTCTTCGAATGCGCGCGGCCGCCTTTGCGGCCACCCTTGCGCGAGGAAGACTTGTTTCCCTTCTTGCCGCGGCCGCTGCCGCCTTTCTTTTTTCCGCCGCCGCTCTCTTTGTTTACGGTGGCCCAGGCACGCCGCTCGGCCTCTTTCTTGGAGGTGCCGCGCTTTTCATAGCCTTCCTCGATGTGCTCTGCTTTGCGCTTCTGCTTTTTTGTGTATTTGGATTTGCCGCCGCGGGCCATGATTTCCTCCTCGGAATGCAAACCTTCAACGGCAGGATGAGAGAAACAGTTCCATTTCGGATCAGTTGCGATACAAGCCGGTTCCATATGTTAAGCCAGCGTTAAGAGGAGTTCCTCATCATGACCGGGACTGCGCGCCGTCTGTCGCTTGTCGTGGCGTGCGCGCTGATCGATGCGGATGGGCGTGTGCTGATAGCGCAGCGCCCGCCCGGGAAGGCGATGGCGGGGCTATGGGAATTTCCTGGCGGCAAGATCGAGACTGGCGAGCGGCCCGAGGACTCTCTGATCCGGGAGCTGAAGGAAGAACTCGGGATAACGGTCCGCGAGCCATGCCTCGCGCCTTTTACGTTCGCCTCGCACAGCTATACGGACTTCCATCTCCTGATGCCGCTTTATGTGTGCCGGCGCTGGGAAGGCACCGCGCAGCCGCTGGAACACGCAGCGCTGAAATGGGCGCGTCCGCGCGATCTCACGCAATATCCCATGCCGGCAGCCGACCTGCCGCTGATCCCGAGGCTGCGCGATCTCCTCTGAAGGGCTTCCTGCGCCATTCCGGCGGAGCAACGGCGATTGAATATGCCATTCTCGCCGCCGGCGTAGCGGTATTCGTGGCCGGCGCTATCGGTGCTTTGGGGCAGGGCGTCAAAAGCTCGTTCTTCGACAAAATCGCCGGCGCGTTCTAGCGCCGCTTGGGCGTGCTATCGCCCGCGCCGCGTTCGGTTGTCCCAAGGGCATCCGCCAGGCGTGCCTTTGCCGATCCCGGCGCAAGCGGCTTCTGCTGGTTTTCGTGCGGTGCCCATCCGGTCAGGTAAGCGATGTCGAATGTGGCGCGCAGCCGCCCGTCGGGTTCGGCATGGTGCTTCGAATAGTGCCCGAGGCTTGCGGCGAGGACGTCGCGCCGCAGAGGCTTGCGCGTACGCCCAATGAGCGCGTTGGTTTCACCGGCGGCGCGCAGATCGGACACGAGCGTTGGAAATGCGCGATAACGAACCACTGTGCGCTCGATATCGGCGACAGGCAGGGCGAAGCCGGCGCGTTGCAGCAGCGCGCCCAGGTCACGGACATCGGCGAAAGGCGAAACGCGCGGACTGATGCCGCCAGAGACTTCCTCTTCGCCCGCCGCAAAGGACTCGCGCAGCTCCCGCAACGTGTCGCCTGCGAAAAGAGCGGCAACGAAAAGTCCATCCGGCTTGAGCGCGCGGCGGATCTGGACCAGTGCGCCGGGAAGGTCGCTTACCGCGTGCAGCGACAGGATGCTGACCGCGAGATCGCGGCGTTCCGCCAACGGCACAAGCCGCTCCCGATCGTCGAGTGCGGCGAACGTCCAGCCTGTGGCGAAGTCCTTGAGCACGTCGAACGCCTCGCCGGGAACGTCGACCGCAAGCGGGGCCGCGAAGTTGCGGTTCACCGCCGTGAGGCGGTGCGCAATGCCGCGTGCGGCTTCTTCCGCCAGAAAGTTCTGGCCGCCGCGCCGCTTCGCCCGGGCCTTTTTCAGCGCCAGGGCCTTGCGGTCGAAGATGTGGGGAACCTCTGCCAAAATCTTTCCGTATCCGGGTGACCATTCTAAACTCTCCGACATGACGGCGATATTCGACATGCTCGCGCTGCTGCCGCGCCGCATCGGCCGCGTGGCGCTCGATCTGCTGTTTCCGCCTCTATGTATGATGTGCCGCAAGCAGGTGGGCGAGCCGGGAAGCCTTTGCGCCGATTGCTGGCGGAGTATCTCGTTTCTCGAAGGCCCGGCCTGCTTGTCCTGCGGTTTGCCCTTTGAATTCGATGCCGGTGCCGGCACGAAATGCGCAACCTGCCTTGCCCAGCCGCCGGCATTCGATCGCGCAGCATCCGTCATGCGGTATGACGAATTCAGCCGCGGCCCGATCCTCGCGCTCAAGCGGGCAGACCGGCACGACGTGGTGCCCGCTTTCGCGCGCTGGCTGGAGCGCGCGGGTCGCGAACTCGTGAGCGACGCCGATCTGATCGTACCTGTGCCGCTGCACCCCGTGCGGTTGTGGACGCGCCGGTTCAACCAATCAGCGCTCCTTGCTCGAGCCCTGGCCCAGCGTACGCGCAAGCGGTTCGAACCCTTGATCCTGTCGCGCACCAGGCAGACCCCGAGCCAGGGGGAAATGCCGTCTGCCAAAGCCCGCCGCCGCAATGTCCGCGGCGCGTTCCGGGTGGATTCCGCGCGCGTGAAATTGGTGAAAGGCCGCAATATTCTGCTGGTTGACGACGTGTTGACCACGGGCGCCACTGTGGATGCATGCGCCCGCGCCCTGAAGCGGGCGGGCGCGGCAAAAGTCTTGGTTTTGACGCTCGCCCGCGTCGCCCGGCCACTGTGACGCCGCAATGCCAGCCTATATATTCGCGATAGTGCTGTGTGAGAGTCGTCCGTGCCCAAGATCACCATCTACACCACGCCCATTTGTCCTTACTGCGTGCGCGCCAAACAGCTTCTGAAGAAGAAGGGCGCGCCCTACGAAGAGGTGGATGTGTTCATGGACGCCAAGGCGCGTGCAGAGATGGAAGAGAAGTCCGGCGGAGCGCGAACCGTACCGCAGATTTTCATCGGGGACCTGCACGTGGGCGGCAGCGATGATCTCTACGCACTCGACCATGACGGCAAGCTCGATCCGCTGCTGAGCGCGTCGTGACATGAGCGTGTTCAAGGCCGCCTGTGTCCAGATGCGTTCCTCGGACGATGTCCGTGAGAACATCCGCGATGCGTCCGGCATGATCCGCGATGCCGCGCGCTCGGGGGCACAATTCGTCGCCACGCCGGAAAATACGACATTGATGGCGCCGGACGGCGGCGCCAAGCTCGAGAAGAGCTGCCGCGAAGGCGACGATCCCGCGCTCCCCGCATTCCGCGCACTGGCGCAGGAACTCGGTATCTGGCTTCTGATCGGGTCGCTCGCCATCAAGGTGAGCGGCAGTAAGACGGCCAACCGCTCTTTTCTCATCGATCCGCACGGCCAGATCGCCGCGCGGTACGACAAGATCCATCTCTTCGATGTCGATCTGCCATCAGGCGAAAGCTATCGCGAGAGCAACACTGTCATGGGCGGCGAAGCCGCGGTGACTGCCGATCTGCCGTGGTGCACCGTTGGCCTGAGCATCTGCTACGATCTGCGCTTCCCGCAGCTCTATCGCGCGCTGGCCAAGAAGGGCGCCACGCTGCTTACCGTACCCAGTGCTTTCACCGAGACGACCGGCAACGCGCATTGGCATCCGTTACTGCGGGCGCGTGCGATCGAGAATGGCGCGTTCGTCATCGCGCCCGCGAAAGGGGGCAGGCATGCGAACGGCCGTAAGACCTACGGCCATTCGATGATCGTGGGGCCCTGGGGGGACATTCTTGCAGAGGGTGGCATCGACCCCGGCGTGTTCATGGCGGAGATCGATCCCGCGCAGGCGTTCGATGCTCGTGCGCGCATCCCCAATCTGCGGCACGATCGGCCATTTTCGCCCCCTTAGCAGCGCAAGGCCGCGAGTGCTTGCATGGGGCGGTATTTACCCCCATCTTCCATGTTGTATTCGCATCTCAGAAAGTTCCTGCGTTGATCGCCTACAGTCTCAGCTGCGCCAAAGGCCATGAATTCGAAGGCTGGTTCGCGTCATCGGCCGCCTTCGACGAACAGGCGGCGGATGGAAAGCTTGTCTGTCCCGTCTGCAGTTCGCGCAAGGTCTCGAAGGCGATCATGGCGCCGGCGCTATCGAGCAAGGTCGGCAGGGAAAAGTCGGCGCCCACGCCGGCTGAGATGCGGAAGATGCGCCAGTTCGTGACCGGCTTGCGAAAGTATGTCGAAGAGAATGCCGAGAACGTCGGCGAAAAATTCCCCGAAGAGGCGCGCAAGATTCACTATGGCGAAACCGAAGAGCGGGCCATCTACGGACAGGCCTCGCTGCAGGAAGCCAAGGAGCTGATCGAGGAGGGCGTCGACGTGGCGCCGCTTCCGCCGGATCTGAACGAGGCGAACTAGCGGGCGGCGGCACGGCCACCGCCCGCATTCGCTTACAGCACGGTCAACATGCTGCCGACCAGCGGATGACGCACGATGTCGGCATCGCCCAGTCGCGTGATGGAGATTTCCGGCACACGCTCCAGTCGCGACGCGATATCGCCGAACCCCGAAAGTCCAGGCAACAAATCCGTCTGGTCCGGGTCGCCGGTGAGCACCATGGTCGAGCGCCAGCCCAGACGCGTCAGCAGCATCTTGAGTTGCCCGTAGGTGCAGTTCTGCGCCTCGTCGATCACCACGAAGCAATCGTTGAGCGTGCGGCCGCGCATGTATGCCACCGGCGCAATCTCGATGATGTTCTCCGCGAGCATCGCCTTGAGTCTTTTCCCGCCGAGACGCTCGCTGAGCGCGTCGTAAAGCGGCCGCAGATAGGGCGCGAGCTTGTCCTGCAGATCGCCGGGCAGGAAACCGAGGCTCTCGCCCGCTTCCACGGCAGGCCGCGACAGCACGATGCGGCTCACCTTGTTTTGTTCGAGCGCCTCCACGGCCTTGGCGATGGCGATGTAAGTCTTGCCGGTTCCCGCCGGCCCCAGCGCGAGTACGACGGAGCGTTCATCGATCGCATCCATCAACTGCTGCTGCAACGGGCTCATGGCCCGTATGTTCTTCACATATTTTCGATCGCGGCTTTCGCGGTCGCGATCCAGCGGGCTCCAGCCGCCGGATGGAAAGAGGGCATGCACATTGTCGGCTTCATAGGCACTGTCGCGATACTTGCGACGCGCGGAACGCTTGGCCATGGATACTCCCTGGACAATGACAGATGACGATGGTGTGGGAAGATGCCGTTCCGTGGAGAAACGGCTGGCTGGCATGAGCGTGTGTGCTTCAGGGCGGCGGTTTTCTGCCGTTTGGCGGTCGGTACTGGCAAAGTGCAAATCTGCACCAGCTTGCGCCCCCTTAAGCCCACGCGACTCAGTGAGCTTGAAGAAAGCGTAGCGAAAAATTCGAAGGCCGTATGGTTTTATTGTTGAACTTTTCTTGTCGGCCTACGGCTGTCACACTCCGATTGGAAAGAACGAAAGTTTCACCATGCCGATATATGCGCTGGGCGACCGCAAGCCAGAACTTCCCGCCGAGGGCGATTACTGGATCGCGCCGAATGCCGTTCTTATCGGCACCGTGCGCCTTCTGAAGGGCGCCAGCGTCTGGTTCGGCGCCGTGCTGCGCGGCGACAACGACTGGATCACCATCGGCGAGAATTCCAATGTTCAGGACAATTCGGTGGTGCACACCGATCCGGGGCAACCGACGACGATCGGTAGCAATGTCACCGTCGGCCACAAGGTCATCCTGCATTCGACGACGGTGGGCGACAGTTCCTTGATCGGCATGGGGTCGACGTTGCTCAACCGGTCGAAGGTCGGGAACAACTGCCTGGTGGGCGCTAATTCGTTGATCTCCGAAGGCAAGGAATTCGCGGACGGTTCAATGATCCTCGGCGCCCCGGCGCGCGTCGTGCGCAGCCTCACGGAACCTCAACTGGCGATGCTCAATGTCTCGGCGGATGTATATGTGCGGAACTATCAGCGCTTCCGCGGCGACCTGAAACAGATCGGCTAGCCGTTCACGGCGTTTTGGCGCGTAATCGGCTGTTCCTTGATCCAGAGTTTGCGGATGCGCGTATCCGCTTCCGGGCCGAAGTTGAACCACGCCGCCTTGTCGTGCGTGGCATCCAGCACGAACAGCATATCGAGCTTGCCGAGTTGGGGCGTGAGCAGATTGCGGATCGCGTTCACCGACAATTCGCTCATCAGGAGCCACACCTGCGGCATGAGGGAATAGGCGGAGCCCATTTTGTGGATCTCCTCCTCGACGCCCTGGATCGAGCGCGATTTCATGTCGGTGATGATGATGAAACGCGCACGCGCGCCAGGTTTGCCGTCGATGTCGCTGCGTCCGAATTTCTGCACGGCAACCGGCTCGTTCGGCTGCATGGATTCCGCGCGCGCCTGCTGTGCCATCTTCGATGGCTGGAACAGGTCGGAGAATTGCGGCTCCTCCCCGGCGGCGCGGAATGTGGTCTCGCCCGCGCGCGCGATCAGCGACGCAGCGGCAAGGCGGCCTTCCGCCGCGAAGCCCTGCATCTGCTCCGTCGTGTAAGGGCCATAAGCCCGATCGCTGACGCTGACGATCCAGTAGTCCGGCATGCGGTTGTCCGAAGTTGCACGGAGCCGACGCTAAAGAGAAATGGTTACCCAAGCCTTGCTGCGGTGCGCCGGTGGTGGCCAAATCGGACCGGGAACATTGGGAAAATCGCTCATGACAGATTATCAATTCTGCAAGGTGGAGAGGGAAGGACCGCTCACCGTCATCACCCTGAACCGTCCGGAGGTGATGAATGCGCTTCATCCGCCGGCCCATTTCGAACTCGACACGATCTTCAACGACTTCGCGAGCGACCCGGCACAATGGGTGGCCATCGTCACGGGCGCGGGCGAGAAAGCGTTCAGCGCGGGGAACGATCTGAAATATCAGGCAGGCGGCGGCAAGATGTCGATCCCGCCAAGCGGCTTTGCAGGATTGTGCTCGCGCTTCGATCTGGACAAGCCGGTGATCGCGGCGGTGAACGGTCTGGCGATGGGCGGCGGCTTCGAGATCGCGCTCGCCTGCGACATCATCGTGGCATCGGAGGCCGCAAGCTTCGCGCTGCCGGAACCGCGCGTCGGCCTCGCGGCGCTGGCGGGCGGACTGCACCGCCTGCCGCGCACCATCGGGGACAAGCGCGCACTCGGCATGATCCTCACGGCGCGGCGCGTCAGCGCGAAGGAAGGGTTGGCGCTGGGATTTGTGAACGACGTCGTTGTGCCCGCCGATTTGCCGGGTGCGGCGCGGAAATGGGCGGGCCAAATCCTCGAGCTGTCACCGATGTCGGTCCGCGCTTCGAAACAAGCGGTTTATCGCGGGCTCGCGGAGCCGTCGGTCGAGGCCGCGTTGAAAGCGCAATCGAAATATCCGGCTGTCGCCGCCATGTTCAAAAGCGAAGATTTCGTGGAAGGCCCCATGGCGTTCGCCCAGAAGCGCGCGCCGCAGTGGAAAGGCAAATAGTGGAAATGACGAACCCCGGAGGATCGCTCCGGGGTTTGCCATGTCAGTTGGTGCCGCTTAGACGAAATGCCAGCCGTCGCCATACTGGCAGGCCGTGCCATAGTTCACGTTCCAGCGGCCATGGCGCCACACGCCCACCTCGAAATCGCGGCACCATCTGCGATGATGGCGATATTCGCGGGTCGGGATGAAGTAACCGTAGTGGCCGCGCGGGTCGCGCCAGTCGTAACGACGGCCGATCGGACCGTCGAGACCCTCGTCGTAGACGCGGAAGGCGTATTGCCGGTCCTGGCAATCCATGTCGCCGGCGATCTTGTTGCCGATCGCGCCGCCCAGAATGACGCCGCCGACGGTCGCCGCGGCCCTGCCGCCGCCCCTGCCGAACTGGTTGCCGATGACACCACCGGCGATGGCGCCGAGCACGGTACCGGCAGTGCGGTTCTGGTCGTGGCAATCGTCGCCGTAGTAATAGCGGCCTTGCGCGGAGGCGCCGGTTGTTCCCGCCGTCAGCGCCACAGCGGCGGCCGCCAACATCATACCTGTCTTCGTCAGCATGTCGTATCTCCTCGTTGACGGACCGTGGTTGGCCCGAAGAACGCGATCAGGATCGAAATATGCCGCTGAACGCCGCCTGAACGAAAGTAGGCATTGGCTTGGCGAATCGGAAAGATCGGCTAATCTGGCCGCTGCAACACCCGCCATAGCTCTTTCATGTCACGGAAAAACATTTCGGCTGCGGCGCTCGTGGCGCTCGCGTTGCTTTCCTCTTGCGGCAGGAACGACGGTCAGAAGAAGGATGCGCAGAGCGCGGACCTGACGGCACCGGCGCCGATCACCAAGCCGGACGAGCAAATCCCCATGGCGTCGCTGCCGCGCGCCGCCACACCCGACCATTACGCGCTCACGGTGACAGTCGATCCCAAGAAAGCGCGCTTCAGCGGACACACCGAAATCGACGTGACGTTCCACACCGCGCGCAAGACGCTGTTCATCGACGGCAACGAGATTCACATGAAAAGCGCGGTCGCCATCCTGCCCTCAGGCAAGAAGGTGCCGGCCGGCTATGCCCAGGTCGACCCGTCGGGGGTGGCCTATCTGAATTTTGCGGAAACGATTCCGGCCGGGCGCGCGAAGCTGGTGTTTGACTACGACGCACCGTTCAACGAGTCGCTCGCGGGGCTCTACAAGGTCGTGACCAAGGCGGGAGATGCCTACGCCTTCACGCAGTTCGAGAACATCGACGCGCGGCGCATGTTTCCGGGCTTCGACGAACCGGGTTTCAAGACGCCGTTCGACATCACGGTCATCGCGCCGGTGGACGACAAGGTGGTCGGCAACACCCGCGTGATCACCGACAGCAGCGTCGGAAACGGCATGCGGAAATGGGTATTCGAACAGACCAAGCCGCTGCCGACCTATCTCATTGCGCTCGCGATCGGCCCGCTCGACATCGTGGACGGCGGCGACATTCCCGCCAATCAATATCGTGATCACCCGCTGCATCTGCGAGGGGTCACGGCGAAGGGAATGGGCGCAAAGCTCAAATACGCTCTCTCGCTCACACCATCGGTGATCGAACACCTCGAGGCCTATTACGGCATCGGCTACCCCTACCAGAAGCTCGACGTGCTGGCGGTGCCGGACTTCGCCGCCGGCGCGATGGAGAATGCCGGCGCCGTGACGTTCCGCGAGCAGCTTCTGCTGATGGACGACAATGCGCCGCTGGAACAGAAGCGCTCGAGCCTGGATGTGCAGGCGCACGAGCTCGCGCATCAATGGTTCGGCGACCTCGTCACGCCGAAATGGTGGGACGACATCTGGCTGAATGAATCCTTCGCCACCTGGATGGAGAGCAAGATCTCCAGTCAGGTGAAGCCGGATCAGGAGTTCGGCCGCGAGACGTTGAATTCGACCGTCGCCGTCATGCGGTTGGATGAGCTGCCGAGTGCGCGACAGATCCACAATCCGGTGAACAATCCCGACGATATCGACAATGCATTCGACGACATCACCTACTCGAAAGGTGCAGCGATCCTGGCGATGTTCGAAAGTTACGTCGGTGCCGCGGACTGGCAGAAGGGCATCCACGCCTATCTGTCGAAGTTCGCATTCAAGAACGCCAGCGCGCAGGATTTCATCGGCACCATCGCGCGGGCCACGAACCATCCCGAGATCGTGGACGCCTTCAACAGCTTCATCAATCAACCCGGTATTCCGCTGTTGAAGACGCAACTCGCCTGCTCGGCAGGGAAGGGTGGGGTCAGCGTCACGCAATCGCCCTATACGAGCGTCGGCATCGCGCCGGTTTCGCACGACTGGAAAGTACCGATGTGTCTGTCGGCGGATGGCGCAAGGACGTGTGAGATCGTGACGCCGCCCGCAACGCAGGTGGCGTTGGGCGGCAAATGTCCGGCATCGGTTTTCCCGAATGCCGAAGGCGCGGGCTATTACCGGTTCTCCGGCGACGAAACGGATTGGAGTAAGTGGATCGCTGCAGCGCCGGTGTTGGACGCGGCCGACCAGTTCACGCTGTTCCACAATGTCGATGCCGCCATGCGCGGGGGATACGGGACCGCGTCGGATTATTTTAACACCATCGGGATGCTCGCACCGATCGGGCAGTGGGATCTGCTCGACAGCGATCACCGCGACAGCTTTAACCTCACGGACTCGTTGCGCGAACTGCGCGTGACCGGCATCGTGGCACCCGCCGATCTGCCGAAAGTGCAGGCGTTCATACGCGCGAAATTCGGCCCCCGGCTGACGCCGCTCGGCCTGGCGCCGAAATCCGGCGAGAAACCCGCCGACACCCTGATGCGCCAATACCTCGTCCAGCTATTGGTGGAGGAGGGGCATGATCCGGCCCTGATCGCGCAACTCACAAAGGCCGCGCATTCCTATCTTGCATCGAATGGTGGTGCGAACTCGGGTGGCATCGCGCCGGAGTTGCTGCAGGAGGCTCTGCGCGCGGGCGTAATCTCCGAAGGTCCATCCTTCGCGGACAGTGTGCTGGCAGCGATGCAGAAATCGCAGGACGAGTACTTTGTCCAAAGCGCGATCTACGCCGTTTCCGGATCGAATGACGACGTGACGCTGAAGAAACTGCTGGATGTGACGCTCAGTCCCGCCATCCGCATCGGCGACGTGCGCTATGTGTTCCGCTACATGCAGGGCGAAGCGAAGGGGCGTGACGTGGCGTGGTCCTGGTTCAAGACGAACTACGATCCGCTGCTGAAGCGGTTGTCGACTTACGGCATGAGCAGCGCACCGGACATCCTGAAATTTGCCTGCGACGCCAATGCGAAGGCCGATCTCGCGGCGTTCTTTGGGCCCAAGACGTCCCAGCTCACGGGCACGCCGCGTACGCTGAAGGAGAATGAGGACCGCATCGACCGCTGCATCGCGTTCAAGCAGGCAAAGGGCGCTGAAATCGCGGCGGCGATCCGGGCCCTGAGATAATCAGCCGCCGAAGACAACCGCGTGCATGATGCGTCCGGGCATGAAGGCGAGCGTTCCTGCGATGAGGATGCCGCCGATATAGACGGACAGCATCGACCATTTGTGTTGCGCGATGTTGTGCGTGTAGGCGCCGCGCAATGCTCCGAAAACCCCGAACAGCGTCACCAACACGAGTAGGTGGATCGGGCTGAAGCCGCCGAAGGGACCGTTCGGCATCAGCGCATGAATGAAGAGCGCGCTGATCGCGGTTACGGTCATGAGCGTGAGATAGACGTAGCCAAAGGCCCGGTGCAGCGGCGTACCCTTGCGGCTCAGCAGGATCTGCCATGTGCCGATGGCGAAAGCGGGCACCACGGTTGCCACGTGGACCTTGATGGCCAATGGCGCATGCAGAAGCGGCTCGAGCGTCATCTCCAGCCCTCCATTTACATCGTAAGATGATCTGGTGACGAATAGAGGGGCGTCAAGCCCTCGTTATCCGAATTTCACAAAAGCCAAAGGGCGTGACCCTAGTACACCCGGGCCTTGGGCGGGATGTATTCCACGTCGTTGGAGAGCGTGTAGTTATGCACCGGCCGGTAATCGAGCTTGGCCCAGCCAGTCTTGGGATCGAGCCACGCCAGCGTGTGCTTCATCCAGTTCTGATCGTCGCGGTTGGGATAATCTTCGCGGGCGTGCGCGCCGCGGCTCTCGGTGCGGGTGACCGCGCCTTCGATGGTGACGATCGCCTGCTGGATGAGGTTCTCGAACTCAAGCGTTTCCACCAGGTCGGAATTCCAGATCATGGAGCGGTCGCTGACGCCGATGTCGCCGATGCTCTTGTAGATCGCATCGATACGCTTGCGGCCCTGCGCCAGCGTTTCGCCGGTGCGGAACACGGCGGCGTCTTCCTGCATCGCCTTCTGCATCGCGGTTCGCATTTGCGCGGTTGGCGTGTTGCCTTTGGCGTTGCGATATCTGTCGAGCCGCGCCAGCGCCTGCTCGCCGGCGTCCTTGGGCAGATCGGCATGCGCTTCGCCGGGCGTGATGGATTTCGCCGCCTGCACGCCGGCCGCCTTGCCGAACACGACGAGGTCGATCAGCGAGTTGGAGCCGAGGCGGTTGGCGCCATGCACCGACACGCACGCCGCTTCGCCTACGGCCATCAAGCCGGGTATGACTGTGTCGGGATTGCCGTCCCGCAGGGTCAGGGCTTCACCGTGATAGTTCGTGGGTATGCCGCCCATGTTGTAGTGCACGGTCGGGAGCACCGGGATCGGCTCCTTGGTCACATCGACGCCTGCAAAGATGCGCGCGCTCTCGCTGATGCCGGGCAGGCGTTCGTGGATGATCTTCGGATCCAGATGCGACAGATGCAGGTGGATATGATCCTTGTTCGGGCCCACCCCGCGGCCTTCGCGGATCTCGATGGTCATGGCGCGTGACACCACATCGCGCGACGCCAGATCCTTGTCGCTCGGCGCATAGCGCTCCATGAAGCGTTCGCCTTCGGAATTGGTCAGGTAGCCGCCTTCGCCCCGCACGCCTTCGGTGATGAGCACGCCCGCGCCAAAGATGCCGGTCGGATGGAATTGGACGAATTCCATGTCCTGGCAGGGCAGTCCCGCGCGCAGAACCATCGCGTTGCCGTCGCCGGTCTGCGTGTGCGCGCCAGTGCAGGATTGGTAGATGCGTCCATAGCCGCCCGTGGCCATAATGACCTTGTGTGCGCGGAAGCGATGGATTGTGCCGTCATCCAGATTCCACGCCATCAGGCCGCGCACCGCGCCGTCCTCGACGATCAGGTCGAGTGCGAAATATTCGATGAAGAAGTTCACCTCATGCTTCACGCATTGCCCATAAAGCGTGTGCAACATGGCATGGCCGGTGCGGTCGGCCGCGGCGCAGGTGCGTTGCGCGATGCCCTTGCCGTAATTGCTCGTCATGCCGCCGAAGGCGCGCTGATAGATCTTGCCGTCTTCCGTGCGGCTGAAAGGTAGGCCGAAATGCTCCAGCTCGTACACCGCCTCCGGAGCATGCTTGCAGAGATATTCGATGGCGTCCTGGTCGCCCAGCCAGTCCGATCCCTTCACGGTGTCGTACATGTGCCAGCGCCAGTCGTCTTCGCCCATATTGCCGAGCGAGGCTGCGATGCCGCCTTGGGCGGCGACCGTGTGGCTGCGGGTGGGGAATACCTTGGTGACGCAGGCCGTCTTCAGCCCCTGTGCCGCGCATTCCAGCGTGGCGCGCAGGCCGGAGCCGCCGGCGCCGACAACGACGACGTCGAAGGTGTGATCGGTAATCGGATAAGCGGTCATATCTGTCCTACGAAACGATGCGCAAAAGCGCGATCAGGCAAACGGCGCCCATCAACCACGCAAACCCGCGGTTGAGGAGAAGTGCAACGACCTTGAGGAAGGGCTGGTGGACATAATCGTCGATCACCGACTGCATGCCGACCACCGAATGGATCAGCAGGACAATGATGAACAGGCCCATCAATCCGGCATTCCATGGGTGCTGAAAGAAGGTCAGGACGTCCACCTCGCGCGCGCCGACGAGAGCCAGCGCAGCGAAACCGAACCAAATGACGAGGGGAACCAGTGCGACTGACGTGATGCGTTCGCGCCAGAAATGTTGCGTGCCGGAATGCGCGGCGCCCAGGCCCTGAATGCGGTGAAGCGGGGTCTCGTCGCTCATTGATAGATCCCCGCGCGATAGACGCCGGATTGGGGCGAATGAGCCCAGATGAAGATCCCGATTGCCGCGATCAGCGACAGTGCGATCACGATGACGCCGGTCCACATCGCCGTCCTCGGCACAAAGCCGTAGCCCAGGTCCCAGGCGAGGTGACGGATGCCGTTGAACAGATGATAGGCCGCCGCCCAGGTGAAGCCGAACAGGATGATCTGGCCGATGGGGTTGGTGGCGGCAGTCACGAAGGGCTGGTAAGCCTCGGGCCCCATGGAGGCTGCGATCAGCCACCATGCGATCAGCACAATGCCCAGATAGAGGCCAACGCCAGTGATGCGGTGCGTGATGGACGTCACCATCGTCACGGCCCAATGGTAGATTTGCAGATGGGGGGAAAGCGGGCGCGGACGTACGCCGTGCGGGTGCGGAATATCCGCCATGTGGAATCACCGGGAATATCGTTCGAACGGAGCCGGAGTGTAGGGCTGGGCCCGCCCCAGTCAACCGAAGAACCGTCTGGAATCCGCGGGCTTTTGCCGCTTTGTCCCAGTCTCGGAGTCAACGATGCGGAGCGCGAGGTCGCCGTATTGACGCGCTGCACAATTGACCCGATGTTTCGAGCGCTTGCGCGATAGCCGCGCGGGCCAATGGGTTTCAGCGCGATGCAGACCGAGTTCCACCGCATCCGGCGGTTGCCGCCCTATGTCTTCGAGGAGGTGAACCGCCTCAAGGCACAGGCACGCGCGCGCGGGGAAGACATCATCGATTTCGGCATGGGCAATCCCGATATGCCGACGCCGCAGCATATTGTCGACAAGCTGATCGAGACGGCGCGCGACCCGCGCTCCAACCGCTATTCCGCGTCGCGCGGCATCAAGGGCCTGCGCAAGGCCATGGCGGGGTACTATCTGCGCCGCTTCGGCGTGACGCTCGACCCCGAGAGCGAAGTCATCGCAACGCTTGGCTCCAAGGAAGGTTTTGCCAATCTCGCGCAGGCGATCACCGCGCCCGGCGACACGATCCTAGTCCCCAACCCTGCTTATCCGATTCACGCCTTCGGATTCATTCTTGCCGGCGCCGCGATCCGGCACGTGAACGCGACGTCGCCGGAAGAGTATTTGCGGGGGCTGGACCGGGCCGTGCGCCATTCCGTGCCGAAGCCGACGGCGTTGGTGGTGAACTATCCGTCGAACCCCACTGCGCAAGTCGTTGGGCTGGACTTCTACAAGGAGATCATCGCCTTCGCGAGGCAGCACGAGATCTGGATACTCTCCGACCTCGCTTATGCGGACATCTATTTCGACGACACCAATCCGCCACCCTCCATCTTCCAGGTTGAAGGTGCGAAAGACGTCGCCGTGGAATTCCAGTCCTTGAGCAAATCCTACGCGATGCCGGGATGGCGCATGGGCTTCGCGGCCGGCAACAAGACGCTGATCGCGGCCCTGGCGCGGATCAAATCCTATCTCGATTACGGCGCCTACACCCCGGTGCAGGTTGCGGCAACGGCGGCACTCAACGGCCCGCAGGATTGCGTTGCAGAGATGCGCGCGATCTACAAGGCGCGCCGCGACGTGCTGGTCGAGAGCATGACGCGCGCCGGCTGGGACATTCCGGCGCCGCCGGCTTCGATGTTCGCGTGGGCGCCGATCCCGGAAAGTCACGCGCATATGGGTTCGCTGGAATTCGCCAAGCAGCTTCTGATCCATGCCAAGGTCGCGGTCGCGCCCGGGCTTGGTTTCGGGGAATATGGCGAAGGTTATGTGCGCATCGCGCTGGTGGAGAACGAGCATCGCATCCGCCAGGCCGCGCGCAACGTGAAGAAATTTCTCTCGATGCGCAGCAACGAGCATCCTCGCGTTCCGGAACTGGTGAGATGAACGGTCCCTTGCGTATTGCGGTAGCCGGATTGGGCACGGTCGGTGGCGGCGTCGCTTCGGTCCTGCTGACGCGCGGCAAGGAGCTTGAACAGCGGGCGGGGCGCCCGTTGCAGCTCGTAGGCGTTTCCGCGCGCGACAAGACCAAGCGCCGGGCTACGGACGTATCGAAGTTGAATTGGCAGGCGGACGCGAGGGCGCTCGTAAATGCGGACGTCGACGTCATTGTGGAGTTGATCGGCGGCGAGAGCGGCCCAGCCTATGATCTGGTGAAGGCCGCGCTGGCGGCGAAGAAACATGTGGTCACCGCCAACAAGGCGCTTCTCGCCTATCACGGCGCGGAGCTGGCGGCGCTGGCGGAAGAGAACGGCGTCGCGCTCAAATTCGAAGCCGCGGCGGCGGGCGGTATTCCGATCGTAAAGGCCCT